>JAPLNP010000173.1 GCA_026401055.1 Planctomycetia bacterium
TGGGCGCCAGCCGCGTCCGCGACATGTTCGCCAACGCCAAGGCCGCCGCCCCCGCCATCCTGTTCATCGACGAAATCGACGCCGTGGGCCGCCATCGCGGGACGGGCCTGGGCGGCGGGCACGACGAGCGCGAACAGACGCTCAACCAGATTCTCAGCGAGATGGACGGCTTCACACAGAACGAATCGGTGATCGTCATGGCCGCCACCAATCGGCCCGACGTGCTCGATCCGGCGCTGCTGCGGCCCGGCCGATTCGATCGGCACATCGCGGTCGATCGTCCCACTTACAAGGGCCGGCTGGCTATCTTCAAGGTCCACGCAAGGAATGTTCCCCTGGCCGACGACATCGACTTCGACCGCCTGGCCGCCGGCAGCGTCGGACTCACCGGCGCCGATATTCGGAACCTCGTGAACGAAGCGGCCCTGTTCGCCACCCGCAGCGGCAAGGACGCCGTCGATATGTCCGATTTCGAGCACGCCCGAGACCGCGTCCTCATGGGCGCCAAACGCGAGGAAGTCCTCGTCGGCAAGGAGAAGTCGATGACGGCGTACCACGAATCGGGCCACGCCCTGCTGGGATGGCTCGCCGAGGGCGCCGAACGGGTCCACAAGGTCACGATCATCCCCCGAGGCCGCGCGCTGGGAATCACCCAACTCCTGCCCGAGGAAGATCGCGTCAACATCAGCGAAAGCGAACTGCACGCGCGACTGGTGTTCGTCCTCGGCGGTCGGGCGGCCGAAAAGCTCGTCTTCGACGAGTACAGCGCCGGCGCCGAAAACGACCTGAGACAAGCAACCGAGCTGGCGCGACGGATGGTCACCCAATGGGGCATGAGCGAGCGGCTCGGACCGGTCGCCTTCCACGTCGGCGATGACCACCCCTTCCTGGGCAAGGAGATGGCCGAGCCTCGCCATTTCAGCGAGCATACCGCCCAGGTGATCGACGAGGAGATCGTTCGCATCCTCCGCGAGGCCGCCGACAAGGCCGAACAGAGCCTCCGCAAGCACCGCGACAAGCTCGACCTGTTGGCCTCCGCGCTGGAGAGGGAAGAAACCCTCGAAGAACACGAGATCGAGACGGTCATCGGTCCCCCGGCCTACAAGCGACCGGCGCCGACCGCTCGGCAGGCCGCCGCCAATCCGACGTTACCCGCGGAAGAAGAATGCCACCGCCAGGCCGATGATTAGCATGAGCACGGCGATGCCCGCGGTCAGCCCCAACATGAAGTTGGCGTTGCCCGTCGCGCCGGTCGAGATCCGCTTCTTCAACATTTCGGCCACTTCCGGCGACGCTCCGGCCGCCTTGGCCCATTCCTGCGGCGTCGTGCACACGACCGGATTGACCTTGATGTCCAACTCTTCATCCAGCAGGTTCACCAGCGCGGACTTGGCCGGCACCGCAATCGCGCTGCCGCAGGGACACTTCACCTGCTTGCCCGCCAAGTCATCTCGCACCTGAAAGTCGCGAGCGCAATGGGTACACTGGACCTGGATTGCCATCAATTGCGTCCTCGATCAACTCTGTAGGGCCGAGCGCAGCGAGTCCCACCATCCCATTCTTGATTATAGCCCGGCCCATGGCGCGGTCAATCAAACGCGCCCCCCAGCCCCACCCACGGGTTGTCGCGTTTCTCCCGTCCCACGGTGGTCGCGGGGCCATGACCGGGCAGGAGAATTGTCGCGTCCGGCAGGGTGAACAGCTTCTCGCGGATCCCCTCGATGAGCCGTCGAGGATCGCCGTCGGGGAAATTGGCTCGGCCGATGCCGCCGGCAAAAATTACGTCACCCACGAAGACGGTCGCCGGCTGCTGGGCGGTGTAGAGGAACACGACGTGCCCCGCCGAGTGACCCGGAATGGCCCTAACCTCCAGGTCCAACCCCGCCGCGGAGTAGACGTCGCCCTCGTCGACCGTGACGTCGGCCGGCGGACTGACGACGGACATGCCGAACCCCGCCGACAGATTCGACCGTGGATCGGTCAGCTTCTCGGCGTCCCCCGCTCCGATAACCAGGGGGCAGTCGGGCCAGCGATCTTTGAGCGCCGCGTTGCCCGCGATGTGATCGGCGTGGCCGTGCGTGTTCAGGATGGCGGCGGGCGTCAAATGACGCGCGTCCAGATAATGAATCACCTTCTCCGGCTCCAAGCCCGGGTCGATCACCACGCATTGGCTTCCCCCCATAAGTCGGGCGACGAACGTATTTTCTCCAAAAAGTGTCGAGACAATTGTCGCGATGTCGATTTTCTGCTGGCTCAAGACTGCTCTCCCCGGGTGAGTAACGATTGGGTAAGATAGATGCGGTTGAATGGAACATTGTAATTCTATCCAATACAATAGGCGATAACGTTGACGAAGGGGTAGGCCGTCGCCGAAGATGATGCCGCGTTATTTTCCGAGAAAGCAGGGATCGCGTGAGGGGCCGACCGCGTGACGACCTGCGTCGGTGCCGACCCGGCACGTGAGTTGCACGGTTGTTCGCGTGTGGCACGGCCGCCCTCGGCTGTGCAGAATCGTCCGACACGGCCGAGGGCGGCTGTGCCAAATGAGACTCCGATAGGGGGATTGATTTCGATGAGTTTCGCCCGGCATGGATGTGTAGCGTTTCTGGCAATCTGCGGCGTGCTTGCGCCCGGCGCGGCCGCCCAGGTTCCTCTGCAACCGGTGAGTCCCGGCTATCGTCCGCCGCAGCAACAGCAGCAGGCGTATCCGCCCCCGCGGCAGAGCACCCGTCCTCAACAGGCACGGCCTCAGACGCAGCTGCCTTACCGCGTCGCCGAGCGAACGTCGCCGCCGGCCGCGTCGCCCATCGCGATCGAGCAGCGCCCCGGCGAGCATCCGTTGATGCCCGCCTTGCGCTGGGCCCAGCAGGGGCTCCAGCAGATGGACCAGCTTCAGGACTACTCCGCCGTGCTCGTGAAGCGCGAGCAGGTTGGCGGGACGGTGGGCAACCAGGAGTGGATGTTCATCAAAGTCCGGCACAAACCGTTTAGCGTTTACATGTGTTTCCTCCGGCCCGCCAACCTCAAGGGCCAGGAAGTGATCTACATCGACGGGGCCAACGACGGCAAGATGTGGGCGCACCCGACCGGGCTGCGCCAGACGCTCGTCGGCACGGTCTCGCTCCTGCCGACGAGCATGTTGGCCATGCAAGGCCAGAAATACCCGATCACCGAACTGGGCATCAGAAACCTCGTTCAGCGGCTGCTGGAAGTCGGCGGCAACGACACCAAGTCCGGCGAGTGCGAGGTCCAGTTCTCCGATGACGCGAAGGTCGGCTCTCGCCCCTGCACGTGCATCCAGGTGGTCCACCCCGTGCCGCGGCGCAACTTCATGTTCCACCTCGCCCGAATCTACGTCGACCAGCAGTACAACCTGCCCATCCGCTACGAAGCCTACGATTGGCCGAAAGAACAAGGCGCGGAGCCGCAGTTGATCGAGGAGTATACCTACCTGGACCTGAAGCTCAACAACGGCTTCACCGACGCCGATTTCGACATCCGCAATCCGAACTACCAATTCAAAGGCAAGTGATTCGGCCCGTCGCCGTTGGTCGCGCCGCCTGCAAAAACCGACCTCGCGCCGCTTGACGCCGGCGCGAGGTCGTTTCTGTTGACGGCCAAGGACGGAGCGATCCGGGGGCAACCGCGAACGAGCGCGAATGAACGCGAATAAGATCCAATTGCCCTGGTATCGGTTCCGGTGGCGGTGGCTGCTGGTGTTGCCCGCGGCCTGCCTGGTGATCCTGGTGCTGGCCATGATTTTTGAAGAGTCGTTCATCTTCTTCCCCTCGCGCTATCCCGAGGGCGATTGGCGACCGCAAGGCTTCCCCTGGGAAGACGCCTGGTTCCAGGCCGACGACGGCACTCGGCTGCACGGCTGGTACGTCCCGCACGAGCGTCCCCGGGCGGTGATCCTGTTTTGCCACGGAAACGCCGGCAACATCACGCATCGCGCCGACATGCTCCGGACGCTGCACGAGCGGGTCGGCGCCGCCGTGCTGATCTTCGACTACCGCGGCTACGGACGAAGCGAGGGGAAGCCCGACGAACCGGGGGTCCTGCAAGACGCCCGGGCGGCCAGGGCGTGGCTGGCCGGGCGGGAGGGCATTCCGGAGAAGGAAATCGTGTTGCTGGGCCGATCGCTCGGCGGCGCGGTGGCCGTCGACCTGGCCGCTCGCGACGGCGCGAGGGCCCTGGTGCTGGAGAGCACGTTTACGTCGGTGCCGGACATGGCGTCCCAACTTTACGGCGGGCTGCCACTGCGACTGCTGCTCCGGACGCAACTCGACGCGGCGGCCAAGATCGGCGACTACCATGGCCCCTTGCTCGAGAGCCACGGCACCGCCGACACGATCGTTCCCTATGCGATGGGCCGGCGTCTGTTCGAGGCCGCCAACGAGCCCAAACAATTCATCCCCCTCGAAGGCCGCGACCACAACGATTCGCAAGGCGCGGAGTATTACGAGTCGCTCGCCCGGTTCCTCGATGGCCTGGAGAAAAAGGGGACTGGCTCCGAGCCGAAGGGTGGCACGCCCTGAAAGAGTTGAAAAGGGGATAAGTCCAATACTTGAAAGCGATCGCCCTGGACTCCCTACCAATCATTCAATCCGTGAGTATTTGTCTCTTACGTTCTGACTGATGTACGTAGCGAGGCCGCGCCCGCCTATGGCCAGAGATTTCAGTTGCGCGACGTGGGTCACGCCGGCTCTTGCATGGTCATAGACGTAGACCTTGGAGTTGCCCTTGAAGCGAACCTTAATAAAATCGGTGCCCGTTTCGTATTGGACGACGCCAGAGTCTCCGCTGAGATTCTTGTAGGGTTCCATGAATGCTCCCTTCACTGACAAATAGACGTTTAGGTCCAAAAAGAAAACCAACAGGACGGTAGTCCTTTCGGTTGTCGATCCTTCCTCAGATATACCATCCGACCGGTTCCACCGGAGCTACAAGTCCCTATATTGTATCAGATTCATCGTCACACACAAGCGGTAGCGTTATTCAGTTGTACACTATTTCCCGTCAGAGAACGCATTGACCCACGTTCGCAGAGCCAATATCATTGACCTTGACCATGAATGAGACTGTGAAGGATTACAGACGTTTGAACGTACCCCACCCTCTACCCTATCAGGGCAGCAAGCGCAATCTTGCGCCGCTTATCCTTTCTTACTTTCCGCCCCATAGTACCCGTCTTGTTGAGCCGTTTGCGGGTTCGGCCGCTATCTCGTTAGCGGTTGCCCACCGCGGCTTGGCGGATCGGTTCCTGATTAACGACGCACACACGCCGGTAATCGACCTGTGGCGCGACATTATCGAGAAACCAGAAGGTCTGGCGACAAAGTACCGAACGCTCTGGCAGGCGCAACTTGGACGCGAACGCGAGTATTACGATTCCGTCCGCAGGAAATTCAACGAGACTCATAAGCCTGAGTACTTCCTCTACTTATTGGCACGGTGCGTGAAGGCGGCTATTCGCTACAACGGTGGTGGTGAGTTCAACAACAGCCCGGACAACCGCCGCAAAGGCGCACACCCCGACACAATGCGAGAGCGGATTGTCGGGGCCTCAGCGCTCTTACAAGGGCGAACAGAGATCAGCGCTTGCGACTATCGGGAAGTGCTGGCAAACTGCAATTCAGCCGATCTAGTCTACATGGACCCGCCCTATCAAGGTGTGTGCCGGAATCGTGACAACCGATACTGCCCCAAGATCGACCACCGGGAGTTTTGCGACAGCCTAGCCGCACTGAATGACAAAGGGTGCATGTACGTTGTGAGCTATGACGGGCGGACAGGCGAGAAAACCTACGGGGAACTACTGCCAACATACTTGAATTTGGTCCATATCGAAGTCCACGCGGGGCGGTCAACTCAGGCGACACTGTTGGGTAGGGACCACGATACTTACGAATCGCTCTATCTTTCATCCGCTTTGGCCAAAGCAATCTCCTCCAAGAAGAATAAGAAGCCGCAAATGGAATTTGCGTGGTGAGGGATTGCCAAAGGTAAAGGATTACCAATGGTGCCACAAGACTTGCCGGAATGGTTCATCAAGAAAGCCAAGACTGTTACTGCCAAGCGTGCCAAGACGGTCATTGACCATATCTTGAAACATGGCCATATCACCACGGAGGAATTGAAAACCCAATACGGCTATGACCACCCGCCACGCGCCGCCCGTGACGTGCGAGAGCAAGGAATACCGCTTGAAACCTATCGCATAGCGGGAACCCAAGGCAAGAGCATAGCAGCTTATCGTTTTGCTGATCCGTCCCTGATTCGCTCGGGCACACTTTCTGGCCGCAAGGTTTTCTCCAAGGAATTCTGAGGCATTGATGGTTGTGCGGTCCGGCTGCAAGTGCGGCGTGTGCTTGACGGAATACGAAGCCCGCTATTTGCAGGTTGACCATCGGGTGCCGTATGAGGTTGGCGGGGAGGGTGGGGGCGAAAGCGCAGCCGACGAATTCCAGCTAATCTGTGGTTCTTGCAATCGGGTGAAATCGTGGTCTTGTGAGCATTGCACGAATTGGACCGACGACAAGCAAGTCAAGGTTTGCCAGACGTGCTATTGGGCCAATCCAGAAAACTATAAGCATGTTGCGTTGCGGCCAATCCGCCGCCTTGACGTAACATGGACGGATGAGGAAACCCGTGAGTTTGACCAACTTGCACAGCGGGCAAAGAAGGCAGACCAGCCCCTCCCGGAGTTTGTTAAGGCCGTTCTGCGCAAACCTGGATTGTAAAGACGGGTCACGCCGCCACGGCCGCCGGATGGTCCGCTCTGGGGTTCGGCCGGGGCATTGTCAGCGGGGTTCCCCAACGTATTCCCAACAATGGAATCGCTGCCGGGTGCCATGTCCACGCTTGCATGCACATGTGTCGCGGCTATTCCCACTGAGGGCGGTGCTCACGGTGGTGAGGACATTCTTTCCGACGCGCACTGCATGGCCACGCAAGCGTGGCCATAACACCCAACTCCGCCGGTACTGGCAATAGAATCAGGCCACCGGGCCGGCGTCGGAAAGGCGATCTCGTCGCGCCGTCAGACACCGGCCGAGCCTGAGGCGCCCGGCGCGCCGCAACACCGCTTGTATTTGCGCCCACTGCCACACGGACAAGGAGCATTACGACCCGTGCCTGGGCGGTCCTTCGTTGGTGAAGGCACGACGCTGACGGCGTTGTCTGTTGGCTTTGAACGCATGTGCAGTTTTGGAAACATCTCGTGATGACGCTCGATCATGGGAAGGATGAGGTGCTGCCGAAATTCGGCGAACTCCTCATCCGTCATCTCCAAGCTGCGCTTCATCTCGTCGATTGCCGCATCCCGCCCGTCCTCCGGCAAGATCGCAAGGTTCCAGCACACCTGAGCGAGTGCCATCGCACGGTTCATTGCGTCAATGGACCCATCGGTCGCATCAAACAGTGGCCGGGCATAATTCACGATTGCTTCAGCAATGGCCCCCATTGTGCACCTCCTTTCGCGGCAAGTCCCATTCATCCATTGTCCCAATTCCCACTCCCGCGAGTGTAGCTGCCGCGCAAGAGGGCCGCAAGAGGGCGGGCCGATCCGCAATGCCAGGAGGGACGCGCTCCGTCGCGTCTGAGGTGTCTGTTCCTGTGCGGCAGAATTTCGGCCACGACGGAGCGTGGCCCTCCATCCGCCGCGTGCCCATCCGCCGCGTGCCCATCCGCCGCGTGCCCGTCCACGGGGGCCTTCTCTCGCCGGCTCCGCCGGGCTATGGTTGTATTAGGGACCGCAGTAGACCGGATGGTCGCCGGCCGTGCTCCTGGCGAGTCGCCATATCGGCTCGGGGGGCCTGGCGGGAGGAAAGTCCGGGCTCCGAAGGACACGGTGATGGGTAACGCCCACCGGCCGCGAGGCCAGGGAAAGTGCAACAGAAAGTAAACCGCCGCGCGGACATCCGTCCGCGCGGTAAGGGTGAAACGGTGAGGTAAGAGCTCACCAGCAGGTTGGGTGACCAGCCTGGCTCGGCAAACCCCACCAGGAGCAAGGTCAAACAGGGAGCTGCGGCCGAGCCGGGGGACATGTCTCTCGGATTCGGCCCGCGGGCTGGTCCGGCCCGCTGTCGACTTCCGGGTAGACCGCTTGAGGGGTCGAGCAATCGGCCTCCTAGATAAATGGCCATCGCCCATGCGGCGCTTGTCGCGTGGGGACAGGACCCGGCTTACAGGTCTACTGCGTCCCTTTCTTGCTGTGCCTCTTCTTCTGGTCGCTCCGCTTGTGGCGGGAGCTTGTAGCCATCCGTGGGTACCAATTTCTTGTCGATGAACTGCAACAGCTTCGAAACGCAGAGCTTGTTCATGCTGGTGTGGCGCTCGTAGGCCTCCTCGCGGAGCGCCTCGTGAATGGCCCGGGGCAGCCGGACGGTGATCACGCGGCTCGGCTCCTGCTTGTCCGGCGGCAGGGGAGGCCTCGCGCGGAGCTGGGTCAGCAGCTTGAGAATCTCCTCGTAGCTCTCGGTCCTCTCAAACTCGGCCAGGGCCTCGGAGGTGTCGAACGCCCGGCGGACGATCCCGTCCAGTCCCAGGACGTCGCGATAGAAGACCGCCCAGTCGGGGTTATGGTCGTAGATTTCGCGGGCGATCCGCTCGACTTGCCTGGCGGTCCAGCCGACTCCCCCCCGGATCTCCAATGGGATGATGTTTCCGTTGTCGGATCTTTCCACGTTAGGACTCCCCCAATAAGCCGGAGATAGTAGTGAACGACGGCCACCGACTTCGTTCGTCGGGCCGGCCCTATCGTGCGGGGGCGGTCAACCGTCTGGGCGGATCTCCTTTTCGTGCAAGCAGTTACATCATTGCTGGCAGACTGCCCGATTTGTGGGCATCCGTGCCAACTTCTTGGGCTGCCCAAGATGCGAGCACTTGACTTTGTCTTAATTCCAAAGTGTCCAGTATGGGATGCCCCTCGCGGCGCAACAAAAACCCCACCATAAAGGCGGGGTTCGTGTCGGCGACGGAGTTGCCTCCCACATCGGGCCTTACTTCTTCGCCAACAGTTCGGCGGCGACGCCGTCGAAGTAGCCCACGCCATGGGCGATCTCCGGCACGGACGTCGTCCAGTTGTGCTCGTACTCGATCGAGAAAACGCCCCGGAACTTCTGACGATCGAGTTCGATCAGAAGGTCGCGGACGTTCGCCTTGCCCGTCCCCCAAGGCACATCGTGCGCCTCGCGGCCATACTGATTCAGGTCCTTGAAGTGCAGCGAGATGATTCGGCCTTCCAGGGCCTTGATGGCTTCCAGCGGGTTGATGTCCGAGCGCATCCAGTGGCCCGTGTCCGCGCAGGAGCCGATCCGCTTGCCACGGCCTTTGCAGACCTCCAGCACGGTCTTGTAGTTCCAGTACTTCGACGGCTGCGGGTGGTTGTGCAGCGCCATGTTGATCTGGTACTCGTCGCAAAGCTTCTCGAGGACGTCGAAGGCATCGGGCTCGGGCTCCGAGATCAACGTTTCGACGCCCATATCCTTGGCGAACTCGAAGGTCTTTCGAGAAACCGCCTCGTCTTTGGAAAGCCCGCAAACACCGTAGCCGACCATCTTGACCCCGGCGTCGGCGAGACGCTTCTTGACTTCCGCGCGAACCTCGGGCGACATCGCCTCGTCGACCTTAACGTCGGGTTTCTCCTTGCTCATCGCTTGTCCCGGATAGACTTCAATGACGCCGAGGCCGAGGGAGGCGTTTTTTTCGACGGCCTCGAAGAAGGAGTAGCGGTTGAAGCTGTAAGCTTGGCAGCCGAGTCGCCAGCCGAGTTTGTCGGCGTGGGGGGCTCCGCCGCTCGGGGGTTCGGCTGCCCATAGCGGACGTACGCCCGCGCCGCTCAGGGCGAAGCCGGCCGCGACGACTCCGGTGGCCTGCAGGAAGTTGCGACGATGGATCCGTGGTTTCATGGGGGTGGTCCTTGATGGAGTGACTTCGGAGGTGGGTGGGCTCCGTGTTGCGGCCGGAAAGCCGTTTTCCGGAGGAAACCGTATTATAATACTCCCGGAAGTGCAATCAACTCGATCGACGTCGGCCGGCGCCCGGGAATGTGCCATGCACCACCTCGGTGGGGGGGTTCCGACCGTGGCGAATTGATGTGACCCCGCGGAGCAAGTACAATGGAACTCCGCGGTCGTCCGGCGCGTCCATGCTCGACTCGATGGGCGTCGACCGGCTGAAGGTGGCCCCGGGGCCACGCATGAGGAATCGACCTCTTATCCATCTCGGGCGTTCGCCCGGCCTTGTCGAGTGCGGAAGACCTCGACGGGCAGCGGGGTATGCTTCTTTGCGGAACGGATGAAGACGATCCGGCGCCGACGGGTACCGGCCCGGCAACATCAATGAGCGATATGACCTCCAGCAGTCGACCTGGTGAATCCTCGGTGGCGCGCTCTCAGGCAGCCTTGCCCGCGGGCGCCAGCGATTCCGGCCGCGCTTTGCCGCCGGGCGACGACCCGAAGACGATCATCTCCAGTCGCCCGCCGCTTGCGTCGCCCGGTCAGGTGGAGATGGAAGAGCGACTGGACGCGGGCAAGTTTGTTCCGGGCGACACGCTCGGTCCGTACGAGTTGCTCGATTACATTGGCGGTGGAGGGATGGGTCGCGTCTACCGGGCGCTGGACACGCAACTCAACCGGGTGGTCGCCTTGAAGGTTCTGCCGCCGGAGCACGCGGCCGACGTGGAGACGCTGCTTCGTTTCCGCAACGAAGCGCGTTCGGCCGCTCGTCTCGACCACGACAGCGTGGTCCGCGTGTTCTACGTCGGCGAGGATCGGACCTTCCCCTATCTGGTCTTCGAGTTCATCGAGGGGGAGACGATCCGCGCATTGGTCGAGCGTGGCGGGCCGTTGCGGCTGGCCGACGCGTTGAGCTACACGTTGCAGGTCGCCGACGCATTGACCCATGCCGCCGAGCGCGGCGTGGTGCATCGCGACATCAAGCCGTCGAACGTGATGATCACGCCGCAAGGCCGCGCGAAGGTGATCGATCTGGGTCTGGCGCGGCTCGGCGACGTGACGGATGCCGAAAACGACCTGACGGCCAGCGGCGTGACGCTGGGGACGTTCGATTACATTTCTCCCGAACAGGCCCGGGACCCCCGAACCGTCGACGTGCGAAGCGACATCTACTCGCTCGGCTGCGCGTTTTTCTACATGCTCTCCGGGCGGCCGCCCTTCCCGGAGGGAACGGTGCTGCAAAAACTCCTGCAGCACCAAGGCGACAAGCCGCCGGACATTCAACAGTTTCGGCCGGAACTTCCCGAGGAAGTCTCGCACGTGATGCGCAAGATGCTGGCCAAGGACCCCGGCGATCGCTACCAGACGTCGTTGGAGTTGGTCGAGCACCTGCAGTTGCTGGCGGAGCACATGGGGATGCGACCCCAAGCGCCGGGCCTTCTCGTGTGGATGGCGCCGCGGGCCCGGCCGTTTTCGGCCCTGCAGCGGCATCTGCCGTGGATGGCCCCGGTGGCGGCGTTGTTGGGCATCGTGGCGTTGCTTCATTTTCTGTGGACGTCGCCGCCGACCTCGCCGCCGGGTCTTTCGCCCCGAGTCGTCGCGCCCGTGGCGCAAGCGTCCCCGGAAGAACTGGTGCCGAGCCTGCCGGACGTCGAGCCCTCGAAGCGGGACGAGCCGACCGGTGGCGCGACCGCGGCGCCACCCACCACGCTGCCCGCGACGACGCCTCCGGCCGCTTCCACCACCGCGCCGGCGGAGCAAGGTGTCGCATCGACGGCTGGCGGGACAAGCCCGCCATCGTCGCCGGGCGCGCCGGCGTTGGCGGATCAGGTTCCCTTCGCGGGGTTGGGGCCCGAGCGGAATGCGGCCGGCCTTGCCGCGTCCCCGGAGACGGCGGCGACGCTCGCCGGCCAAGACGGCCGGGAGGGATTCGCGCTTGGCGCGTGGCCGCTGTCCGAGTTGCTTCCGGTCAAGAGCGCGCCCGAAACGCGGCCCGCGGTCGACGCGCCGCCGAAGCTTTCCGGCGTGTTGACGGTGGGCGACGCGGGCGTGGGTGGGAGGAATTTCGCCACGCTGGCCGCCGCGTCGAGAGCGGCTGAAAGCGGCGACATCATCGAGTTGCGCTACAACGGGCGCCGCGAGGAGAAGCCGATTTTATTACCCAACGCGAAGTTGGTCATTCGCGCGGGCCAAGGTTTCCAGCCGGTGGTGGTTTTTCGTCCCAACGACCCCGACCCGGTCAAGTATCCCCGCACGTTGTTCAGCTTGACCGGGAGCGAACTGGCGCTGGTGAACGTGGCGGTCGAGTTGGACATCCCGCGGGACGTGCCGGCCGACCGGTGGACGCTGCTGGAATTGGGTCGGGCGGAGTCGCTTCGGCTCGAGAAGTGTTCACTGACGATCCGCAACGCCTACCACCAGGAGGTTGCCTTCTTCCGCGTCAAGGCGCCCGCCGGCGCCGACGTGCTGCCCGAGGAAGCCGCCTCGCCTTCTCAGCAGGCCGCGAGGATCACGCTGACCGATTGCATCGTCCGCGGCGAGGCGGTCGTCGTTCGCGCCGAGGCGCTCCAGCCGGTTCACTTCGCCTGGACCAATGGACTGCTATTGACGACCGAGCAGTTGCTGTGGGCCGCGGGCGGGGACACGATGCCGGGCCCGGGCCAAGACATCCAGGTCCAACTGAAGCACCTGACCGCCACGGTCGAAGCGGGATTGTGCCGCTTGGACAGCCGCCGCTTCGCCAAGTATCAACTGCCGACCCAGGTGGACTGCTCGGACAGCATTCTCATGGCGTCGGTCGACAGTCCGCTCGTCGAGCAGATCGGCGAGAAGAGCCCCGAGGGGTCGCGCCCCCTGTTCGCGTGGAACGGCGATCGGAATCTCTACCAGGGCTTCATCGTCTTTTGGAAGGTGGACGACCTGGATCCGAGCACGCCGTCGGAACCGATGGAGTTCGAGGCGTGGCAGTCGCGTTGGTTCCCGGACCACGAGATCCATTCGCGTTGGGGCCGCGTCGATTTCCGCCAGTTGCCCGAGGCAACCGCGCCGCTGGACGCCCGCACGCCGCTGGACTACATGCTGTCCGATTCGGTGGAGAATTGGGCTCGCTCCGCCGCCAGCGACGGCACGGACGTCGGCTTCTCGGCCGACCGTCTCCCGCCGCTGCCCCCGGCGCTCGCCCCGCCGCCCGGAAAATAGGGTGGCCCGCGAACTTCCAGCAGGTCTTCGGCAGCCTTGCCCCGCCTACCGGACCAGGTGGACGGGCGGGCCGACGAAGTAGCTCGATCCCGATGCTCCCGAGATGGCCGTGCCGTCGACGACCACCGTCGGCTGCACCAGGATGTACTTGTTCTGGCTCGTCATGTCAAAATTGACGACGCGGACGCCGGCGAAACCGCAGATCGTAAACCAGGTCCCGTTGCCTTGCGCTCGCACGTCGCTGTAAAGCAGAATGGTTCGCGGCAGGCCAATGATATCGTCCAGAGCGCTCTTCATGCTCGCGGTCATGCCGGTGTCGCCGTTGAGATCCAGCGTCCCGGTCACGGGATCGAGTTGCAGCGTCCCGCCGTAGTGGGCCAGATCGTCGGCCGAAGGGCCTTTCCGAATCTGACGCCACAGGTCCGGCGCCGCGTTGTTGTTGTTCCCGATATCGACGGTGCCGAAGTTGCCGGGCGTGATCCCGCCCCCCTTGCCCTTGCCCTGACTCTGGCTCGCCGGAAAGACCTTCAGTTCGGCAATGCCGTCGCTCCCCGACGAGACCGCCTTCGTGTCCGGGCTATAGGACCAATGGTCCGCGGTTCCACTGGCCAAGAAGGTTTGCCAGTCCTTGAGATTGACCACGAACGGCATCACGCTGCAGTTCGGGGTGTTCTCGGTGACGCGGAACCCCACCGTGTTGTGGTCCTCGAAAATAGCGGCGGCCTCGGCCTTGACGCCGGCCGTGCGTAGTCCGAAGATCCGCGCAAAGAACAGAGGGACCGGGGTGTTCCTCTCGGGCGTGCACGCCACGCGCACCAGAACCGTGTTGCACTGTCTGGGCGGCGGAAACGACAACGCCTCGCCGTGATTGTCCGGATTGTTCAACCGGCCGAAAAGCACCTCGCTTACGACACTCATCGAGGGAACGCCGGCAACGGGTCGGATCGAATGGTTGATGTCCTCCAACGCCGCGGTCTCGATCGCCTTCCGGCTGGCCGCCGCAAAAGCGTTGCCTGAGTCCTGTCGAATACGGTCGTCGCCGGCCATCGTCCACCCGGCCGCCAACGCCGCGGCGTCCGCGCAACCCTGGGCCTGCCCGCGGGCCACGTACAAACAGCCCAAGTCAACCGCAAACGCGATGCAGGCCACCATCAATACCATGAGAAACGCCGCAAGGACCACGATGGAGCCCTTGCGCTGGAAAAGACACTTTAACGACGAGAAATGGGCCGCATGGGATCTACGCATCTCGGCCACCTCATGAGTAGGCGTCAGCCTCGATAGCCCGGCGATCTCCCGGGGAAGACCCACGGCTTTGCGTCCCGACGTCGCGATCGGTTTGCCGTTTCGCTCTGACGAGGACTTTGGGCTCGGAAAAGACTGGAAGAGAGAGGAGCCGCCGCGACAACTGCTGTTCGACAGAGGTGGCCCCTACTGGGAGTCTAGGTCACGCCCGGGCGTTGTCAAATGAAAACGCGCCGGGACCCGGAATCGACCGTGCGGGAACGATGGAGCCAAGAGACAATGAGTTGGCGAAGCCGACGATTGTGGCAGACGCCCGCGCTGCCGAAAGAGAGTTGATTCTGGGGCAGTCGGTGACGGAGCCACCTCCCACCGCTCGGAGAATCCCTCCGTTGTTCTCGCGCGGGTTCGACGAGCCACGCCGCAAAGAAACGTAAAAACGTGACGAATGATTTTGGCGGATGCCCGCGCATGGCTCGTCCACCAGGCGATCCGCTTAGCAGTCGGAACCGATGCGTCACTCGGGCGAAGCGGTGCGTTATTTACGCCGCGCGGGGTTGAAAGGCTACGAGGTCTTGCCGGAAGACCCGCCGCCGCGTTTTGCTCGGGTGATCGTTGCCGGGAGAATCTACGTTCGATAACTCTTACGGGTTGGAATCGTGAGCGCTCATGGTCCCAAAACACAGCCGAAGTGGGTTTGCTTTGGAGCGGTCCAACCAGTAAGGTACTCTTTCTTTGGAAGCAAGGAACTCGTTCACGAGGGTTCCGGCATGGCGCGTGTCTTGGTGGTTGACGACGAAGCTGATTACCCGCAATTGCTGAGCATCATTCTCGGCAAGGAAGGGTTCGACGTTCAGACCGCGGCCACCGGGGCCGAGGCGATGCGGGTCGTCGAGCATTTTGTGCCCGACGTGCTGATCGTCGACTGGATGCTCGAGGCTTCGGACGACGGTATGGACGTGGCCAAGACCATCGAGTCGCTCAACCCAAACCTGCGGACCATTCTCATCACCGGCTACCCGTCGCCCTCGCTGGAGGCGCGGATCGAGCGGCTTGCGAACGTCGAGTTTCTCGCCAAGCCGTTCACGCCCGCCGACCTCGTGGCGATGGTCCGCCGGGCGGCCGGTTCGGCATGAACGTCGGCGCGGCCGTCGCTGACGAACTCCCGCGATTGTAGGCCACTACGTTCCCCAGTCGCGTGCGTAGCGGAAATCGCGATCCATCGTGCGGAAGGAGAGCTTCGCGATGACCGGCATGCGGCGCTTGTAGTGGTTGCGGCGGACCAGCGTCGCCACGCGGTCGACCAACTCGGCGGCAAAGCCCGTGGCGATCAACTCCGGCCGGCGCCAGCGGCGGTCGACCATCAAGGCCAACAGCCGATCGACTTCGGCGTAGGTGAAGCCCAACTCGTCCTCGTCCGTTTGGCCGACCCAGAGATCGCCGGTGGGCGTCTTTGCGCGGATCGCCTCGGGCACGCCCAGGTACGCGGCCAGTTGGTAAAGCTGCGTTTTGTACAGGTCGCCGATCGGGTTGATCGCCGAGGCCATGTCGCCGTACTGTGTTCCGTAGCCCAGCAACAGCTCGCTCTTGTTGCTCGTGCCCAGCACCAGACCCTCGAACGCCGCGCTCTGGTCGTAGAGCACGGTCATCCGTTCCCGGGCGCACTTGTTGGCCAGCCGCATCCGCGAGGCGTCGGGAAATCGGGCGAAATAGTCGTCGATCTGCTCGGCGATCGGCACGTCCCGATGCTGCACGCCCAGGGACTCGATCACCGAGCGGCTGTCGCTGCGCGTCGCCTCGCTCGAGGTTTTGTACGGCATGGTCAGGGCGAGGACGTTTTCCGGCCCGAGCGACCGGGCGGCCAGATAGACGACGACGCTCGAGTCGATTCCGCCGGAGACGCCCACCACCGCGTGCTGGAAACCGGCCCGGCGGATCTCCTCGCGGAGGAACCGCGTGAGGATCTCGGTGACCAGTTCGGGGTCGATCCGCAAGTCGATCTTGGCGTCTTCAGACTTCATAGCGCAGCCGTTTGATTCGCTGGAGTTCCTCGATCGTCAGCAGCAGCCGCTCGTCGCGGGCCAAGGGGGCGATGAGCCGCTGGCGCCGCAGTTCGGCGGTGTCGAACTCGGCGATCGCCAGGGCCGCGTCGAGCATCGGGGCTTCGGCGATGGTCCGGCCGTCGGGCCCGGTCGCCTTGCTGCCGCCCCAGAAGCACAGCCCGTCCTCGAAGCCCACCCGATTCACCACGATCACCACCGCGCCGAGCAGTTGGGCAAACGTCCGGGCGAGATGGTCGTAGGTCTCGGCGGTGCGGATTTTCGGACCCTGGACGCCGCGGGCGGGCGAGTTGGCCACGCACAAGAGCACGTCGACCTCCTCGGCCTGCATGATGGCGGCGGCCGAGAGGTGCCAGAAATCCTCGCAGATGAGGATGCCCACGCGGCCGAAGCCCGCCGTGTCGAACGCCCGAATGCGATCGCCCGCCGCGAAATAGCGCTGCTCGTCGAACAGGCCGTAGGTGGGCAGGTAGACCTTGCGATGGACGTGGACGACGCGGCCGCCCTCGGCGTACAGCGCGGCGTTGTAGAACCGGTGTCGCGGCGACTCCTCGACGAAGCCGACGACCACGGCCGTCCGCCCGGCCGCCGCGAGCAACTCCTCGATCTCCGGCCCGTCGGCGCGAATCGCCACGTCGGGCACCATGTCGCGGAGGAAATAGCCGGTCAGCGACAGCTCGGGGAAGACGACCAGGTCCGCGTCGGCCGCCCGGGCCGCGCGAATCTGGTCCAAGTGCAGCCGGAAGTTCCACTCCCGATCCCCCAGCCGCGGCGCAATCTGCGCCATCGCCACGCGCAATGGCCCGCGCGGGCCGGTGGACGTCTCGGCGGATGAAGGAGCAGGGGTCATTTCCCTCCCAGCGCCACCTGGATCGCTTGCACCAGGTCGCGCTGGGTGCTCTGCGAATACTCGATGTCGAACCAGAGGATCTTGCCCTGGGCGTCGACGAGGTACGTCCGCGGCAGCTTCTCGGTGGCGACCCTTTTGAAATAGGCCCCGTCGGGGTCCAATAGACAGGCGAACGTGGCGCCGGTCGACTGGAACTTCTCACCGGCCGCCTGGGGCGTGTCGCCCTCGTCAATGGCGACGATCCGCACGCCCTTGGCGGCGTACGGACCGGCGACGTCTTTCGCCAGTTCGCGCAACTCCTCGACCGAGTAAAGGTTGTCGGCCTTCCAGAAGCAGACCACGGTGAGCTTCTCGCCGCGGAGCGAACGAAGCTCAATAGCCTTGCCGCCCAAGTCGGGCAGCGTCGCCTCGGGCAACGTGTCGCCCACCTTCACCAGACACGTGGCCGCCAGCGCTTCAGTCAAGCTGACCTTGGGGATCGTCGGCACCGGCGGCGGCTCGACCACCGGCGGCTTCGCGGGCGGGGCCGTTTTGCCTTCCGACGCCGATGGGCCGGCTTTCGCGGCCTTCACGCCGGGCCGCGGCTGCCCCTTTTTCGTGTCCGACGAACATCCCAGCCAACTTGCGATCAACAAGACCGCCAGGCCCATCGTCCATGCATTTTCTCGACGCATCAGAGTCATTCCTTTCGAAAAACGAGGCCCGTTTGGGGCACGGAAGGGGACAGGTCCATTTTTCGGTCGACGCTTCTTGTGCCAAACACGTCTTGCGGCCGGAAAATGGACCAGTCCCCCGCATTGTTCCATCCTCCCGCGTTTGGGGTCAACGGCCGTTCTTTATTCCCAGCTCGCGCAACTGTTTGGCTTCGACCTCGCCCGGCGCCCCCGTCATCAGGTCGGTGGCCCGTTGCGTCTTGGGAAACGCGATGCAGTCGCGGATGTTGGTCAGCCCGCCGAAGAGCATCACCATGCGGTCAATTCCCAAGGCGATGCCGCCGTGGGGCGGGGCGCCGTATTGCAGGGCGTCCAGCAAGAAACCGAACCGCTGCCGGGCGGTTTCTTCGTCGATTCCCAACAGGCCGAACACCTGCGACTGGAGCCGCTGGTCGTGAATACGGATCGTGCCGCCGCCCGCCTCCGAGCCGTTGATCACCAGATCGTAAGCCAGCGCGCGGCAGCGGCCGGGGTCGGTCGCCAGGAACTCGCGGTCCTGCGGGCGCGGCGAGGTGAACGGATGGTGCATCGCCGCCCAGCCGCCCTCCTCCTCGTCCTTGGCGAACATCGGGAACTCGACCACCCAGGAGAAATGCATCTGCTTCGGATCGTAAAGCTTCAACTCCGCCCCCAGGCGTTTCCGCAGCCCGTAAAGCGCCTTGCACGTGATCTCGAACTCGTCGGCCACGATCAAGAGCAAGTCGCCGGGCGCGGCCTCGGTCCGCCGGGCGATCTGCTGGAGCAACTCGGGCGTGAAGTTCTTGGCGATCGGCGACGCGAGCGTGCCGTCGTCCTCGACCTTGAACCAGGCGAGGCCCTTGGCGGCGAAATCCTGCTGGACGTAGGCGGCCAGTTCGTCGATGCCCTTGCGCGAGTATCTCGGCGCGGCGCCCTTCGCGTTGATCGCCCGAACTCGGCCGCCCGAGTCCACCACCGAACGAAACACGCGAAACTCGCTCTGACCGGCCAGGTCGGTCAGGTCGATGATTTCCATGCCGAAGCGCAGGTCGGGCGCGTCGTGGCCGAACCGCTCCATCGCCTCGTCGTAGGTCATCCGCGCAAGAGGCAGTGCAAGCTCCCGTCCCAATATCTCCTTCGCCAGCCGCGCGACCAGCCCGTCGATCACCCCGATGACGTCGTCCATTTCGACGAACGCCATTTCGAGGTCCAACTGGGTGAACTCCGGCTGGCGGTCCGCCCGAAGGTCTTCGTCGCGAAAACAACGCGCGACCTGGACGTAGCGATCGTAGCCGGCGATCATGAGAATCTGTTTGTACAACTGGGGCGACTGCGGCAGCGCGTAGAACATGCCCGGCTGAACCCGGCTGGGCACCAGGTAGTCGCGGGCGCCCTCGGGCGTGCTGCGTCCGAGGATGGGCGTCTCGACGTCGATGAAGCCCAACTCGTCGCAATAGTCCCGCATGATCTTGATCATCCGGTGCCGCAAGAAGAGCGTCCGCTGCATCTCCGACCGGCGGAGGTCCAAGTAGCGGTGCTTCAGCCGCAGGTCTTCGCCCGGCAGATCCTTCTGGCCGGGCTGAAACGGCGGCGTGAGGCTCGGATTGAGGATCGTCACCCGCCGGGCGCGAACCTCGATTTCGCCCGTGCGCAATTTCGGGTTGACCGTCCCCTCCGGCCGTGGCGCTACCGTTCCCGTCACGGCGATGACAAACTCGCTGCGAAGCGATCGGGCGATTTCGATATTCTCCGGGCCGCCTTCCGGCGAGAAAACGACCTGCGTCCGGCCGTATCGGTCCCGGAGATCGACGAACAGCACGCCGCTGTGGTCGCGGCACGTGTCCACCCAACCGCACAGGGTCACTTCCCGGCCGATGTGTCCGTGGTCCAGTTCGCCGCAAGTATGAGTGCGAAGCAACGCTCGTTTCCTTCTCAGTGGTGGGACCGGAAAAGGCGACTGTCACCTTTTCCCATGCAAACGAATCATTCTAGACGGAGGCCGCCCCGGCGCAAAGGTTCCGCGAAATGCGCGAAAAACGGGCCGACCCCTACATTTCCTCCAGCATACCTTTTTTCACAGAGTCGGCTCTTCCAGTTCTGGGTGCAAGAATGCGAGAAGAAGACACTCCTAGGCTGCGGCGGCTGTCGTCTTGTCGCCACGAATCTCCTACACCCCCCCTAGGGTGGTCTTTCGCCGAACTCGGAGGATTTGTCGCCTTTCGCTCCGCGAAAGTAGCGGGGATACGGCGCTACTTTCGCGGAGCGAAAGGCGACATTCGAGCTTTTCCATTCTAATCGCGGCCCGCCGATCGGCAACCTCGCAGTCGATGCCATGGACCGACACCGAGGTCGACGACCCGTTC
>JAPLNP010000399.1 GCA_026401055.1 Planctomycetia bacterium
TGAGAAAATCGAACCTGACCTGCAAATCAGACTGCGAATCCATCTTGGGCCTCCGAGTTGCAGTCGAAGTGATTTTCAACTAACCACTTAGATGCGCTCGGAGGCTCAAAGATTCCCGCAATTCTGAATAATCCGGGTTAGATGCTCCAGGCCGGGGTCGGTGACTCGCGTGT
Source organism: Planctomycetia bacterium (assembly GCA_026401055.1). Lineage (GTDB taxonomy): Bacteria > Planctomycetota > Planctomycetia > Pirellulales > Thermoguttaceae > JAPLNP01. The sequence goes on from JAPLNP010000399.1 coordinate 174, forward strand.
CACTGAGGTTCAGCCACTGGAGACCGCTCAGCCCCTCCAGGTACCCCAGGCCGGCGCCGGTGACACGCGTGCTGGCGAGCTCCAGTTTTCGGAGCGAGGTCAGCCCTTTGAGGTGTACGAGGTCCGCGTCGGTTACCTCGGTAAAGGCATAGCTGACTTCTATTATGGGCCTTCCCGGACTCCCCGAATCGTACCCGACCCTGCCTCTCAGTTTCTCGGTTGCGGCGATGGCCTCATCCCGTCCTGCCAACGGCCCGGGCTTTCCCGTGCTTTTCCCGCAACCCAGCGTCACGACCACCAGCAGCACCCCCACCGGCAATATCCGTGTCCTCATAGCATCTCCCCCTGCCTAATGGCGACCACCCCCATATTCTACCCACCCTTCGGGCGACTGCAACAGCCACCCGGAAGACGCTTGCGGCGCGTTCAAGCCAGCTTGGGGCCGGAAAGCGACTTGCGAACCGTGGCGAACCGCGCATCCGACCGCATTGCTATTCATCCTCAAGCCGACATCTGCTAACATCCGGCCCTGGTGGTGGGCGCCGCGGCGCCGGCGCCGCGCGGTCATGGAGGACGACGATGAAGGTGCTGGCCCTGGTCGAAGGCCTGAATCACGTGTGCTACCGCTATCGGATCGAGGCGTTTGCCTGGGCGATGCGCGAGCGGGGGCTGTTGCTCGAGGCCGCCCCTCTGGAGCACGGGCTGTTGCACCGGCTGGCGCTGCTGCGGCGGGGGCTGCGGGCGGACGTCGTAATCCTGCAACGTAAACTCTTGCCCCTGTGGCAGTTGCGGCTCCTGCGTCACCACGCCAAACGGCTCATCTACGACGTGGACGACTCGCTTTTCCAGCGCGACAGCTACAGCCACAAGGGACCTGACAGTTGGGTGCGTCTGGCCAGCTTCTGGGCGACCCTCCAGGCGGCCGATGCCGTGAGCGTCGGCAACGAGTATTTGAAACAGCGAGCCGGCGGCTACATCGACGCGGATCGCGTCCGGGTAATGCCGACGTGCTTGGAGCCCCGGACGTATCGCGTCGCTCGGCACGAGCGCGTCGGCGCCGAGGCCAAGCTCATTTGGATCGGCCAACAGAGCACGCTGCCGTCGTTGGAGCGAGTCGGCCCGCATCTGGAGGCGGCCGCCGGGCGTCTGCCGGGCCTGCGGCTGGCCGTCGTTTGCGATACCCATCCCGAGGTGCCCGGGGTCCGGGTCGTTCCTCGACCGTGGTCCAAGGAGACCGAGGCGGACGAGCTCGCCCAAGGCGACATCGGGATCAATTGGCTACCGGACGATGCGTGGAGCCGGGGCAAGTGCGGGCTGAAGGTGTTGCAGTACATGGCGGCCGGGCTGCCGGTGGTCGCCAACCCGGTTGGCATGAACCGCGAGATGGTCATCGACGGCCGGACCGGCCTGCTGGCGTCTACTCCGGCGGAGTGGGCCGAGGCGATTCGGCGGCTCGCCGATGATCCGCGGCTGCGACGCGAGATGGGCGCTCGGGGGCGGCAATTGGTCGAAGAGCGGTTCAGCGTGGACCGTTGGGCCCCCCGATTCGCCCGGTTCGTCGACGAGGTCGCTCGGGGCAGGACAGCGAGCGGGCAACGGGGCTCGAATCTGCCCGAGCGGGCGCCGTTTGCGAAGCCGATGCGGCGAGCGGTCGCCTGAAGCCCGGGTCAAGCCGCAGTCGCCCCAACCACCCTCACCCCGACCCTCTCCCAGGGGGAGAGGGAGTAATGTTCAACGGTGTTGGCATGGAGCCGAGCCAAACTGCCAAGGACCGGCGGGTCAACAACTGTCGGATTGTCGCCTTTCGCTCCGCGAAAGCGGCGTTCTTTC
>JAPLNP010000091.1 GCA_026401055.1 Planctomycetia bacterium
TCGCCGCCAGCGCCACCTTCGCCTTGAAAGCCTCCGAAAACGTTCTACGCGTCCTCGTCATCCATTCGCCTCCTGGAGTCTCCACTCCTCATCGGCGAATCCACCTTATTCACGCGCCCGAAAACTCCCGACCATTATAACCCGAGCGCAGCGAGTCCCACCAACCGCGATTCTCGTGCAAGGGGACATTGCCGTGAAAATCGGACTCTACAGCATCACGTATCGCGGCGTCTGGTACCAGGGCGACGGCCTGGGCATTGAGGCGATAATGCGGCTCGCCAAGCGGCAGGGCTGGGAGGGCATCGAACTGGACACCGAACGGCCGCACGCCGCTCCGATGGACCTTTCGGCGGACGATCGAAAACGGATCCGCGATTTGGCCGGCGAGTTGGACCTTCCGATCTCGGCCGTCTCGCCCAACAGCGACCTTTCCAGCCCGGTCCGCGCGTACCGCGAGGCGATGATCTGCTACGTTCGCGAGTGCATCAAACTGGCCGCCGATCTCGGCTCGCCGCTGTGCAAGGTGTTCGCCGCGTGGCGCGGCGTCGCGGTGCGCGACGGTTTGGGCGATTACGCTTACACCAACTTCGAGGCGTTCCCCGACTGGCGTGCGTTTCGCTGGGATTACGTCCGCGACGCCCTGGCGGAGTTGGCCGCCTTTGCCGCGGATCACGGAGTTGTCTTGGCCCTGCAAAACCACGGTCCGGACGTCGTCAAGGGCTACGCCGACGTGTTGCGGCTGATCGAAGAGGTCGGCTCGCCCGCCTTCAAGGCGTGCATGGACATCTGCAACGAGGACGAGCACTGCGAGTCGGCCGATTGGGCCCGGAAGGTGGTCCGCGAGACCGGGCCGCTCCTGGTCCATTCGCACTACAACGCCGAGTTCGGCCGGGCGCCCTACGGGCGGATCGAGATCATTCCCGACCACTTCTTCGGCACTCGCCGACCCGCCTACGGTGCCTACGTCGACGCCCTGGTCGGCTCCGGCTACGAGGGCTACATGAACTGGGAGTTCTGCCACCCGGCCAAGGACCACGGCCGCCCCGCCGGAATCGACTACGTCCACCACCACACCGAGCTGGCGCTGGAATACATGAAGACCCTCCGCGCCGCCGCCGAGGAGAAGCGAACGTAGAAATATTGGTTGCGGGCCGGCACGCACCGGCCATTCTCGCCGTCGTCGATATTCGCTCATGCGCCCCTCATGCATGGTGCGTGCGACCACGCACTTTACTCCGCTGAATCTTCCCCAATGTGTCACTATCGGTATTGTGTCACTATCGGTATTGTTTCCCCGGAATTGTGCCCGGAATCATGGTCCCGGAATTACGGCCCGGAATAGTGTCGATGACCATTGTGATCTCCAACGACCTGTTTTCCAACTTCCTGGAATGCAAGTACAAAGCATATCTCACGCTTGCAGGTAGGTCAGGGCACAAGTCAGATTATGAGAACCTTCAAGACGGCCTGCTCCACGACTACCGTAAGGGTGCCGAACAACACCTATTACATCCGTACTGCAACACCGATGTAGTCCACGCCCCTCCGTCGCTGCCCGAAGCAATTCAGCATGGATATGCAGTAATCACGGGTGGCAGCGTTACAGCAGATTGCATATCGTGCCGTTTTGATGGGCTGTTCCGCGCCGTCCAGCGTTCCCCTCGATCCAGACCCGAGTACGTTCCCATTCTCTTCCTCCGCAAGGACAGGATACTCAAGAACGATAGACTTCTCCTCGCGTTCTGTGGTATGGCCCTAGCACATGTTCAAGGCAGGGAGGTTCCGTTTGGGACAATTGTTCATGGTTCCAGGTATGTCACAGCCAAGGTGCATCTCACCACATTACTCACGACGGCGGAACACATCGTAAAGAAGATTGCGGATGTCAACTGCGATAGCGAGCCACCGCCGTTGCGTCTAAATGGACACTGCCCACTTTGTGAGTTCAAGCAGTGGTGTCATACAGCCGCAGTCGAGAAAGATGATTTGAGTCTCCTGCGGGGACTCAAGGAAAAGGAATGCAACACGCTGAGAAACAAGGGAATCTTCACTGTTACCCAGCTTTCATATACTTTTCGACCACGGAGGCGGAAAAACAAAGGTATTGCCAAGCACAGTCCAAAACATCATCATTCACTTCAAGCGTTGGCCATACGAACAAATACAGTTTACGTTGCCGACACGCCCGACTTTCCCGCCACACCAACTCGGTTGTACTTGGACATCGAGGGTGTTCCCGAAAGGGACTCCTATTACTTGATCGGGCTGTTGGTATGTAACGGACACTCGTCAGAGTATTTCCCGTTCTGGGCAGACCATGAGTCGGATGAAGCCGCCATCTGGGACGCATTTCTCGCCGCTGTCAGCAAGTATGACAACTACACGCTGTATCACTACGGCAGCTATGACTCAAAGTGGCTCGCTCAAATGGAGCGACGATATGGTGCTGACACCGGCCTGCTGGAAAAATTGCGGCTGGTTCTGTTCAACACTCTCTCCGCAGTATATTCCCACGTTTACTTCCCAACATACTCAAACGACCTCAAGAGCGTTGCCTCATGGCTCGGGTTTCGTTGGTCGCACCCCGCTGCCTCTGGCCTCCAGAGCCTTGTCTGGCGACATGAGTGGGAAGCCACGAGGGCACACGCAGCTAAGGCCGCATTACTTCTTTACAATCAGGAGGATTGCATGGCCTTGAAGGTCGTGACAGAGACACTTGAGCAGATACGTCATCACCAAAGTTGCAGCATCGGTGACGGGGGCAGTGCCATAGTGCTTACTGACGACATCAAACGAGAACATCCGTTCAGATTTGGCCGCAATCCGTTCTTTTCCCCAGACCTGGAGTGGATAAACCGCTGTGCATACTTCGACTACCAGCGAGAACGAGTATACATTCGCACGAGCGAAGCAGTGAAGAAGAGTGAACAACGGAAGCGACGCAGGCAGCAGGTGAAACACCGCGTCAATAGCGTTGTCGTATGTACGCGCCCTGAATTGTGCCCTTTCTGTAGTGCGCCAAATGTGATTGGGCATGGAACACTCACACGGCTGGTTTACGACTTGCGACTGATGAAGTCGGGGGTCAAGAGATGGATTGTGCGATACAAGGCTCATAGGCACCTGTGCAAAAAGTGTGGCAAGACTTTTGTGCCGGACAGCCTTCAATTAGTAGCTCCGTCATCTTTTGGGATTACATTGCGTGCTTGGTGTGTCTACCACACCATCGCACTACGTCAGTCGGCGAGATCAATTCGAGATAGTCTGGACGCATTGTTCGGCTACAAATTCAGGGGGGATATTGCGGGACACTTGAAGAAGGTTGCGGCAAGTTACTACCGATCAACCTATGAGCACTTGCTTGAGCGGATACGAAGCGGTGTGCTGGTTCACGTTGACGAAACAAAGGTGAGCATCAAAGGACAGATAGGCTATGTCTGGGTCTTCACAAACCTGGAGGAAGTTGTCTACGTTTTCAGGCCCACCCGTGAGGGAGACGTGCTAAACGAGGTCTTGGTTGGATTCAGCGGGGTGTTGATTTCGGATTTCTATGCTGCATACGATTCCATCCCCTGCATTCACCAAAAATGTTTAATCCACCTCATGCGGGACATCAACGACGATCTCTTTAAGAATCCATTTGACGAGGACTTGAAGCAATTGGCCCAATGGTTTACTGCAACGCTTCGCCCCATTATCGAAACGATAGACAAGTATGGCTTAAAGAGGAGGCATCTGAACAAACACAAGCCGCAAGTGGAAAAGTTCTTGAAGAATGTCGCTGGATACGCCTTTTCCTCCGAGGTTGCCAGGGGCTACCAAAAACGGGTGCGGAAGAATAGAGACATGCTGTTTACATTTCTCGACTATGATGGCGTGCCGTGGAACAATAACAACGCAGAACACGCGATCAAGAGGTTTGCATTTCTGCGAAAAGTGATCGGTGGCTCTTCCACCCAAGCTGGAATGAAGGAGTATCTGGTTTTGTTGAGCGTTTATGAAACGCTCAGACTGCGGAGCGCCGGTTTCTTGGAGTTCCTGGTGTCGGGCGTGACAAGCATTGATGAGTTCGCTGCACGAACAAGGTGATCGTCCTGGCTGCCCTTGGCTGTTACGGCCGTCTTCGCGGACCTCGCAGTAGGTTTCTGGTCGACCCGGCATGGCGTTGCAGGAGCCGGGCGGGAATTGGAATTCCGGGGGAAGTCCGGGACAGGCAATTCCGGAGAATTTCGGGGACACGATGTCTATTGTGGCCGTTTGAGCAATCTGGACTTGCGGCCGGGCTTCCGTGGGCTTGGGATGCGGCCAACGAGTTTCTCCAGACGTTCAACAAACATGGGGTAGCCCAGCGGGCGGCCGTGCGGCCGTGGTGGTCCCCAAGGGAATTCCGTCGGCCCGGCCGCGCCGCCGCCCAGATGGCCCCACGCGGGGTGGATCGGCTGTAGACATTCGCTGGGCGGCTGATTGGCCGTGGCAGCCGCCCTGGGGCGTACGCCCATGGCGACGCCTCGCACAACCCCTCCCGAGAGCTAGAAGCCGTTACGGACCGTGCCCACCCGGCTTGTCTCTCGCCGATGGAAACGGTAAACTAGGAGATTCGACAGATTGGTCGAACGTCGCTCCCCGGTGGGCGGGTTTTACGCCTTCGGACAGCAAACAACCCTCAGGCACGAAACGCGAGTCATGAAAACCGGCATCCATCCCAATTACGTCCCGACCAAGGTCACTTGCGGCTGCGGCAACAGCTTCGAGACGTCGAGCACCCAGGCCGAGTTAAAGGTGGACATCTGCAACGTCTGCCATCCGTTCTATACCGGCAAGCTGAAGTACGTCGATACGGCGGGCCGGATCGAGAAGTTCCAGAAGAAGTTCGCCGGCACCGGCTACGCCAGCCTCAAGCGAGGCAAGAAGAAGGCCGAAGAGCCCGCCGCGGAAGAGGCCTAGCGGCTCGGTCGATGCGTCCTTTTCTTCCCTTCGGTGACCCGACTCACCCGGACGTCGACCATGCGCAAAATTCTTGAGCAGAAGCTCCAGCGGTTCGAGGAACTCGAACGGCTGCTCGTCGACCCCGACGTTCTGGCCCATTCCGCCCGGCTCGCGGCGGTGGCGCGCGAACACGGCTCGCTGGCCAAGCTGGCCACGAAGTATCGGCGCTTTAAGGATCTCAATCGCCAGATCCGCGAGGCCGTCGAGTGGATCGACGGCGACGACGGGGAAATGCGCGAGCTGGCCCAGGCGGAACTGCCCGAACTCAAAGAGCGTCGCGAAGCCTTGTGGACCGAGTTGCTCGATATGACAATCGGCGGCGAAGACGCCAACCGGAGCCGCTGCGTCATGGAAATCCGCGCCGGCACCGGCGGCGAGGAAGCCGGCCTGTTCGCTCGCGATCTCTACGACATGTACAAACACTACGCCGAGCAGCAGCGATGGAAAATCGAAATCCTCGGCATGAATTCGACCGAGTTGGGAGGGTTCAAGGAGATCATCCTCGGCCTCGAGGGTGAAGGCGTCTACCGGCACCTCCAATTCGAAAGCGGCGGCCACCGCGTCCAGCGCGTCCCCGAAACCGAAGCCAAGGGCCGCATCCAGACCTCCCTCGCCACCGTGGCCGTCATGGCCGAGCCCGAAGACGTCGAAATCGAACTCAAGCCCGACGACTACCGCAAGGACATCTTCCACGCCAGCGGGCCGGGCGGCCAACACGTCAACAAGACGGCCTCGGCCATTCGCCTGACCCACTACGAGACCGGCATCGTCGTCTCCTGCCAGGACGAAAAAAGCCAGCACAAGAACCTGGCCAAGGGCCTGCGCGTGCTCAAGTCGCGGCTCTACGAACGGCGTCAGCAAGAGGAGCACGCCAAACGTTCCGACGAACGCAAAATCAAGGTCGGCTCGGGCGATCGCAGCCAGCGGATCCGCACCTATAACTTCCCCGAGAACCGCCTGACCGACCACCGCATCAACCTGACGCTCTACAAGCTCGACAGCATCCTGGCCGGCAACCTCGCCCCGGTGATCGACGCGCTCGTGGAACACGAACGCCAGGCACTCCGCTCCGCCTTCGGCACGGTCGAGTGAGAAAGCAGTAAACGGTGGACGGTAGACGGTGGACGGAGAAGAACCGACGCAGTCGGCGGGCATTTGTAGAATCCCTGACCCCTGACCCCTAGCCGTGACCGAGACGTGGACCGTCGGCCGATTGCTGCAATGGACGACCGAGTACCTCAAAGGTCGCGGCGTCGATAGCCCGCGACTCGACGCCGAGGTGCTCTTGGCCGAAGCGCTCGGCTGTCCGCGGATCGGGTTGTACACGGGCTTTGAGGACGTGCCAAACGAGGATCGCCGCGCCGCGTTTCGCGACCTGGTTCGTCGCCGGGCCGAGGGCACGCCGGTGGCCTACCTGGTCGGTCGGCGGGAGTTCTACTCGCTGTCGTTTCGCGTCACGCCCGACGTGTTGATCCCCCGGCCCGAAACCGAGCATCTCGTCATCGCTCTCGTGGACTTGGCCAAGGCCGGCGGTTTGGCCGAGCCGTCGATTTGCGACGTTGGGACGGGCAGCGGGATCATCGCGGTCGCGGCGGCGAAGCACCTTGCCCGCGGCCGCGTCACGGCGATCG
>JAPLNP010000621.1 GCA_026401055.1 Planctomycetia bacterium
AGCTATCCCTAGACAGGTTGCGTCCCCGCAGAGCCCGTTTCCGTTTCGCCAGGCAACCCAAGTCTAGCATAGGACTTACAACCACTCCAAAGCAAACCTGAGCGAACCGTTGACAAACGGCCCCTACAGAGATAAAACCACCCGGCGTCCGGTGCGGGCGTTGGGGTCGTGCCGCTGCCGCGCCAGTCCTTGCGGCCCTTGGACGGAAAACACTCGTCGTGGCCAAGAAAGACCGGAACGCGATTTCAGCCCAGACCACCGCGCGTCGTTTCTGATACAACATGATTCGCATCGATGTGCGCAATGAATGAGACGATGGAACGTCCGACATTAACTAATTGTCTCGCCCGGTCCTTCGGTCGTAGTGGCGGGCAAGCCGGCGCGGCTGCGCGACTTGCCCGCCATAATCGGACCGAGAGCGGATACCTGCCGGTCTAAGGTTTCCGCCGCCCTCGCAGGCACAGACACAGAGCCCCTCCCAACAAGAGCACGATGACGCCCGGTTCGGGAACCGAACCTCCGGTGCCGGAGGTCTCGCCCCAATGCGCGGCCAGGATCGCAGCGTCCTTGTCGTTGACCAGGCCGTCGAGGTTGAAATCGCCGTCGCCCCAGTCCCCCGCTTGCTGCCAGTGGGCTCCCAGGATCGAAGCGTCCTTGTCGTTGACGATGCGGTCATTGTTGGCGTCGCCGAGCAGCGGGGTTGGCGTGGTGCCGAGCAGCGCGGCGACCTCCTCCGCGGTTAAGGCATAGTTGTAGATCAGCAGCGGGCCGCCGATGTTGCCGGTATACGGGGCTTCCACGCTCGTATAGGGTCGCTGGCCGATCATCAGGTCCGTGATCCCCGTCGTGTTGTTCAACGGTCCGAGCAACGACAGCGATTCGACCAATTCGCCATCCACGTAAAACGACGCCGCCGTTCCGTCGTGCGTCCCGACGAACAAATGCCACTGGCCGTCCATGAGATCCGCGTTGGTGAAGGGATCTGTCGCGGTCGAGCCGGGAAAAGCCTGACCGCCGGCCGTAAACGCGCGGAAGAACATGTTCTGGTTGAGCCCGACGGCGAATTCCCACGAACTGCCCGCCGTGCTGTGTTTCGACACCAGTACCTTGCCGGTGTTGTCGACGGTTGTTTGGGCCCAGAACGCCACGGTGATATTCGCCGGGCTGAGTTCTTCGCTGCTGCCGAGGTTGATGTTATCGCCAACCTGACCGCCGCAGACAAAATGGTTGCTGTTGACGACTTGGGTTCCGCCGGGCAGATGGGTCGTCGGCGGACCGCCGGAGGCCAGCGCCATGTTGCCGTTGATCAGACCGTCCTGCGGGCCGACAACCTTGGGCGTCGACAGCCCGAGAGCGGTCTCGTTGAGGTCCCATCGCCCCACCAACGCGTATACGGGCGGAACGTACTCGAACCCGCCCAGATTACAGACCTGTTCCCCCGTCAAGGCATTGTCGAAAACGACCAAGGCGCCGCCGATCTGTCCCTTGAACGGCACCCGGTACGGATCGCTGTACGGCCGCTGGCCGAGTCGCATCGGGGCGGCGCCGGAAAGAAGAGGCTCGGCGACAATGGTCTCGCCCATGATCTTGCCGTCGACGTAAAGGCGGGCAAGATGCGTCTCCGCGCCGTCGTAGGTGCCGACGAAGTGGTGCCACTCGCCGTCGTTGAAGCCATTGGCATCGGGGGTGAACCCCGTTCCCGTCGCGCCGATGAAAAGCTGACCGCTGGTTTCCGGCTTCACGCGGAAAAACAGGTTCGTGGTGTTGGTGCCGACTCCGTTGCCGAACCCGAATTCCCAGGAGAATCCCTGGGTATCGCTCCACTTCGAGAGCACCACCTTGCCCTTGTTGTCGAATGAGAGGTCCGAGGCCCGGGCCCAGAAACCCACCGTGAGCGATGCCGGTGACAAGACGCCGTCCGGGTCGACCATGTCGACGTACTCGAAGCTGTCGTCGGCGATGAGGTCGAAGTTCAGGTGGTTGGACGGCGTGATTTCGGCGCCGCCGGGCAGGGTGGTCGTGGGCGGTCCGCCCACGCCCCAACTGACGTTTCCGTATTCGAGGAAGGAGCCTTCGATCGAGCCCACCTGGGCCCCGACGATCCCGCCGGATCCTTCATCGATGTTCCATTGCCCCACCAGGGCGGCCCGCGCCGAGGGAGGCGCCACGAGCGCCGCCACGGCACAGGCTCCCAGCAAGGCAAAGAGTTTTCTCCCATGACCCATGGCCATTTCTCCTCAACACAAAGGGAAAAACCGCGTTAAATGATCGCGACCAACGTCAAGCATTCGCCCGCCGCCGACGGATCAGGATACCACAACCCGCCAGAACCCCCAGCAAGGCAAGCGTCGAGGGTTCGGGCACGCTCAGCGCGCGGACGGCGTCCGCGTCCATTGCATAGTTGAATACGAGCACCGGTCCGCCAATCGAGCCGCTGTAGGCGGCCTCGGCGGTGTTGTAGGGGCGCTGTCCCAACAGCAGGTGTGTCGTGCCGGTCGTGTCGTTAAGGACCCCGGCCAGCGCCAACGACTCCACCAATTCCCCGTCAACATACAAGGAGGAAGCCGTGCCGTCATGGGTTCCCACGATGAAATGCCACTCGCCGTCGCTGAGTTCCGCGCCGGTGAACGGATCGATCGCGGTATTGCCGGCAAAGGCCTGACCGCCCGCCGTAAACGTGCGGAAAAACATGTTCTCGCTGTTGCCGACGGCGAATTCCCAGGAACTGCCGGAGTTGCCGTGCTTCGACACCAGCACCTTGCCGATGTTCGCGGAGGTCGTCTGGGTCCAGAACGCCACAGTGATGTTGTCGGGGCTGAGCTCCTCGCCGTTGCCCAGGTCGATGTTGTCACCGGTCTGGCCTCCGCAGACAAAATGGTTGCCGTTGGCGACGACCGTGCCGTCGGGCAGATACGTCGGCGGGGGACCACCGGCGGCCAACGTCACGTTGCCGTTGATCACGCCGTCTTGCGAGCCAAGCACCTTGGGGGTCACCCCGCCCGCGGCTGCGTTGAGATCCCAGCGACCGCCGAGCTTCCACTCGGGTGGAATGTACTCGAAGCCGCCCAGGCTGGCGACTTCCGCATGTGACAGAGCGTTGTCGAGGACGAGCAAGGAGCCGCCGACCTGACCCTTGAACGGAGCCCGGTAAGGGTCAGTGTAAGGTCGCTGGCCGATGAGCATCGGCGCGGCGGTCGAGGCCAAGGCCCCGGTGACCGACGCCTCGCCCATGGCATCGCCATCGACATAAAGACGTGCCGCATTCGCGACCGCGCCGTCGTAGGTCGCCACGACCTGGTGCCATTGGCCGTCGTTCAAGTCCGCGGGGGTGAACCCCGTACCCGCCGCGCCGACAAACTGCTGAGCGCCGCCTGCCGGCTTTACGCGGAAGAACAGGTTCGTCGTGTTGCCGCCGAGCCCGTTGCCAAAACCAAATTCCCACGAAAATCCGGTGGTGTCGCTCCACTTCGAGAGCACAATCTTGCCCGCATTGTCAAAACTGGTGTCCGACGCCTTGATCCAGAAGGCCACGGTCGTCGAGGCGGGCGACAGGACGCCGGTCGGATCGAGCATTTGCACGTAGTCGGTGCTATCGCCCGCGTTCAGGTCAAAGGAAAGGGAGTTGGAAGGGGTGATTTCGGCGCCGCCGGGCAGGGTGGTCGTGGGCGGCCCGTCCGGCACCCAAGTCACCAACCCGCCGGCGTTCACAAACGTGCCGTTGATCGACCCGACCGCCGCGCCGACCGTGGTGCCGCTGCCCTCGTCGATGTTCCACTGCCCCACGATCGCCGCGTTCGCTGCCGGCGCCAATGCCAGCATCAGCGCCGCGCAGGCCGCCACCAGAAATACTCTTCGTTCAGGATGACCAGACATAGATCCACCTCCCAGTATCAAGGACTGCCGTTCAGGAAAACCGATGCCGATACGCCGATAAAGCTCTTCTCCGGTTGCCTCTTTGTTGCTCTGCTTGCCTCAGTCTCTCCTCCGCGTGCCAGGCGCGGTCGTTCAGGGCGACTCCGACGGACTAAAGGGACCACTTCAATTCGGCATGCCCCGTCTCCAATTGACGGCGCACCACGTTCAGCGCGTTGAGGATGTGCTCCCTCGCCAACCGGTCCGCCTCGTCGGGGCAACCCTCCTCAATCGCCCGCAGAATCGCCTCGTGCTCCCGGTGCGTGCCCTCATGTCTTGCCTCGCGCCACTGCCCGTCCGCGGCCACGATCGGAACCCACATGCTCTGGCACGCCCGAGTCAACATCTCATTCTGAGCGATTTCGACCAATCGGTCGTGCATTTGGCGATCCAGCAGAAGGGCATCGTTCAGATCACCATTGCCGTCGGAACCATAGAGCTTGTGGATGCCGTCGACCATCTCCCCCAGCTCCCGCAAGTCCTTGCGGCTAGCCCTTTCGCAACACAGCCGGGCAGCCAGACCCTGGTGCACCGCGCGCACCCGATACGTGTCGGTGAGTCTGTTGATGTTCAACGCACCGACAAAGAATCCCGTCTGGTCCACGCAGTCCACCAGCCCCACCGCCACCAACTCCAACAACGCCTCGCGGACGACGCTCACCGAGGAGTTCAACTCGGCAGCCAGATCCTGCTGGATCAGCCGGGCGCCGGGCAGATACTGGCCGCCGAGGATCATTGTCTGCAGATTCTCGCACACCTGCTGCCGCTTGGCACGCGGCCTGCCGACGTTGCTGGCGGTCATCTTGGACTCGTCTTTCTTTGCACGTGAGTTCTCCGCTTCTGGCGAGCGCGGCGTTCAACGCGAGGGTGTTCGGGTACTTCACCGCTCCCAGGCGGCTTTGCCTCGGGCATGGTCGCGATGGGCAAAGGAGTCGGGAGAACCGTGGTTTTTCCGTTTGTTTTCGAGGATTGACCCTTGCAACCCGGCTCGGAATCGAGTAGATTCGAATCACTTCGAATGTACATGTGTTGTAGTTTAGTCACTTCTCCATTCGTCGTCAAGCAGTTTCCGAACCGAAAATCGAAATGCGAGTGGTTTCGCCCGATATATGGCAGAGCTAATGGCTAATGGGAAACGGATTATCGACGCGTACGCCCATTGTTCCTCGGGGAAGTACCTGCCGATCGAAGACTTGGAGGCAGCCTCCGTTGCAGCGGGGGTCCATTGTACTCTCTTGGTGCAGCATGAGGGCGAATTCGACAACCGCTACCTGGCCTCGATCGTGGCCAAGTCCCCGGAGCGATACCGGGCGGTCGGCCTGATCGATACCCGATGTGATACCGCCCCGCGGGATCTCGAAGGGCTCCTTGACGGCTCGACGTTGGGCGTGTCTCTTGTCGGTGTCCGCATGACCCGCCCCATGCTGAACCAGGCCCCAGGATGCCTCGACGTACTAAACCAATACCGCGGTACGCTTGTGGTCCACTTGCCCGACGGGATCGATCGTCATGTTGAGTGGATGGAAAACCTTGTCCGAGACTATCCGGAGATAACCATTTACGTCCCGCACCTGGGTTGGCCGGTCGTGGACGGTAGAGCCACGCCAGGTTGGCATGTCGCGATGGAGCGATTGAGCCGCATCGAACGGATCGTGTGCGGACTGTCGGCCATCCACCATTTTTCGCGCGAGGTCTGGCCGCACGACGATGTGTGGCCCTACGTACGACACGTGATCGCAACCATGGGTACCGAACGAACCGTCTGGGCCAGCGACTTTCCCTTGGTGCTCGAGAAAGAGACGCTCGACGGGTATTTGCGATTGTTCAGCGAGACGCGACTGGGCGTCGATGCACGAGGGCGAGCCGCTATTCTGTCGGGGAACGCCCGCAGGTGTTGGGGGTTCGCGTAACGAAATGAGAATCACGCGAGTGGTGACACGTCTGATCGGGCTGGGGTTCCGCAATTGCATCGTTGTCGAAATCCACACCGACGAGGGTCTGGTCGGACTGGGCGAAACGGTGATGAAGCGCCGTACCAGGACGATCGAAACGAACCTCCAGGAGTTGTCCCATTACCTCGTCGGGTGTGATCCGCTGCGTATCGAAGACCACAACGAGAAGATGTACCGGGACAGTTTCTGGGTGGGCGGAACACTGCACGCCACAGCCATAAGCGCTATCGACGCCGCGCTCTGGGATCTTCAAGGCAAGGCATTGGGCGTGCCCGTCTGGCGTCTTCTGGGCGGCCCCACTCGCGACTCGATCCCCGTCTACTGCCATTGTCCGGCCGGCGACTCGCCGGAGGCGTTTGCGGCAAACCTCAAGCAGTGCCGGAGCTGGGGTCACCGGGCCGCCAAGACGACCTTGCCGGTGTTTTACGGTCACGCCACCGAGGCGGACTCGGATACCGGCTACTCCGGTCACTGCGGCCAGATGGTGTCGATGCTGCGCGAGACCGAGTGGTTTGCGACGGCCGCGTTTGCGAGGATCGCGGAGTTCTTCGCCGCCGCGCGCGAGGCGGTCGGCCCCGATTTTGAAATCGCCGTCGACTGTCACGGACGGCTCAATCCCGCGACGGCCATCCGGCTGTGCGCGGCGCTCGAACCGTACCACCTCTTGTTCATCGAGGAGCCGATCCCGCCCGAGGATCCTCTCGCGTTGCGCGAGGTGGCCGCCCACAGCAGCACGCCCATTGCGGCCGGGGAGCGTTGTGCGACGATCTACGGGGTGCGTCCGTTTCTCGAATCCCGCAGCCTGGCGATTCTCCAGCCCGATGTGGCCAATTGTGGCGGCATCACCGCGGCCAAGAAGATCGCGGCCCTGGCCGAAGCCTACTACGTGCCCATCTGCCCTCACAATCCCAACGGCCCGGTGGCCACGGCCATGGCCGTTCATCTTCTGGCGGCGATCCCCAACGGATATATGCTGGAAATGATCGGGTCGCCTGACGACCTCGAATTGCACGCCAAGATGGTAGTTTCTCCGCTCCGACCCGAAAACGGCGTCATCCCCCTGCCCACGTCTCCGGGACTGGGGATGGAGCTTCTTCCCAATGTGGAAGAAGCGTTGCCTTTCCGCCCCCAAAACGGTGGACGATGAGACCTCGCGAGGAAGTCCCCATACGTCGCTCGATTGCTCATGGAGCCCAGCGTGACGCGGTGGTCGCGGTGCTGCGCGCCTTCGGCGTGGGAGAGCCGTCCTCGCTCGAACCGGCCGGCGGCACGGCGTCGCCGAAGTGGGCCATCGACTCGGACAGGGGCCGATTTGTCGTCCGTGTCCGGCCGTCCGAATTCACGGACATTCGTGCCGTTCGCTTCGATCACGCGGTACTCCTGTGCCTGTCGCAGGCCGGTTTGCCCGTTCCCACCCCCCTACGCCGTCCCGACGGTACCACCTGGCTGTGCCAAGACGGCAAACACTACGAAGTGCTCAGTTGGGTCGACGGCGAGCCCTTCCGCGATGGCGACCTGGACGCCATCGCGGGATTGGGAACGTTTCTCGCCCGGTTCCACTCCGCGATCAGCACGATCCCGGCCGGCAAGGAAGGCATCCTCCGCGAGGACCACCCGGACCTGCTCGAACCCTACCTCGCGCGACTGCGACGGCTCGCTTCCATGTCCACGCACCACGATCAACTGGACCGGGTCGAGCGCGAGTTGAACACCGTCCGTCGGCGTCTCTCGCCGGCGTTGGTCGACTCGTTGCCGCGCTGCGTGATCCACGGCGACGTCCACCCCGGCAACGTGCGTTTCCGGGGATCGGAGGTGGCCGCACTTTACGATTTCGATTACCTCAGTGTCCAGGCGCGCGTTCGCGACGTTGCCGACGGGCTGATTTTCTTCGCGGCCCGGCGTCGAACCGCTCTGGACCCTTGCAGTATCCGCAGTCTCACGCAGCCGTTCGTCCTCGCTGCCGAACGATGCCGGATCCTGTTGCGGGCTTACCAGCGCGCCAACTGCCTCACCGAGCGAGAGTGGCACGCGCTGCCGATTCTGATTCGCTCGCGGTGGATCCAGATGCGGCTGCGCGGTCTGAGAAAGCTTGAGCCACGCGACGGTCTCGAATTCGTCCTGGACGGTTTCTTCGAGGTGATCGATTGGCTCGACCGTGAATCCCCGGCGTTCTTCGAGCGACTCCAGACGGAACCGTGACGACGGCGCGAGTGCGCGAAGCTTCCCCGAAGATGAACCAATGCAGGGCCGGGCATGGCCACCTCACAACAACTCGTTCTGACGGCCTGCGCCTTTCAACGGCCCCGGCGGATTCCTCGATTCGACAGTTTCTGGGAATTCCCGGCGGCGTGGCGCGAGAAGCTCGGTCCACCCGAGCACCTGTCGGACATCTCGATCTGGTACCCCGACGAGGCGCCGTTTCCGAGCAGGGCCCGCCATCTCCGGAATGAAGGGGGATACGATTACGAAGTCGATGCGTGGGGTCGGACGGTTCGTCGCCGTGACGGGGCTTTCTTCGTCGAAACCTTGGAGGTCGCCCTGCCCCAAGGAGCCGATCCCGATTCGCTCACTTTCGAACCACCGGAAGCGGATTCCCGCTATTTCACCGGAAGGATGGACCCGCCGGCCGTCTTCCGCAACGCCGAGGAAGCGGCCCTATCCCTCCACGCAGACAAGCAGCGGTACTGCGTCTTCGGGAAGACGGGCGGTCCCTATCTGCGGTCGACGTTCTTGCGCGGGGAGACCCAGTTTCTGATGGACATCGCCGGCGATGCCCTGCTGGCCCGGAAAATCGCCGACAAGGTCGCCGACCATCTGACCCGGGTGGGTATCGAAGAGATCCGTCGTTGGCACTTGCGGGAGACAGGCGTCTGGATCTACGACGACATGGCCTGCAATCGCGGACCCCTGTTGGGCCCCCGCCAGTTCGAGGCGATCTTCTTACCCGCCTATCGAAGAATGATTCGGGCCTACAAGGACGCGGGCTGCCGATACGTGTTTTTTCATTCCGACGGCGACATCCGCCCGCTGCTGGACATGCTGGTGGACGCGGGAATCGACGGCCTCAACCCGCTCGAAAGTCGGGCAAATATGGACATGGTCCAACTGCGTAAGCGTTACCCGCGATTGATCCTAACCGGCGGCATGTGCAACACGCACACGCTGGTCAAGGGCTCGAATGCGGAAATCGAGGCGGAGGCCCGGGAGATCATCGACCTCGGGCGCGACGGCGGCGTGGTCATCGGAACGCATTCCGTCAGTCCGGAGATTCCGTTGGAGAATTTCATGGTGTATCATCAGGTTTGCGCGAAGCACGGAGACTACTCGTAACCATTCACGGGGACTGTCCCGATTTTCGCGGCGCGGCGGACGTGGTGCCGCCAACTTGCTTTTTCGCCGCGAAAAGGGGACTGTCCCCCTTGCGACTGAGACCATGACGATGACACCTTCGCTTGAGCAACGAATCGCGGCCTACGACGCGTGGCGGTTGCGCAAACCGGTTGATCGCCCCATGGTGGGGATCCTTTGGGAACCGGACATTCCACCGCTGCCCGACTTTCTCGAACGCGTGGCGGAGACCGAGGTGACGCCGGATCAGATTCGGCCCGAGGAGTTTTTGCCGCACGTCGAAGCCTGGTATCGGCGCGCCTGCCGGTTGCGCTGCGACACGTTCCCGCGATTCACGCCGGCCTTTGGCATTCCCTGGGTGGAAGCCATCGCCGGCTGTCGCGTCCGAGCCGCCATCGGATCGCTGTGGGCGGAGCCGACGCCGGGGGATTGCCGAAACCACGACAAGATCCGATTCGCGGAAGACAATCCCTGGTTGCGCAAACTGATCGAGTTCACGCAAGCCATGGTCGAGCTTGCCGGCGGACGGTTCTCCGTGGCCGTTCCCCAGATGCGCGGTCCTTTGGATACGCTGGCCGCGATGAGCACTCCCGAGCAATTGTGCGTCGATCTGCTCGAGCGGCCCGAGGAAGTCGACAAGGTCCTCGAAGCGTTGACCGAGTTGTGGATCCAGGTCGGCCAGGCGGTCTTGGAAGTGATTCCGCCCTGCCATGGAGGCTACTGTGCCCGCATGTACAGCCGGACCCCCGGCCCGGTAATCACGCTGCAGAACGACGTCTCGACATTGGTTTCTCCGGGGCTCTACCATGAGCACGTGCGGCCGCTGGACGAGAAGATCGTGCGGAGTTTTCCGTATACGGAATTCCACATGCACGCCAGCGAGCACCACCAGGTGGACAACGTCCTGAGGCTGGAGGACTTGACCGCCGTCGAATTCACGCTCGAGCACACGCTGGGGGGACTGCCCTTGCACAAGATGCTTCCCCTCGTCGAGCGGATTCTTGACACGAAACCGCTGGTGCTGGCGTGCCTGGACGTGGACACGGCCCAGCGGTGCCTCCACGAGTTGCCGGCCCGGGGGCTGTGCATCATGGTGGCCACGAGCGATCCCGAAATTCCATCCACCTTCGCCGGCTGGTGCGAGGAACATTCTCGGTAGCAAGAGGACAGGCGGGATTATGTTACACGTCGGTATCATCGGGTATGGAACCGTGGCGCGCGATCATGCGCTCGCGATCCAGGACTCGCTCCACGCGGAGTTGGTTGCCATCATCGCCCCCCATCTCCGGCACGCCGGATCCTCCGCCGTGGCAACGCCGCGTGCGCGGGTCTTCGAGAGCTTGGATGCCGCGCTGAGCGCCACGCCGCTCGACGCGATCATCATCGCCTCGCCCACGGCGTTACACGCCGCGCAGTCGCGGGCGGCAATTGCCGCCGGGCTTCACGCCCTAGTCGAATTCCCGTTCTATGCCCCGCCCGAGGAATTGGAGGCATTGGCCGACGCGGCCCGGCGCAACGATCGCATTCTGATGGTGGCGCATACCTGTCGCTTCGTGTGGTCGTTTGCGCGTACCAAGGAGTTGATCGACTCCGGTTCGCTCGGGTCGTGTAAACTGATTTCCTACTACCGGCTGATGAATCGTCCCGCGGGGATCGGTCCCGACGGGGCACGGCGTGCCTGGAACGACGATGCGCTGGTGCACCACGCAGCGCACGTGCTCGATCTGGCGCGCTACTGGCTGGGAGACTCCGTCACGCTGTTGGGAGGCGTGGCGCCGGAAGAATCGTCGGGACATCGGAATTGTGCCTTGTTGCTTCGCGGGCCGGGAGGAATACCCATCAGCATCGCCGTGACCTACGATGCCTCTCACGAGGTCACTCGCGGCGCGCTGACGATGGAGAAGGGCACGATCGAGATCGGCGGTTTCGCCGACCTCCGAGTCAACGGCCAACCCGTAAGCGACGGCCAGCCTTCGTCCCACGACGCGGCACTCACCGATGCCATCGGGCGACAGGACGCTGACTTCTTTGCCGCGATCGTTGAGCGACGTCGCCCGGCGGTCTCCTTCGACGACTCGCTGGGTCTGGCGGCCATGGTCCGTGCCGTGCTCGCCCCTCCTTGCCTCGCGGGAACCAATGTGAACAAGACCAGGCTTATCAACAGCACGGCATAGGTGAATCCATGACGGAGCCCCGTGATCCTGCCGAGGAGAAGCCGATTCGCGTCGGAGTCATCGGTTGTGGCCAGTTCATGAGCCGGCAGCACATCCAGACGATTGCGCGAAATCCGCGACTTGTGCTCCAGCACCTGGCCGCCCGCGAGGAAGAAGAAGTCCGCCGCGTGGGCGATCGTTATCGGGCGAAGCGCTGCACCACGCAATGGGAGGACGTCGTCGCCGATCCGGACGTGAACGTTCTGGTCGTGGGCGTCGTCCCCCGGCTGCATCGCGAGATTGCGGTGGCCGCCATCGAGCACGGCAAGCCGGTGTATGTCGAGAAACCGCTGGCGGAAACCACCCGGGAGTGCCGCGAGATTGCCGACCTTGCCCGGCGGCGCGGCGTGCCGGTGGCGGTTGGCTTCAACCGTCGTTTCGCGCCGGCCACGGACCTGTTGCACCGGGCTTTCCGCAATGCCGGCGCGCCGGTCTCGGTGACGTACCGCATCACCGACGACGACCGCGTTCGCCCGCCCGCGCAAAACTGGAAACGGCAGTGCCGGCTGTTGATCGAGGTCGTGCATATCTTCGATCTGCTGGCCTATCTCCTTGCGGCCGAACCCGTCGCGATCTATGCCGCCGAGAGCCGTTTCAACGACGCCTCTGTGGTGATCGAGTACGACAACGGCAGCCGCGCGACCATTCTGTCCTCATCCTACGGTTCCCTGGCCCAGCCGAAGGAGCACCTGACGGCCGTATTCGACCACAGCGCCGTCGAAATGACCGATTTTGTCGAATTCCGCGCGTACGGTTTGCCCGATTGTCCGGCTTTGGAGCGATTTGCTGGGCGACCTTACGATGATTGCGACAACAGCCACGTCGACGCCTTTGCCGAACGAGGGCTCGAAGCGCTTCTGGCGATGCGCGAGCGCTATCACCGGGCGATGCAAGAGGCGGGCGTTCTGACCGACAGTTCCAACCCGGAATCCTGGCGCCGCGCGAGTCTCCTCTTGGGCAATCCCCCCTTACCCCAGATCAATTACGCGCCGGACAAGGGGTGGGGTCGGGCACTCGAAGTGTTCTGTCTCGCCGCCGCCGCAGGCAGCACGCCGCCGAACGCCAGCGCCATGGACGGTCATCGCGCCACGGTTTGTGCCGAAGCCGCCAGACGCTCGATCGAGACAGGACAGCCCGTGACGATTGACCGTTCGTTCGATGTGACCTGATGTTGTCGATGGCGTGTCGCTCCAGCAACAAGAACCAATCAAAGCTGGATGGCGGCGTCCGGATCGGCTATATTGCGGCCGAGGAGACTCAACGAGAGCCTTGCTCTCACGTGACTGCTTGACACTTGCGAGGAGTGGAACCATGCGAAAGGACCTAGTGTACGCCTTGACGCGGATGCTTCAGAGTATCTGCCTGCTGGCCGTTGGCGCCGCGGCTTTGGCCGGCGAGCCCGTAACCCCGTCTGCCAAGCAGCCCGAGTTGCGGCCGGCCGTCCCCGGGGCCGTGCGCTTGCAGCTCCGCGCCCGGGTCGAGTTGTTCAAGGGCAGCGGGCAGTGGAATGAAGTCACTGTCGAGGAGGAGTTTCCTTTGGCCCAAACGGCCCTCTTGCTCTGTGACGTCTGGAACGACCATTACTGCAAGAGCGCCGTGCGGCGGCTCGGCGTCATGGTGCCCACCATGAATCGCCTGACGCAGGTCGCCCGGAGCAAGGGCATTCAGATCGTCCATGCTCCGTCGAACTTCATGGACTTTTACACGGGCACACCCTATCGGCTTCGCGCGCAACTTGCGCCGCGGGCGCCGCTGCCGAAGTTGCTGGACATGCCCGATCCGCCACTGCCGGTCGACTCGTCCGACGGCGGTTGCGACGACGTGCCGCAGTGCGTCTACGACGGCCGCTCGTACGTGCGCGAGCACGTGGGCATTGAGATCGCCGGCTTCGACGCGATCTCCGACGACGGCCAAGAGGTCTACAGCCTCTTCCAGCAATTGGGCATCAAGAACATGCTCATTCTGGGCGTCCACACGAACATGTGCGTGATCGGGCGGTCGTTCGGCATCAAGCAGATGACCCGGGCCGGCGTGAGGGTCGTGCTGGTCCGCGACCTGACCGACACCATGTACAACCCGCGCAAGCCGCCGCTGGTGAGTCACGACGAGGGCACGCGTCTGGTCGTCGAGCACATCGAGAAGTACTGGTGCCCGACCGTGACCAGCGAAGAACTGTTCAAGAAGTTGCAGTGAGAAGTAGGGAATTGCAGATCAAAAACTGAAGCATCTTCGCGTTACCTTGTGCAAGGAGACTTAGAATGTCGCGGATCACTCGCAGAGAATTTGTCGGACAATCGATGGAAGGCGCAGCCCTCGTAGCCGCGGCGGCGGCGACAATCGCGGTTCCCCGGACGGCTCGGGCCGCGCCCGCCGGAGACAAGGTCGTTCTGGCCTTAATCGGGGCCGGCGGCCGGGGCCAGCACGTGATGCAAGGGATCGCATCCCGTGAGAACGTCGACGTCAAGTATGTCTGCGATTTGGAGGAAGCCCGAGCCGCCGGCGCCGCCAGCGCCCTGGAGAAGACGCAGAGCGTCCGTCCCAAGACCACGAAGGACATGCGCGAGGTCTTCGACGACAAAGACGTACACGGCGTCGTGATCGCCACGCCCGAGCAGTGGCACGCCCTGGCCACGGTCTGGGCCTGTCAGGCCGGCAAAGACGTCTACGTGGAGAAATGCATCTCGCGCACGGTGGAAGAGGGACGCAAGATGGTCCAGGCCGCGAGAAAGCACCAACGGATCGTCCAGGCCGGCACCCAACACCGCAGCGGGCCGTACATGGCCGCCGCGAGCCAGTACATCCGCGAGGGCAAGCTCGGCGAGGTCTTCTACGTCAAGGTCTGCAACATGCTGCCTGAGGTTTACGGCGGCTATCCGCAGCCCAAGGTGCCCAACGGCGACCCGCCCACGGGATTGGACTGGGATCAGTGGCTCGGCCCCGCGCCGGATCGGCCCTACAATGCCCAGGTACACCGAAACTGGCACGGCTGGTGGGACTTTTCGGGCGGGAATTCGTCCGACGGCATCCATCAGCTTGATCTGGCGCGGATGCTGTTGCAGGAGCCGTCGCACCCGAAATCCGTCCAGTGCGTCGGAGGCCGCTGGCGCTATGCGGACGGCGGCGAAATGCCCGACACCCAGATCGTCAGCTTCCAGTGGGACCGCCTGGCGATGACGTTCGAGAACACCGGTTTCACGCCCGTGACGACCAAGACGCCCGCCAAAATCCACCCCGACGACAAGATGCCCAACTGGCTCCAAAGCTCCACACGGATTGAAGTCTACGGCACCAAGGGAGTGATGTACTTGGGCCGGCATTTCCTCGGGTGGCAGGTGCTGGTGCCCGGCAGCAAGATCGCCGCGGAACAGTTCGAGGCCAATCCGGAGGCGCTCCATTTCCAGAATTTCGTCGATTGCATCCGTAGCCGCAAATTATCCAACGCCGACGTGGAACCGGCGCACGCGGGCGCGTGCCTGGAGCACTTGGGGAACATCTCCTATCGCCTGGGCAATCAGAAGTTGACGTTCGACCCCAAGACCGAGCACTTCGTCGGCAACGACGAGGCCAACCAATACCTCAAAGCCGCCGCCCGGAAACACTACCGGATCCCGGATGCGATCTGAGACTTCCGATCCTGGTTGAACTGAAGGTTGCCGCTCGCCGGAGCAACTCCAACAAACCGCTGCCTGGTGGTCTCGCTGCCCAGCGGCCAGCAGCCGCAACTGACCATCGTCGGGAGCACGCGACTGTACTGATTCCCAAGGAGCCTGTAGACCAGGAGGACGACCATGCCGGAGCCACAGACACCCCATCTCGGCCATGCCGAGGAGGCGGAGGCGGCCGAGCGGCCGAGGTCTGCCACCAGGCGACCGCCCTCTGGCGACGGGCGGCGGAGTGCCTCCCCAAAATGTCCCTGTTCCCAGCAGGTGGCAGATCGCCATCGCCGATTCCGCGGTCCCCGAGCGGCGGTTGGCGATCTACATCGACGGCTTGACTTTACACGTCGGCGAGCGACTGCGGCGAGACACATTCATTTGTGACCGCCTGCTGCAGGGCAGCCCGCCGTGGCAGGTTGAGGAGCCGCGAGCGGCAGATCTTCGCGATGGGCAGGAAACCCTTCAAGATGGAGCGCTTATGTGGCGCAGAACATGATGGAGCGACTGGCTACTGAAGAAGAATCAGGGGGCGGCTACATAACTGCCCACATAACTGCACAAGTATTACAGCCGAACACAACAATTACTTATTCCCGACACCCCTAACGCCAAGAAACATACAACCAGATCCCGCACGGCAGGCAATGTCAAAACGGTGGGTTCCGGGCGAGGTGCGGTCGAGAGATTTGTGCTGGCTACCGGGACGTAACCGTAGTGATCTGGAGCGATCTCGACCTGGGCATGGCGAACGTTGCCAGGCAGACAGGCCAGCCCGGCAAGCTTCAGTGTTCTTCCGAAGAGAGGATGGGTAGTATCGGTGACCGTGATATGCCCTTCGCATTCCTCCAGGACCAGAGGGGTATTACGTTGGGCTGGGTTTGCCAGTACCCGGCGGTCCGATCAACAGCGCGTCGCGATGCTCTCGGACGAACCGGCATGTCGCCAAGTCGAAGACCTGTTTCTTCGGCAGCGACGGGTTGAATGACCACTCGAACAGGTCGAGCGGTTTGAGTTCCCGGAACGTGGCCACCTTGACGCGGCGTTGGATCTGCCGCGCGTCGCGCACCACGAGTTCGTCTTGCAGGATCAGCTCCAGGAACTCGGCGTGGCTGAGGTCGTGGCCGGCCGCTTCCTGCAACCGCACGTCAAGCGTTTGCGTCAGGCCCGAGATCTTCTCCGGCACGAGGTGTTCGCCCAAGGTGCTGAACTTGCCGGGCTCGGCGTTGCTCTGTCGGCCGGCAACGACGGATTCCGCCCTCGCGGGAGCCGCTTCGGCCGGCCGGATCGCCCCCGGAGCCCCGGTCGGCGCAATGGCCGGTTTTGAACTCTCGGCCGCGTCCGGTTGTGTGGCTCGTGGCGCCTGGCGGAGGTAACGCCCGACGGTGCCGCGATCAATGCCCAACGCCGTCGCGATGCGACGCCGAGACCAACGTTGCGCATGAAGGGAAAGTATCGACTGTACGACGGTCATTTTGAGCAGATTCGCCAACAAGGGCCTCCTTCCGCGGCATTGCCGCTAGAAGGCCCATAGGCCACATTCTTGGTTCAAAATGACTGGTCTTCATACGCCGATCACTGGTTGGTTTTGAGCGCCGACTGACAGCCACTGGCGGCATCCAACATCGTTGTTGCCGCTGGAAATGGGGGAGAGGATTCAATCGAAAGCAGAGCGAACACACCTGACTCATCATGAATGATGATGATCAATGAAGATTGTTGCACGAAGTACCTTTATGGACATTGAAACAGAAAGGAGAAACGAATGGACAAAGAAACAAACCGCCCTTGCTTTGAGAAAAAGGTGGGGGCAATACGGCTTGTAATCTTCGAGAATATCGGGGACAACGGCAAGCCCTGGCACAACGTTTCCATAACGCGAAGCTACAAAAGCGGCACGGAATGGAAGGAGGCAACGACCTTCAACGGCGAAGGAGACCTAGCCCAAGTGATGTTCCTAGAATTGCGAGCGAATGCGTCATTGTTTTTCCCATCGCTTTCACAAAAGCCGTATGGGAACGGTGCATCGCCACGCCGGATGCAAACGGTTCACGCGACGACAAAGAAAGAATCTCGTGTGTCTTGGCGGACCTTGCACTGATAACGCAGGATTGGAAGACTCCCGAACCCGAGTTTTACTTTTGCACCACTCTCCCCGCCGCCAATGGAGGATTAACGGTCAAGAGACTGAAGGAACGCGGTTTACAGAGCGACAACGGCGAATCAGCAATTACGGTAATGCTGCCCGAGGAGGATTGAGATAATGAGATTCTTCGGGATTAAACATACCCATAGTTCGCAATTTAACAAGAAAGGTTTGCAGACGATTTCCCGGCACGGGCAGCGGCTGACACGCCTTGTGCTCTTTTGGCGGCACCGGCGGTCAGCCGCCCCCCGGCCGAATGAACACCGTCACGAACCACTAGTGCTTTGTCACAGCTTAATCTTGGGATGAAGGGCTTGAAATGCTGCGGTAATTGCCGAGTCAATCCGCATCCTCGATCCCAGTTTTTAGGTGTGACAAAGCACTAGTGGACGAACTTGCGAAAACCACTCCCAATAAGGCTACTCCTTACTTGCCTGCCCCACAACCCCCAGGCTGTAGAACCGATGGAGCCATCCGGCATCATGGCACACCGGCCCATCATTATTCATGGAGTGGCTATCGGAAAAACCCCTCCATCCATCGCCATTGAAACGACAAAGCGTGGCGGGCTTCGTCGTGGCCAAGAAGGGCATGCGGGGAGGCATCCTCGAATCCACACTGGATGCCCTGGGACTACCGGCAGACGCTCGACAGTGCCGCCGCGGCTCTCGACGCCGCCCACTGCCCGCCTCAACTCCCTGCGGTCACGGCCACCCCGCCACCGGAGATTTTGCACGCTTGCCGGAAGGACACGGCCATCGAGGGCGGCCCGCTCGGCGAATTGCAGGCAATACTTGACGCCGACAAGCCCATCGTCGCCGGCGGCTGGATGCTGGCGGCCAGCGGCTACCTCTCGAGCAATCCCGTCTATCTTTCTTTCGACGTTGGCCCGGGCTGCACCCCCGACGAGCTGGCCGTATGGCGTTACAGCAGAGGCACCTGGTCGAAGTGCTCCCCCGCCGACCTCACGTGCAACGGCGGCTGCGCGAGTTTCACCGTGACCGGTTTCGAAGGCTACGCCGTGGCCGTCCCCGAACCGGCAACCCTGGCCCTGCTGGCCGCCGGCTTTGCGAATGCACTGGCCTATGGCCTGCGTCTTCGAAAGAAAATCGCAGGGAAACAGGGCTAGTGCCGCCTCCAGTTCACGGGTTACGCCAGATTGAACACCACACTCAAAACCGAGCCACGACCATAAGAGAGCCGGCCCCACGCATAACTGACACGGTGCATTAGGAACTGTTCTCCCCGAGCTGACTATCGTTTTCACAG
The DNA here is from genome assembly GCA_026401055.1 of Planctomycetia bacterium. Classification (GTDB taxonomy): domain Bacteria; phylum Planctomycetota; class Planctomycetia; order Pirellulales; family Thermoguttaceae; genus JAPLNP01. The sequence continues at coordinate 18,494 of JAPLNP010000621.1, forward strand.
GGCGCCGAATCGCCTTGGGCGGATTGAACCGAAGTCAGGCTCGCGAATTCCCCCAACAGGGGCGGTCTCAGAGGCCAGGACCGCGTCCGAGAATACGGTCGCTTGTTCGGACGCCGAAGCAACGGAGGAGTTGAGCCGAGCCTGCTACACCTCCCATCCGCTGCGGTATTCTCGCCGGACGAACTTATTAGTCTCTGGCCTGTTGGTGCATTGCATCTTCTCGACATCCCACTCGATCTTGCCGCCGGCGCCGGCGTACTGAGCGAGGTGCCCGGCCAGAGCCATCGCGGTAAGCGGGCCAGCCGCGTCAATGAAATTGGAGACGGGTGTCCCTCCGGTGCGAATGCAGGCGTAGAGGTCCTCGACCGGGCCGTCGGCCTTGGGACGCGCCAGGGTCTTGGGCGGGGCCGAGGACTTCTCGTGCTCCGACTCGGGAATGACGTGCGCGTCGTTGTTGAGATAGCCCTTCGTTCCGACGAAGAGCGTGGCCTCCGACCACTTCACCGAATGTTTCCGCTCCAACTCCTTCATCACATCGGGGCGCAGCGCCTCGTGATCGTAGACATAGCACTTGCAGGCCGGGAAGCTGTCGCGCGCCGGAATATGGTAGCAAACCACGTTGTCCTGGGGATACTTCTCGTCGCTGCCGCCCTTCGTATTGATGCACTCGACGGTGAACTTCTTGACCTCCCAGAGCTTCAGCGCCATGAAGGGATAGGCCAGGCGATGGCAGGCCATGTCGCCGATGGTGCCCGTGCCGAAAGCCTTCCAGTCGCGCCACGAGAAGGGATGCAGGCCGTCATGGTAGTCGCGATAGGGCGCCGGACCGATCCATTCATCCCAGTGCAGGCCGGAAGGAATGGGCTTGGAGGGGGGCCGGCCGCCCGTGCCCCCAAAGTTGCGGTCCAGCAGCGTATGGGTTTCCGTGACGGCGCCGACGACTCCGGCCGCGATGTACTCCGCAACACGGCGGATCGTTTCGCCGCAATAACCCTGGTTGCCCATCTGCGTCAGGACCTTCTTCTCCCGGGCGGCCTTGACCAGGGCATAGCACTCGGCGATGTTGTGGGCCAGGGGCTTCTGGCAGAAGACGTGCTTGCCGTAGTTGATGGCGCGGATAGCGGCCGGGGCATGGTGGTGATCGGGGGTGGCGATCAGGACCACATCGAGGTCGTTGTGGCACTCATCGAGCATCTTGCGATAGTCGTAGAATATCTTGGGCTTGGCTTTGTCCTTGACACTCTCACTCATGACCTTGGCGATGTTCTTCTCGTCCACATCAACCAAAGCCACCAGCTTCTCGCTAAGGGCGCAATCAACGCTGTAGCCGCCCATGCCCGCCGCGCCGATCACGGCCACTCGCAACTTGTCGCCCGGCGACTGTTGCGCCAGCACGAAGGGCCCGCTGGAGAGGCTCGCCAGCGCAGCGACGCCGGTCGCGGCCACAGAGCCTTTGAGAAACCCGCGTCGTGTACAACGTGTGGCCATGATGCTTAGCTCCTTTCCACGGAGATGACCCGTCTGCAGTCTGCCCGGATGCGCTACCAAGAACAACACCTATCGTAGCCAACTCATACTTGATTCGCAACACACCTTGCCCATCAGCTCGTCACCCTGGTCAATCTGGCCCCCGAGGTTGCCCCGAACCTTCTGAACCGCAGGCGCAAACCCAGGTCGGGCACTGGCGATCTCGCGCACGCGGATCTGGTCGACCGGGCCGTGGCGCAGCACGTTGCCGCCGAAGTCCGGCACCAAGCAGTGCTGTTTGCCCGAGTGCAGGCGGAATCCGTCCTCGGTTTGGATGAAGATCGGCCGACAGATCATCGCGCCGAAGGTGCTCTTGCCGATGTCGTGAACACCGAAGAGCATTACCGCCGCAACAGGAAGCGGCGAGAGAACTTGGCACGGACGCTCAAGAGCTTCTTCCGCATCGACGGCGACCCGTTCGTCCCTTGCGGGAACAGCTGGCGGGCTCTGTTCCAGGTGGAGACTGAGTCTGCGGCCGTTTGATGGGTCAAGCAACGCCGGGAGCGGCGGTATCTACGTCTCGGCCGGTGGGGCCAGATTTCCTGGCCTTCATTCGCATTGAAACCCAATTCTCTTGCTAGCGTCTCAGAGAGACAGATCTTTCTTCATGGGGGGGGCTTGCTCTATTCGCGGGGCTTATGGACAATCGTGTTCATGCCATTTGACTTTCGGGCGTGCCCCAGAGGTTGAACGGCTACTGGCGGGCCACCCACGGAAGCCCGGTTTCCCGGGCGAGAAGGCCTGAAGGGGGGCCATGCTCTGCTCTAGATGCGATTGAATAGACCAGGGGGACCGAGATCATGGCAGGTGATTACTTCACGTACCCGGTCGTTCCGGACGGCCAAAACACTGTAGCCACCTGTTGGCTGACATGTTACGGCATGCTGTACCAGTGGCGCGGTCTCGACAAGACACAGATCGGTCCGGCGCTGGCCAGCGCCGGAATCGACGTTCAGCGGGCGAGGGTCCACGGTCTGCTCGATAGAGATTTGCCCACAGCGGCTGGCGCGCTCACACTGGCCAAAGTATCGCCGAGCGTGCTGAACGGGGCTCGGACCCTGATCGGTTTCGTGCGTGCGACGGGGCCCGTCTGGCTCGCCGGAAGGTGGAACGACAGCAAACACGTAATGATCCTGTGCGGCGGGGAAGAGAAGACTAATCGCATCGAGATCATTGACCCCTGGATGGCATCAGGCGCCGATACTCCTTGCAAGGCGCTGATTCTCTTCGCAGGCTGGTTCCAGAACGGGCTGCGGTTCATCGAGGCCGCAGGCCAGTGCTTCCCGTGAGCGACGCGTCCACCACGAGCTCGTCGCCGTAGCCACGGCCGGCAACCTATTCAGCACCCCGGGAACCCGAGCGGGTATTCGGTTTGTGGGGGCTCTCGCGGCCAGTACTTTTGGGGACGCGCGGCGTCAACAACCCCGGAACGCCGACTTGCCGGCGAGGCCTGCCGGTGGCTGCCCGGCGCCAGGAAAATGACCCCCATCACACGCGAGCCCGTTAACCCGCCGGCGTCCGTCAAACCGAGAGTCCGAGAGTTTTGGGCCCAGGTCTGGGGTACGGGAGCACTCCCTTCCGGATTGCCCGCGACCACCGGCCGCCACCGTCGAGACGAAGAGAGTCTCGCCTGCGAGCAGAACGACGCAAACCCTTGCAGAAAAGCGGGTTAAAGCGAAACGCCCGGTCTCCCGATTCCGGGGGCCGGGCGTCAACTGGTGAGGCGGGTGGTTCCGTAGAAAACGAAATAGCTCCCTGACAAGGACTCGAACAGGGGCCGAATTCCTCGGGAAAATCGGGGGTCGCCCCTCGGCGCGACGCAGATTCCGACGCACTCTCCGGCGATTCGGCCCCGATCGACCCCGACTTGGCGGTCGTCGTCGACGCGTGGCCGAGCCTGCCCGAGTCCGTCCGGCGGGACATCCTGGCGATGGTCGAGGGGGCACGATGAGCGACACCCGGGCCCTATCCATCCACATCGCCCCCAGGGCTCGCCGACGGCACGGCGGACACTCGCGGACCGTAGCGTCGATTCTGGCGCGATTCATCCGGGGCTACGTCGAGGTTTGGCGACGGGTGGGCGGTCGTTTAACTCCGGAGTCGCCCAAGGGTTTCGGCGGCGATTCTTCGGCTTCCTGGGGCACAAGACGCGACGACGGTGACGACGCCGGGCGGTCGGCGGTTCGCGCGTGATCGTCGGGGCCCCCCGAGGAAGTCGCCGGAATTTGAACCAGACCCCCCGCCCCCTTTCACGCAAGGGACGTTAGGTAAGACGCTCGCAACTGAGCCCAAAAAAGCCACGTTCACAATAGGCAAGATGGTGGTCACCATGACCGAATCCAAAATTGCGTTGACCGAACGACTGCGACGGGAAGGCCGATGGGAAGAGGCGTCCCGTTTCAAGGACACCCGGGACTTCCGGGCGAAGGGCCTGAAGCGGTCGGAAGCCGGCCCAGCGGCCTGGGAGGCGATGGCGACGGCGTTTCCGCCATTGGGAACCGAGCCCGGGACAATCCCCGGCGCCACGCCCGGCCACGACGACGAGATTGACGACGATCTCATCGACCTGGCCGGCGGGCAACCTTTCGACTTCGCGCGGGATGTGGTTTGGGTCTACGGACACCTGGACGATCGGGCAATGACCCCGAAAGACGCCCCGAGCGCCGGGGCCTGGGGGCTTCTGACCTGGGCAAGGCGGAACCTCAGCCGGTTTTTTGAGACGGTGTTACCGAAGGCATCGAAGGTGGAGGGTGTGGACGAGGAGCACGAATCGCGGCCAGTGGCGAAGAAGTCCATTGCGGAGATTCGCGCGATCATTACGAGGATGGGGGAAGCGAACGCAATTGGCCGGACTTCCGGGGGGGAATGATGGGGCGGCGGACGGCAGACCGCTTTCTTGGCGTCCCGCCCGTCGCCCTCGGGCGCGAGGCAGCCCGTGATACGGTGTTTGCCGAGTTCCTTGAGCCCGGCCCGTCGGGTGAGCAGCATCTGGCGGCGGAATGGTCGTACGAAGTGGCCCACCGTTTTGGACAAGCCTGGACTTATAGATTCACTGCGGAGGACCTCCGGAGAGTGCAATAGTTTACAGACATGCCGCAGAACAGGTGCCATCCACTAACCCTAAAGAGTGGTTCATGCGTATCCGATAAACCTCGCGGCTTACGAGTTCTCGGGGCTTTGAAAGATGAGATGAGTTCTTCGGAGTTGCGTGCCCGCGTAGTGGGTCGTCTTGGCCTTCTGCGTGCCTCGTCCAAAGTAAGGAAGGTATTTCGACACTGCGGTGGCTGCCATCTGACGCACGTGCGCGTAGGACTGGAAGATGCCCTCTACTACGGTTGGGAAACGAAATAGCATGCCACCAACGCCGGCTTGATCGAACGTGTGGTGAAGGTCGCCGAGGCCGTCGGACGAAGCACTGTAACTCCCGGCGAGGCTCGTCGGATCATCGGTGTTCCCCCGGCTTGCGGTCTCTCACTCAGGCCGGAGACAAGCCTGTCCGGCCGCCTGTCAACGCAGCACTATATTGCGCAGTCTTCCCGGACATCCTGAGTTCCGGATTGCCGGCCGATTTCGGCCGGAACCACGGTTTTGATTATACCGTCCATAGCGATTAGTCCGATTGGGTCTACTGCGCGGGTTGTGCAGGTCCGCCCGGTTCCGTGAACCTCTGGTGTGTGCCGACACGCCACCGATGCCCCAGGGGCCGTGAAACGCGTCGGCGTTATCCGAAAAGTTTGCTGGGAGGCGATCATCGAATGGACTTCGACATCCATTACCAAATCAATTCGCCCAACGTGATCTCCGAGAAGTTCGACGACGACTTCGTCATTCTGAACTTGGAGGACGGCTGCTATTTCAGTCTGGAAGGCGCGGGCTCAAGCGTGTGGAACGCATTGATCGCGGGCGAGACTCCCGAGTCGATTATCGAAGGTGTTCACCGGGCGCGCCCCGACCTCGCCGAGCCGACGGCTCAGTTCTTGCGCCGGCTATGCGAGTTGAAACTGGTCCGCCCGGCCGCAAGACCTGGCCCCGAGTCCACGGGACCCGTCGACTGGGCTTCACGATGCGAACAGGGCGAGCCGCGAATCGAAGTCTTCGATGACCTGGCGGAACTGATCCTGGCCGACCCGATTCACGACGTGGATGCCGAAGCCGGGTGGCCCATCCGCAGAGCGGCTTGATCGAAAGCGCGGACCGCGATACTGCAAATTGCGATGGAGAGTCGATTTGCGCACCATTGGTTCAGAGAACATCGCGGACTACGCCGCGAGATTGCTCGCCGCGACAGCAGAGCATCCACTGGATCGGTTGGTCCAATGTGAGTTTCGCCTGCCGTTTCTCGACGTGACTGCACGTTTTTCCGATTTGTCGTTCGCTCAAATCTGTCGTAACGGACTCGCGCGTCGTGGGACGGTCGACAGCCGGGCGAAGGCGTCGATCGAAATCTCGGTGATGAGTTCGACGTCCGGGTTGGGGTTCGAGCCGGCCATTTGGCAGGAACCTTCATTTTCACCCGTCAATTTTGATCGGATCATCACGGGCCGTCAGCTCCGGGGCTACTACCATCACGAGCATCGTTTTTGGCAGTTTTACGATCCCGCTTCACGGCGTGGGATTCAGGCGATGATGGCCCCGGACCGCTATCCGCCTTGGGAATCCAGCGGGCCTCTCAGGGCATTCTTGCACTGGGCGTATGACGATTTGGGAATGCGTTTGGCACATGCAGCGACACTCGGTTGCGCGGGACGCGGCGTGCTGCTGGCCGGCAGTGGTGGGTCCGGAAAGTCCGGCACCACCTTGGCGGGAATCGCCCACGGTCTGCAGAGCGTGGGGGACGACTACGTGCTGTTGGATCGCGGCCCAACGCGATATGCGCATGCGATCTTCTCCCGGATGAAACAGGACGTTGCCGGGCTGAAGCGTGTCAGCGTGGACGTGGCCCAACTGCGTCACAGCAAACCGAATTGGCAGCACAAGATCGAATTCGATCCGAGGGAGATTCGCCAAGACGCTTTCACCGACCGCATGGAGATCGTCGGCATCCTCCTCCCCAAGATTGCGCACCGTAGCCGAACCGCCATCGAACCGGCACGACCCGTCGACGCGATGCTGGCGCTCGCTCCTTCGGGGCTGTTCCAAATGCCAGGATGTGCGGCCAGCGGCGTGCGATTCTTCTCCGACCTGGCGCGCCGGACGCCGGTATTCCATCTGAACCTCTCCGAGAATCCGGCGGAGATTGCGGGTGCAGTCCACCGTTTCCTCGACAAACAGGAGATGTCTTGTGCTGGTTAGCGTCATCATGCCCGCCTACAACGTCTCCCGTTACGTGGAACAGGCGATCGAATCGCTGAGTCGTGAACTCGGCGAGGTGCGACTGGATATCATCGTCGTGGACGACGGTTCAACGGACGGCACCGCGGACGTCACCCGTCAAATCGCTCGGCGGCGTCCCGAAGTCCGGCTGATCCCGGGCTCGCATGGCGGCATTTCCGCCGCACGAAACCGCGGTCTTAGTGCGCTTCCCGACGAGACGCAATTCGTGACGTTTCACGATGCGGACGATATCGCTTATCCGGGGAGAATCGCCCGGCAGTGCGCGCGCCTCCTGGCCGATCCGGATGCGCAGGCCGTGTATGGGTTGCTGCAACTGTTCGATCTGCTTGACGACAAGGCTTTGTTGCCCGCGCCGGAAGCACGTACGGCGACGTTACGAGGGATTTCGTTGTCGGCCGGTCTGTATCGCCGTGAAATCATCGATCGGATCGGTCGCTTCGACGAGTCGCTATCGCTGTCGGAGGACACGGACTTTCTCTTTCGAATGGTCGAATCAGGGGCCACGATTCACATGGAGGATGAGGTCGCCACCTTTTATCGGCGGCACGACTCGAACACGACCCGTGACTTTCGCGTTGCTCGCTGCGAGTTCATGAAAGCGATTCACAAATCCGTGCGACGTCGTCGCCTCGCCGGCGGCGCCGGGGTCGCGCCGCTGGCCAGCGGAATGTTCGCGGAACGCAGACAGCTTGAGGAGATCTTTCAGCCATGCTCATCCAATACTCCGTCGTGATACCGGCATTCAACGCTGCTTCGACGATCCTCGAAGCCGTCGAATCCGTGATGTCGCAGACGCTTCCGCCGGCGGAAGTTATCGTCGTTGACGACGGCTCGACGGACAACACCGCCTCGGTGGTGTCGGCCATGACCGGTCCCGTCCGCCTGATTCGGCAAACGAATCGGGGACCGGGAGCGGCAACGACCGCCGGCGTCGCAACGGTGGCCACGCCGCTGTTGGCCACGCTCGACGCCGATGACCTCTGGCTTCCGGAGAAGATCCGGCGACAAGTGGAACACTTGGCGAACGACCCGTCGATATCCGCCGTTTTCACGCTTGCGCGGACGTTTGGAGGAATTCCCGTAGATTCCGCGGGGGGGCTGGTGCAGCGGTTGTGGACCCGGACAACCATGTTGATCGACACCGCGATGGCTCGATCCGTCGGCGAGATGGTCGATCCGCCCGGAGGCCGCGGCGAAATGGTCGATTGGCTTGGGCGGTGCCGCGATATGGGTTATTGCCTGGGCATGGTCGAAGAGGTGCTTGCCTTGCGTCGGATTCGGCCGGGCAGTCTCGCCTACGGTCGCGACGAACAACGCGACAAAGGGTATTTGCACGTCGCGCGGCGAGCCCTTCAACGCAAGCGCCAACTGGCCGCCGGGCCGCATGAGGAGGTGGCACGATGACCAGGCGCGGGCGACGACATGCTCTTTTCGCCTGGGCGCACCCGGCGGGATCGCTCGATCAACTCCTGCAAGCCGCGGCACTGGCCGACGAGGGGGGGGCGCGAATCGCTTGGCGTCAATGGGCGCAGCGTCAAGATTTGGATAACGTTCGATTCAACGAGATGCGGCTCTTGGCGGCCGTCGCGCCGCGATTGGAAACTCTCGGTCAGGCCCATCCGGCACGGGATCGGATCGCGGGCATTGAACGGATGCTCTGGTCGCGGTCACAGATCGTTTTACGCGACGTTCGCCCGGCGCTCGAGTCGCTGCACCAAGCACGGATCGGGATGCTGCTTATTAAGGGCGCGGCGCGCATCGCGCGGAATCCGGCCGCCATCAAGACTCGCGTCCTCAACGACGTCGACGTTCTCGTGCGTCCCGACCAATTCCGTCGTGCATTCGATATACTTGACGCCGCCGGCTGGCGATCGACCGGTACCGGCTCGGCCAAGTTCCAACGCGCACGCCTCGGTCACGTGCATGGCGTCAACTTAATTCGTGGAAGCCTGGCGGACGTCGACCTGCACCGCTCGGCGTTGCATCCGCCGCACGCGTCGCTGGAGGAAGACGCGGGGATATGGACGAGATCCGACGGGGGATTGCTTGCAGGATTTCCCGTGCGGGTTCCTTCAGCAACGGACACGGTAATCGTTGCTTTGGCACACGCGGCGCTGGACGGCCACACAACGAGCGATTGGGTGTTGGACGTGGTTGATGCGATCGACAGCGGGCTGGTGGACTGGGAATTGACGCAACAGATCGTCAAGCGCCGGCAACTGGACGTCGCCGCTGCGGTCGCGCTCACCTATCTCGCCGAGCGGCTGCAGCGGCCGGTTCCCGTCGAAGTGCTCGACGGGATCGCCCGGCGGGCCAAGCGACGCCCAATTCGTCTGCTGTCCGGTCTCTTGTCGGCGCATCCCAAGGACACACTCAGTCGTCCGCTGAAGCTCGCACGAGGTCTCGCCAAACTCGCGCGACTGCACGGCGGGAGCGCCAAGCCGGTTGGCGTTACGCGTTGGGCCTGGCGCCGAGGCAACACGCACGGCAATTTCGAGGCGCCGGTTTTCCGGGCAAGGATCACGCCTAGCGACCGCAGGCCGGACGGCACCTGGAGGGGCTTCGTCGAAGCCACGGTTTCGCTTGCGGTTCCAGCGACGGCTCGGCGAATAGAATTCGAGCTAAACACCGACAAGCGACACCTTGCCCGCGTGAGGCACCGGAAGCTGATCGCTCGCGCAGGAACCGTCACGCTGCGATTCCGCGTCCCCGTGGAACTGGCATCCGACGACACCGATTTGATTCTGGAAGCGGTTCCCGGCCGAGGGTTACGGGCCAATGCTTCGCCCACATTAGCCGACCGTTACCGCGAACTTCCGTTCAGCCTGGTCAACCTGACGTGTCGCCGTCGCGCGGCGTAAGTCCTGGCAGCTGCCACTATTTGTGGGTAGATTCGAGAGGCGACGCTCGTTCAGGTGCGGCCTATGGTTCCGGCCAGCGCGAGGTAGCCGTTCGGGCTCTGAGCTTGCCGGAGTACTCGATGAGAGAATTCCTGTTATCGTCCCATCTACGCATCCGTTTCTTGGAACTCTCGAAAAACCACCGTATTCTGAGACAACGCTCCTGAGGGTGGTCCGGATTGTTATCGGCCCGTGGAACACGATCTTTGGTAATCGGCCAAGGCACGCTCGACAAGATGGCTTAGCTGGCAGCGGGCTTCCCAGGTCCACTCTCGGTAGTCGGCGATCAGAGTGCTGGTGATCCAGACGGTCACCTTCTCTTTCGGGGAAGTCGTAGTACCGTTGCCTGGCGGGCGTCCGCGTCTCACAGGGACGGGCAACTGCCGGGCTGATGCAACGGCCGATTGCCCGGTGGACGCGTCGTTCGTTGGCTGATGTGCCTGCCCGGAATCGGCAGCGGTCTGCCGAGCGGGCGAGAGGATCTCGTCCAACAACCCCGTGATGCCGCGGACTTGGGGTGTATTCATGGCAACACCGGCCCCAACTGCTCGACCACCTTGGCATAGTCGTCGAGGGCCTTGGATGTCGTTAGGCGCTGGATTGCCCCCGCCGTGGTCGCGTACGAGAGCCGGGCATCGGCTCGGATCGTCCCCAGCAGCGGACACAGGCGGCCGACCTCCAAACGGACCTGCTCCGTGATCTTCCGTCGGCTGTGAGCATTGGTGATCACGCGTCAAGGGTCGTCGGGCCAGGACACCGGGCCTCGAATCGCTGCCTGCCTCGGGAGCGTCGGCCGCGCGGGCAAGAACACTCAGCGACGATATTCCAGTCCGAAACTGAACCCCTGGGCAAAGAAGTCGCTGCCGGTGAATCGCCGTTGGGGCAGCGGATCGCCCACAAGCACGCCGCCCAAGCCGGGTGTTTGGGTGGCATTCACGCGGCGATCGATCTGGTTGCCCGGCCTGGCCACATTGCTCCAATAGAGGAAATCATAGCCGAAGGTCGCGCGCAGATGGGGCGCCACTTCGTAGCTCAGTTTCAACTCGAGTTCCGGGACGACCGCGAAGATGTCGCGCGTATCTCGGCCCATGTTCGTCGGTTGGGCAAAGTAGGCCCCGGGATAACGCGTCGGCGTGGCGGTTCCCTGGCCGACGATGTACGTTCCGACGATCGTCTCCCGTTCGTGGGTGAAGCCCATCGCAAGCTTCGGCGTAAAGGCAAATCCAAATCGCCCTCGCTTGACGTCCAAACGTCCCCCGAACTGGGCTCCGTAGAACTGGTTCAGGGTCCCAAACCGCTCGGCTCCGTCATCATAGGTCGGATCGCCGGGAAAGTAGGGCAAGGTGGCATGGATCCGCAGACTCTCCGCAAGGTCGAGATACCTGCCGCCGAAGAGCAGACTCGCCTCGACCTGGTCGTCTCTGCAAACGCGGCGGAGATAGTTCGATTCGATACCCCACAGCCGGCTTGTCGCCTGGATGTCGATCGTACCCAACAGGTTGGGATCGCCGGGCTCGGAGATGATAAAAACGCCTTCGCGCTGTAGTGTGGGATCGGCGCGGTACACGGGAATGTACATCGGTGGGTTGCCTGAGTCGTTGGACGCCCCGTGGAAGCTGTCGGTGGCCGTGCCCAGAAGGAACCAGCGAACCTCGGCCGCCGAGGACCGATCCTCTTGCAGCCAGCACCCTAATCCAAACCGTCCGCCGCTTATGGCATTGAAATCGAGACTCTCGTTGCCATATAGAACGCGCGTGCCGGGCTGTCCCAGCGCGCCGGGAAAAGCGTCGCTGGTGTTGCCGGTGGTGACAAGCGGCCCGGGCGACGGCCCGCTCTTGAGCCACCAAAGCAAGTATTCGCCTTCAAACCAAAGCCGATCCGAGAAGGCGCCCTCTTGGGTCCGACAGGGCAGGTTCGTCGTGCAACTGGTCGAAGGCGGAGTGCCGTGTCTTGCACCGACACTAGAGTCATGGCTTGGAACGAACTTGTAGTGGGCCGCTATGCAATCGTACGCGCGATTTGCGGCAGCCTCCAAGTCAGCCGACACTATCCTGAGTTGCCTGTCGAAAAGGCTGATGTTCATGCGGCCGGTGTGGACGAACTCGTTGCGATCTTCAACGAGTTTTTCGATGGAGTCAAAGAGAGCACGCTTTCGGACGTGTAACTCATCGCAATGACTGTGCCGTGAACAAGTGCCCCTGGTCTGACGACAAATGACCTCCGCCTATCAAAGTGTAGGCCACATATCCGCGACGCAACTCGCCCGTCTCCGCTCGGCGCAAGCCTGATTGTAGCCGTTGGCGGTTCGCTTGTCACATCGTTTCCTGCGCGCACGGTACTCTCTCGGTATTGTTCAACAGCGGATTGGGCCGGGATGTCGGCTGGGCTGCGAACTCGCCGTCCCTGGCGGTGCTCGACGATCCGCAGACGACCGAATCGGCCTGGTCCGCCATGCGGAACCACCGCCGGGAAGCCCTGCTGGCCGGCGACGTCTTGGGCATGGCCGGCCCGGGGCAGAAGATCGCCGCCATTCTCTGCTGTACGGTGATCCGCCCGGGCGACATGGCCGACAACATTTTCGACCGCAAGAAGCATCCCCAGTGGCAGGGCAAGCGGACCAAGGTGGTCTACACCTTTCCCACGAACGAGACCCTTTGGGCACGGTATGCCGAACTCCGCGCAGACAGCTTTTGCGGCGACGGCGACGGCCGCGAGGCGACCGAGTTCTACCGCCAGAATCGCGAGGCTATGGACGAAGGCGCCGTGGTGGCCTGGCCCCAGCGGCACAACGAGGACGAGATGTCGGCCATCCAGCACGCGATGAATTTGAGACTCCGCGATGAGGCTGCTTTCTTCGCCGAGTACCAGAACGAGCCGCTGCTGGAGGAGATCGGCGACGGCGATCTGATCACGCCCGAGCAGGTGGCCGAAAAGACCAACCGCCTCCAGCGCGGCGAGGTGCCGGTCGGCTGCGAGCACCTGACGATGTTCGTCGACGTGCAGGGCAAAAGGAAGACGGAGCGTTCGCCACGTGGTCTACGACACGAACTACTGGAAGTCATTCTGCCACGCCCGTTTCCTCGTCCCCATGGGCCAGCGCGGTTGCCTGTCGCTGTTCGGCGATCAGCCCCAGCAGCACCGATTGTTCGCCGAGCACATCACGGCCGAGTACCGCGTGAAGACCGAGGGCCGCGGCCGAGTCGTCGACGAATGGAAGCTCCGCCCCGGCGCCCCAGACAACCATTGGCTCGACGGCCTCGTCGGCTGCGCCGTCGCGGCCTCGATGCAAGGCGTCGCCCTGGCCGGCATGGAGAAACATCAAGTCATCTCCCAACGCAAACGGCCGACGTTCGCGGAACTCGCAGGCAGCGCCCGTGGTCGGTGATGGTGGTCCGGCGCCATGCCTACGCTTGCCGTGGATATCGCGCCCGGCGACCGTCGCCGGGTTGTAGCGGACGAGGTCGCGGACCGTGCCCTGGTGGTCGGTCAACGCCCAGGCCGTGTCGTCGGCCGTGCCAGGCGTGCCGTCCACGCCCTTGCTCTCGTCGGCCAGAAGCTCGTCCGTGTTCGGGCCCCAGAGGTAGCGATGAGCAAGGTCCGCCACGCCGAGCGGCCCGGCGGCCGTGTCTTGGTAGTACAAGACGATCTGCCCGACGTTGTGGACGAACGCCTGCGCGGCATCCACGTCGCCGTCGCGTTTCAAAACTAGCTGCGTCCCCATTTCGACTCCATCTGTTTCGACCCCCTTGGAATTGCCCCCTTCAATCACGAAAGGATGATAATGGCCGTTATCGACAGAATGGCATAGATGGCACCAAGAACCAGCAGTACTCTATGAGCGACCTTGCAGTAACGGTGACTTGAACCAAGAAGCAGCAATAGCATGTCCGCAACCACAAGACTCGCAATGCCGGACACAAGATAGCTCCGCCAACTCAGCACTTCATTAGCGTCGCTACGAAAAGGCACAAGAAACGATAGGGCAACAAGCAGCAGTATACACTTCGATGCGAACCACCGCGAGGATCGCTGTCTACTCTCCACGGCCATGGGGAAGTCCTTTCGGCTTCGCATTCTTAACAATAATTCCAACTTGCTCCGCAATCGAAATCCCCTTTTTTCGCGCTTCCCACCAAGCTACTCCGCCAACAACATTGGATACGATATCCTCTTCCTGGAACGCGGAGTCCGAACCATGAGCCCATTGCTGTACTTCAACCATCAGGCCAAGTATAGTTGATGATCCCCCCGGCCCCATAGCCGCGCTGACAACATGTTGCAGGTCAATGGTGCCAAGTTTTTCGGTTTCAATATAGCGTCTGTTGTCGTCGACGTTATAACCAGCCCTTCCGGTTAGGCTCTCCCAAGTAGTGGATTCTAATATCGCTGCGTCAACGACAGTCTGCACCTGCAACGGCCACTTGTCTTTAGGACCCAACCGAGTGTCTTCATTAGCCAACCCACTCGGGGCTGTTGGGGCCGGTGCAGCCACGGGCTGAGGCTGTTCGCTTGGCGGCGGAACCCATACCCAAGTGTAACTGGGACCACTTCCGTGACAGCCAGCAATGCAACTCTGAGCCTTGATCCACCTGCCTCCTGAGGCGGATGGCTGTTCATCGTCGGGAACCAGTCCGCTTGGATCCGTCCTTGTCATCGACCCGTTGCCGCAATACCGGTATACGTTGCCGTCCCCCGCCGCAAACCCTATCGGGTCCACGCTGACCCAGCGGCCGACTACCGGATCATACCACCGGTGGAGGTTGTTCTGCAAGCCGGTGGCGGCGTCGAAGAGGCGGCCGGTGTAGAGGAACAGAGGGGTGGACGCCACGCCGACGACGGCGACGATGTTGCCGAACGAGTCGTAGCCGATCTCCTTGACCACGACGAACGTGCCCGCGGCCGCGCTGTAGGCCACCAGGTCGCCGACGCTGCCCACCAGGTCGGTTAGGGCCCAGGCCGTGTCGTCGGCCGTGCCGGGTGTGCCGTCCAGGCCCTTGCTCTCGTCGGCCAGAAGCTCGTCCGTGTTCGGGCCCCAGAGGTAGCGATGCGCCAGGTCCGCCACGCCGAGCGGCCCGGCGGCCGTGTCGTGGTAGTACAAGACGATCTGCCCACCGTTGTGGACGAATGCTTCGGCCACGTCCACGTCGCCGTCGCCGTCGGAGTCCAGCTCGCGGCCGACCAACTGGTTGAAGGCGTCATACACATACGTGACCACCTGGCTGGGCACCGGCGTTGCGGCGCTGTAATTCGCGTAGCTGGCGTAGTTGGTCACCGCCACGAGCCGGTTGCGGTGGTCCCACTCGTAGACGGTGAACTCGTCGTCGCCCGCGGAGGGCACGTTGTTGGCGTCGTTGTCGTCGAACCGCAGCGTCCGGTTGCCTTCGCCGTCGTAGGCGTAGCGGTAGCTCGTGGTCTCCATGAGCCGGTTGTGGTCGCCGATTTGGCCCGTGCGGTTGCCGTTGTCGTCGTAGTTGTAGCCTTCGTCGTTTTGGCTGTCGTAGTCGACGTGGGTCAACTGGTCCGTGGCGTCGTAGGAGTAGCTGCCGGTGTCGTCCCCGCTGCCCGTCATGCGGAAGTTGCAGGTAGTGATCCGGCCGACCTTGTCCCGGTAGTACTCGACATAGTCCAGCGTGGTCGTGCCGCGTTTGTGCGTGAGTTTGGTGAGATAGCCGAGTTGGTCGAAGACGTAATCCGTCCGGGCGACGAGGTTGCTGCCGTCGAGGTCTGCCCAGCGGGTGAGCGAGCTGCGGCGGCCGAGGTCGTCGTAAACGTAATCGACCCGTTTTGCGGCCACCGTGTTGCCTCCACTCACGCCGGACTGCGTGATCCGCGTGGTCCGGCCGAGGTGGTCGTAGGGGCGGTCTCAAAACTCAAATGCAATCGGGGCTCGAGAAATGAGCCTCGGAAACTGGTGTAGGAAGAAACATCGCTGGGACGTTCCAATGGGTGAAGTCTTGCAAACTTCTCCTTGGGAATGGAGTCCCAGCGATGGCA
>JAPLNP010000584.1 GCA_026401055.1 Planctomycetia bacterium
AGAGGCCGACTTCGACAAAAAGGCAAAGCGAGCCGTTTGCACGGTATCCTCGAGGTTCACCGTCAACAGCACGTATCCGCCCTCCGCGTGCGGCTTCAGCAAGCAGTGAATGGGGTGCTCGGTTCTGCCGAGCCCTACTCCCACCGAGTAATCGCAAGTCGTGGCGTTCACGGTAGGCGAGAGGATGGCTGGAGCCAGTTGCTGGACCTCGTGGTTCACCTGAGTGGCCATCATCCAGAGCGACTTCGCCGCGATCAACTGGGCCGGGGTTGCCGGTGTTGGGTGGGTATAGCCTTCTTGACGGGGGTTGGGCACGTAGGCGACCTTCGGCTCTGGTGACATCCCGATGACGTTACCATCCCGACACACGTAGGTATCCCAAGTGAAATAGCAGATCCCCGTCGCGCCGTGGATCAGTCCGGCGTACACGCAAGCTCGCAATTGCATCGGAGTGGGGAACCTGAAGGGAAAACTGCCGCCGCCGGGTTGCTCGAAGGCGCCGACGATCAACCACACCGGCTTCTTCTGATTGTTCACCTTCACGGCCAGGCCGACCGTGTCCGCAATCGCACGGATGCTCCGTGTCTGCGCGGAATGCTTGACCGGGTAGTTGTCGTGGCACGACACATCGCCGGCCGCGTTCCACTTCGTCCACCACTCCGTGGCGGGCGGGTCGATCCATGGCACGTCGTTGACAAACACGCGCATGTTGGGGGCGATTCGGTTTGCCTTGGTCTTGTAGTCCAGGAACGCCTTGAATTGGCCGTCCATGTCCTTGCCCCAGAAACTCCCGGTCGGTTCATCCGTCCAGACGTTTCCCAGCAGGTTCGGATGATCCTTAATCTTGCTCAGCGCATCTTCCGGGATCGCGTGCATGAAGATCACCTGCAGTCCAGCGTCCCTGCCTCGCTCCAGAGCGTCGCCAGGCGTTTGGCCCGCCCAGGGCCACATCGTATTGAAGCCCGCCTCCGTCAGCACCTTCAGGTCATAATTGGTGCCCCAAATCTCGCCGATCGGGTTTCCCCAGATGCCCAACTGCAGGAAGGATCGACGCGGGTCAAACTGCATCAAGGGGCGGCCATTCTTGTCTGTGTGCGGCACGCCTTCCGTATAGATCGTCTGCACGGCGTTGCTGCCCGGACGATCAGCCCCGGATGAGTCTGCGGGTGTGAACTCCACGCGAACATCGTCGACCAGCCAGGTCAGTGTGCCGCCTGACTTCAGCGTCAGCCGGTCCACCCGTGACATCTCCATGCGGTTCGATCCGCGAAAAACCTCCGCACCGTCCTTCAATAAGGTCACGGAGTTGGCCACGGGGTCGAAGGTGATCTCGATTGTCTGGGGGGCGGTATCGCCATTCAGCATCGCACCCGTGGTGCCGACAGTGGCACCGTCGTAGAAGCCGGAGGTGCCGAAGTAGCGCGGGTTGGGGCTCCCGCTGATCTCCTGAGTTCTGCCGGAGCCAGTGTCGGACAGGGCCAGGCCGAACAGGAAGCTCGTTTTCCCGGGAGCATTCGTCTGCCGGAGCTTCAACTTGATCTTCATCGGCGAGTTCCAGGCGACCTTACCAAGGTCGAGGTGAATGATGATGTCCTTATCAGTCCCAAATTTCAGTTCCCCATCTCGGACCTCAAAGCCGCCGGAGTCAACGGTCCAGGAAGGCTTTTCGGAGTAATCACCGTCGGAAAAGTCGTCGTCGATGACCGCGGCCGAAATCGGATCCGGTGTCGTGGGCGCGGCCGCCGCGTCGTCGGTGAACACGGGGCGATGAGCGAGAAGCGGTTGGGGACACAGGATACACAGGATTGCCGAGGCCAGGAGGGAGGCCATTCTCACGGGAATGGGTGAACAGGACATCGGGTTCTCCTTGTGGTTGGTCAAGTTGGGCTCGGGCCACGTACCACTCTACTGTAGACCAGCGCAACAGTCACCCAAGACGCCCCCCCACTTCCCCAACTTCTTCCTCCACCCCCAACCCAGGGAATACCTCCCCCAGAACTCCGCGATCCCTTCCAGCATCGGTGCGGACTTCGGGATCAGCCCCGACCCGTAGCGTGGGTTGTACCGCTCGGCGTAGTGTCGTGCCAGAAGGTAGCCGAAAGCCGCCGAGTCACGCGGAAAGCAAGCTCTCCGACAGCGCGTCGTGCCGGCAGGAAAACCTGTGGGATTTCTGGGTCATGCCCGCTGCCCGGGCCGAACTGTGCGGTAGAAGCCCTCAACATTACCGAGCGAGGTTCCGTTGAGCGGGAAAAGCTCACACCGATCATCTGGGGACTTTGCGGCGATTACGACCCCGCGATGAAATCGGATTGGTATCAGCCACGAAACCGCTGGAAACTCTACCGGCACGGCATTCTATGCGAAGGACGGGTGGGTGGCGGCCGCGTGCTGGTTTGTTGCCTCCGCGTTCTCGACGGCGTTCGCGACAAGACGCCTGAAGCGGGCTGTTTCCTGGATCTTCTGGTCGATTACGCGCTGTCAGACCGTATGCCGCCGGTGTCCGCGTCGATGACACCTGAGGAGGCCCGGGCGGTCTTCGCGGTCAGCGGCAGTACTGCAAAGTGAGGTGACCGCCGGCGTGTAGAGCTGGCACCCCAGCAGACCACCCAGATACAAGGCGCAACTCCGACACCATGGGTCATACCCGATGGCCCCCGGATGGGGCAGGCTATCAGGCAGGTGGTGGTCTCGTCTACTCCACGCGTTTTCGGGGAATGGGCCTTCGGCGAGCAAGCCGTCCGAAGCGCGGGGCAGCGTGACCTGGGTTTCCATGGTAGTTTGTCAGGTCGTCGCGTGCCCAGTCGGGCGAGGTTCCCGAGGATGCTCGGTCTTGGGCCACCCGAGATCAGGAACAGCCGCTGATTCGTCCCGTCGAGAGTCCTTGGGCCAGTCTCTCGGATCCGCAGATTTCTCAGGAGTGACCCTCTACGGGCTTGCTTTTCCTGGGCCGCCCATTCAAACTCATGGCAGCGCCGTTAGGCTGAGTCCGGCGTGGACTGACCTTGTACGGCTACCTTGCTTGCAGACGGCGCGAAGCAACGAGAAACGCTGCTTCCGGTGAAACCGTAGCGTCCGATGCGAACATGAGTGCTTCTTCGTCGCTGCTGAGTGATGTCCCTGGGCGTCGATGCGAGTCTTCCGCCATGAAATCCGTCGTTGTCGCTGTTGCTGCGATGATGTTTGCGCTCCCGCGAGCGGGCGCTGCCGCCCCCGCGCCTTCGCCTGAAACGCACGCGCGAGCAGAGTTTCAGAAGTACGCCACCCGGGTCGTCGGCAAGCCGGCGACGATCGACGCCGAGGGCGTTTGCACGGTGGAAGGCACCGCGGCGGTCTTTGCGATCGGCCGGTGCCGCCCGACCGACGCCCTGGCAGCCCAAGGGAAACTGCGAGTGCCGAGCGACCTGGGCGAGGAGGGGTTTCTGGTCAAGTCGGTCGACGACGGCGCCCGGTGCTACGTGGTGATCCTCGGCGGGAGTCCCCGAGGCACGCTCTACGGCGTCTATCGCTACCTGGAGCAGTTCTGCCGCGCGGGATTCTTCTGGGACGGCGAGCACATTCCACGACGGCCGTCGCTGCCGACCGCCGGGATCGATACTGTCGAACGACCGCGTTGGCCCATGCGCCAGTACATGATGGACTGCGAGTACACGTCCTACTGGTGGAACTGGGACGAATGGAAGGCCGAGGTCGACTGGGCGGCCAAGCACCGCTTCAATGTCCTATCGTCGAACTTCGATTTCACCGCCACGTGGCGCGCCGTGTGGAAGCGGTTCGGCGTCGAGGTGCCATCGACCAGTCTGAGCGCCCCACCATTTCACCCCTGGGCCGGATGGCACAACTGGGCGATGCGACCGCCTTACCCGGTCGCCTACCAGGACTTTCAGGCCGACCTGGCCAAGCGGTTCACTGAGTATAGCCGCGGCGTGGGGCTGAAGGCGGCTCCCGACTTTCACGGATTCCTCGGACAGGTGCCGCGGGAGTTCGCCGAGGCGTATCGCCACAAGGCGCGATTCTTGGAGGTCCGTTGGGTCGGATTTGATCCGCCCGGCGTGTTCCTCCATCCCGACGATCCCCTCTACCCGCAAGTGGCCAAGGCTTTCGCCGAGGAGTATCTCCAACGCTTTGGAACCGACCATCTATGGGCCTCGCAGAGCTACTGCGAGATGCGCCCCAGCCCTGACCCAAAGGAGATCCTTGCGATCGAAATCGCCGTGGCGAAAAAAAACCTGGAGGCGATCCGCTCAGTCGATCCGCAGGCGGTGCTGTTCACCAATTCATGGACGTTTCTGGATCGCCGGCAGGAAGACGCAATGGCTTTCTTGCAGGCACTGCCGGCAGACGCCTTCCAGGTGTGGGAAATGCCCAGTGACTTGGATCGCGGCCCGCCGATGTACCAGCAGTACGATTACTACGGCGGCAAGCCGTGGCTAGTCGGCTTCCTGTATGCCTACGGCGGCACCACCATGCTCCACGGCGACCTTGCCGACCTGGTACGACGCGCCCAAGCGGTCGCGGCCGATCCCCGGGCTGAGAAATGTCGCGGGTTGTGCATCGAGCCGGAGGCGATCCATCACAATCCGGTCGCCTTTGATCTGATCAGCCGCTTGGCCTGGAATCCGTCGACGGTCGAGTTGTCCGCGTTCCTTGAAGACTACGCGGTGCGCCGCTACGGCGCAGCGACGGCGCCCGGCATGGTCCGCTGCTTTCGCGAACTGACCGCGAGCGTCTATGGCTCGCCGGGAGTCGGCTGCCCGCTGTACATGCTTCGCGTTACGGAGGAGCGGCTCCAAGGGGAAAGTCCCTACGGCGTCGACCAGGCGCGGCGATTTCTGCCCCATCTTCAAGCGGCGCTGGAGATCGCGCTGGCGGAATCGGACCGTGTGGGCGAGCGCGCGCTATGGGAGCGCGACCTGATCGACATCGCGAGGCAGTTCCTCAGCGACCTGTTCAACCTTCATGCGGCGCGTCTGGTCGGCGCGTTTCGGTCCAACGATCCGGCGGGCTTCCGCCGTGAATCGGCTGCGATTAGGGCCGTTCTGGCCAGCCAGGAAATGCTGCTCTCCAGCAGCGACGATTTCTGCCTGACTCCCATCCTCGCGAAGGCGAAAGCATTGCCTCACGTCCCCGCGGACATGGACGAGCGAATCCGCGACATCCTCACGATTTGGGCCGGCAAGATCCTCGACTACGCCCACCGCGATTACTACGAACTGGTGCGGTTTTACTACCGCAAGCGGGTCGAGGCGTTTCTGGCGCACGCCGAGGCGAATCTCGCGGCGGGTCGGGCCATCGTTGACGACAATCAGTTGGACCCGGCTTATCAGCAAATCGAGCAATCGTTTGTCAAGAAGCCGTTCGTCGTAGCCCGGGACGAGCGCTACGCGGACGGCCCGGTTCAGGCGGTCCGCGAGATACTCACTCGACATCGGCTCAGCAGCGTCGAACAATCGCAACTCCAAACGGAAACGTTCGGGCCGAAAGACCAGCGCTGACCGGCAATTCCCCCGGCAACGGCACCCTATACCAGCAATGATCTGGAAGCGTTGGCGAAGTACATCGCACTGCACCTAACCCGGATTATTCAGAATTGCGGGAATCTTTGAGCCTCCGAGCGCATCTAAGTGGTTAGTTGAAAATCACTTCGACTGCAACTCGGAGGCCCAAGATGGAATCGCAGGCTGATTTTCAGGTGAGCTTCGATTTTCTCA
>JAPLNP010000569.1 GCA_026401055.1 Planctomycetia bacterium
CGACGGCCGGACGACGATCGTGGTCGAGAACTACAGCCAGTTGCTCGACACGCCGGCGATGGTGTACAATCTGGAAGTCGCCGACGGCCACACCTACTTCGTCGAAGATGGCCAAGGCGCCCAAACGGCAATCTGGGTGCACAATAAGTGCAAGCTGGAGACACAAATCCATCACATCGCCACGAAGTACGGAGACTACGGGAAGGAGTTCTCAAAGCTCTTCAAGAAAGCGGGCCGAACGCTCGAATATGCCAAGAATAAGATTGCCGTGCCGCGCCACATGGGCAGGCATACAAACGCATACCATAAGGCTGTGCATAAGTACCTGACCCATAGATTGGCCGGCAAGACCGGTGAAGAGGCCAGGGAGGTGTTAGATAGCGCCCTCACCTATCTTCGCAAGAAGCTTATTAAGAATCCGGGCTGGCCTTATGAACCGTGAGCTGAGGACTTGCCATGTCCCATCAATGGTATGACTTCGATTCGCACCCTGAGAAACGCATTGTCCGCCATTTTCAAGCTGATGAGGATGACCTTTGCGGCCGCAACGACTACGACCTAAAGATCGGCAAGCTGATTCGCGGGTGGGACCCGAAATCGCGTCTCTTTTCCACTCGCCGCAAATACGATGGCGTGCCGGATGATGTTCTTTCGGAGTGTCTGGACATTCCGACGTTCTCGCGGCGATTGCGCGACGCGCTGAAGAAAGCAAGCGTCGGGACGGGAGATATTCAGTATCTGCCGGTGCATGTGTTCAAGTCCACGGGCGAGGAGATCGAGGGATATGCCTTTGCCAACGTGCTTACTCGAATAGCGGCTTTGGACTATGATGCCACCGACTATGGCCCCATGCCGCCGGAAGAGTCGGACATCGATCCCGAAACGGGCAAGCCCAGAGTCCAGTTCCTTTGGCGCGCGGCGCTCATCGGCTCGAGATTGGAGGGTCACGACATCATACGTCTGCGGGAGTTCTTCCCTTCCGTGTTCGTTTCGGAGCGGTTCGCGGAGGTCTATCACAACGGCGATTTCACGGGGGCAAGCTTCACATCGGTCATCACGACGTGACTGTCTCGGAAGTCGCTCGCACGAATGTCGTAAAGCTCGTTGACAATTTGATGCGACGACGCCGCGTTCCGGGTCTGGAATGAACTGGTCTGCTTCAGGGCCGACCCCGGGGCCTACAGCCAGGAGATCGTCGCCACGGCCCTCGACATGGCGGCGGAAGTCGGCGCCCGGTCGGTCGACGCGCTGCGCGGTTGGGTCGATGGCGTGCTCACGACGATCAATCCGTTCCAGGATTGGTTGTTCGACGCGACGTTCTTCGGTGGGGCGGCCTTCGGCCACGACGGCTACTACACGGGCGGATACGTCGCCGGGGTCGTCACGGGCGTCGCGGGCCAGATCGCGCTGGGGGCGATGTCCGGCGGGTGCAGCCTGTTCGCCGCCGGCTCCACGCTCGCCAGGTTGGCTCAAGTCTATACGGTGGTCGACACCGTCGCGGGCATGGTCCAGGCCGGGCAGCACATCGCCAATGGCAACGTCGGCATCGGCGACGTGTTGGCCTTCGCCCCGGCCGTCGGCTACGGCGCGGCGAAGCTGGGCCTTCTGTGCTTCGTCGAGGACACCCAGGTCGTGGTCGACGTCAACCAGGACGGCTCCTACGTCACCCGGTCGATCCAGGACATCCGGGTCGGCGATTACGTCCTCTGCCGCGACCAGTACGACCCCGACGCTCCGCTGGTCAAACAGCAGGTCCTCGAAACGTTCGCCCACGAGACCGACGCGGTCCGCACGCTGGCGATTCAAGACGCCTCGGGCAACGTCGAGACGCTCACCACGACCGACGAGCACCCGTTCTGGGTCGACCAGATCGGCTGGGTGGCGGCGAAGGACCTCGCGACGGGCACGGTCGTGACGACCGCCGACGGCCGGACGGCGATCGTGGTCGAGAACTACGCCCAGTTGCTCGACACGCCGGCGATGGTGTACAATCTGGAAGTCGCCGACGGCCACACCTACTTCGTCGAAGACGGCCAAGGCGCCCAAACGGCGATCTGGGTGCATAATAGATGCGCGCTTGCCGGAAAGATGAACAAGGCGGGCGTGTGGGACAGTGCCAGCGATGAGACCCATCATATCTTGCCGAAGGGATTGTTCCGGAATCGAAAGGCAGAGGTTCAACAGAAGTTAAGCGATGCCAGGGCGCTTCTCAATCGATTTGGCATCGGCCTTGACTCCCTGAGGTGGTCGGGGTTGTCAAGACAGAAAAGCGGAGTGATTAA
>JAPLNP010000142.1 GCA_026401055.1 Planctomycetia bacterium
CGCTCCGAGAACAAATCCGCGCCTGGTCAAACGATGTCAACAAAACTCAGCGTGGCGTCGATTGGCAGATGAAAATCAACGATGCCCGCTGTAAACTCAAGTCAGTCTATCCCAAAATTAAGCTGTGACAAAGCACTAGCATGGCGGCCGCCGTCGCCTTCTTCGCCACGTTCCGCATCGACAGCGTCAGCGGGGAGCTGTTCCCCTCATTTGTATTCCGTTGGTCGCACAAGCCCGACCAGCTCTTGCCGGCGGCCGAGATTGGCCACGGGGACGCCGAGAGGCCGCCGGTCGACTTGCGGACCACGACCGTGTACGACTTCCCTCAGTTCCTCGGGAAAGGCCGCAACCTGCTGGTCGATAACGTGATTCTCGCCCGCGACTGGGCCGGCCAGCCCCCCAAGCTCGTCTGGCGGCACGCGATCGGAGCGGGTTGGTCGTCCTTTGCCGTGGTCAACGGCCATGCCGTCACGATGGAGCAGCGGGGCGGACAAGAACTTGTTACCTGCTATAGCATCCGCAACGGCGAATTGGAGTGGGTCAATTCGATCCAGGCCCGCTATGAGCTGATCACTGGCGGCGTTGGTCCGCGAAGCACGCCCACGATCGATGACGGCCTGGTCTACAGCCTCGGCGCGACCGGCCGATTGCAGTGTTTGGAGGGTGCGACCGGCAATCGCCGCTGGGAAAGGAACCTGCGGGAAGACTGTCACATCACGGTCGCCAACGAGGCGTCCGATTTGCCCTGGGGACGATCCGCCTCGCCGCTGGTGGTCGACGACCTGGTGATCGTGCCGGGCGGTGGGCCGAGCGGGGGACCTTTTGTCTCGTTGGTGGCGATGGACAAGAAGACGGGCAAGACGGTCTGGGAAGGCGGTGATCGGCAGATCAGCTATAGCTCGCCGGCCGTGGCCACCTTGGGCGGTGTGCGTCAGGTGCTCATCGTCAATGAAGCCGACGTCACCGGGCTTGACCTGAAGACCGGAAAGGTCCTCTGGGAGCACCCATGGCCAGGCAGCAGCAATTCGAGCGCCAGCGTGTCCCAGGCCGTCCCGGTCGCCCCCGACCGCGTCCTTCTCTCCAAGGCCTACGGCAACGGCGCGGCATTCCTCAAGCTCGTGCCGAGCGGTGAGGGTGCCTTCGAAGCCGAAGTGGTTTGGGCGAACTCAAAGGTCATGAAGACTAAGTTCAGCAACGTGGCCATCAAAGACGGATTTGTCTATGGTCTTTCCGACGGGGTCCTGGAGTGCGTCGACCTGGCCGATGGCCGCCGGGCCTGGCGCGAGGGCCGGTATCCGCAGGGCCAAATCCTGCGGGTAGGCGATCTGCTCTTGGTGTTGGCGGAGTCGGGGGAAGTGGTGCTGGTCGAGGCATCGCCCGACCGGGCCAACCATGTTCTGGGGCGATTTCAGGCCATTGAAGGCCAGACGTGGAACAATTTCGCCCTCTACGGCCCCTACTTGCTTGTTCGCAACGCCCTGGAATCTGCCTGCTACGAGTTGCCGCTCGAAGAACCGGCCCGTTTATGATAGACATGAAGGTTGGAGGGATTACCGCTTCTCGATCAATAACATAGTTTTTCTCAAAGCGGAGTAACCAGCACAACACCCTAAGGAGAAACCACGCAGAAGCGCAAACTCGTAAAGGGCAATCTCGAACATCGCCACGCTGGAGCCGAGGAGCGTCCGGAAGAAGCTCAAAGACAAGGCGTTCGCCGCCAAGGTGGACCGGAGGATTATTCGGTTTGGGGGCTCTCGCGGACGGTACGTTTGGGGACGCAGCGTCAACAACCCGGCGCCTTCCCGTTCGGACCAACCAACCCCTGGACACATTTGCGTCGCTCTATTTCGGTATCGGCAGTACGATAATGGCGTTCTCGTTCAGCGAGACTTCTCCTTCCTTGCCGTCGATACGGTACTTGATCGTTAACCGCTTCGCGATACCTTGAGCCGGGTCACCACCAAAGGTCTCGTTGTAACTCGCGCTGGGCAGGAAGATTATGCGGTAGCTCTTGGCGTACTTGCGGAGGATCGAGGTAACGTCTTTGGTTTTCTCGCCGGCGCCGTACTCGGCCTTGATGATTTCGAGTTTGACCGGCGTGTGACCAGCCTGGGCCAACGCTTTGCCGAGTTCGGCTCGGTCGATGCCCTTGCTGGTCATGCCCATGACCACCAACGACGCCTCTTCTTTCAGGGCGGGGACTTTGGCGGCCTCCAGGGCGATTGCCTGCATCTCTTCGCCGGGATAACGAAGCAGGACTTCCAGCACCAGACGTTTGTCCTCGTCGCGATCGGCCGCCGCCAAGGCCGTGCGGCACATCGCTGCTCGGCGGTCGGCGGGCATGTCGAATTGCCGGGCAATCCGGATGTACGCCCGGATCGCTCGGACCTTCAGCCGCTCGTCGCTCACCGTGTTGTGAACCTCCAGCAGGACGGGCGCAGCGTCGACCGACTTCCACTCCCCCAACACGCGGAAGGCCGCATCACGAAGTTTCTCGTCGCCGGATCCGGCGGCTGCGGCGATCGCTTTTAGCGCGGTCGCTCCGCTAACAGCATGGAGCGTCTCCAGAATCCTGACCTTCACGGGTCCGTCGGCCGTCGCCAGCGCCGCGGCAAGCTGCGCGGCGACGGCTTCCCGATCCTCCGAACGCAGGCAGACGTCGCGCAATGCCTTGTCCAAGGCCCCTGCCTCCCCATCGTCCTTGGTGGCTGCCATTCGTGCGATCAGCTTCGGCAAGTCGGCCGTTCCGATCACCATGCCCAGGCTGGCCAAGGCCGCGATGCGAACGGCCGCGTCCGCGTCATCGGCAGCCAGCCAGAGCGCGGGAGCTGCGGCGGCCGTGCGGCGCCGACCGGCCAATTCGATGAGCACCATCCGCATCTTCCCCCGGGCCTCTGACAGTCTCGCCGTCAGTTGATCGTCGACGGACTTGTCTTGCAGGCTTTCGAGCGATTCCATTGCGGCTCGCGACACTTCGTCGCTGCCGGCGACCGCCGCCTCGAGCAGCGCGGGGACACACGAGGCGTCGCCAACTCGCTTCAAGGCGCGGAACGCAAGAATGCGAAGTTGCCCGTCGCTGCCCTGCACTGCCTGGAGCACGGCCGGCAAGACGCGGGGCTCGTGGCGGTCCGCCAGCGCCAGAATCAGCAGGCCCTGCCGTTCTGCCGGCGCCTTGGGCAATTCGGCCAAGAGCGCGTCGGCAACTTCCGGACCGGGGAGTTCCATGGCTGAACGCACGGCTGCGGCGGCCAGGGAGTAATCCGAACCATGGATGGCCTCCACGAGGAGTGGAACGCCGTCCTTGCCTCGCGAGAGGATCGCGCCCCGAAGGGCCGCTGCCCGGACCTGATGCGGTGCATCCGCCAGACCACGCAAACGATCGTAGATGGCTTGCGAAGGTGCCTTTTGGCCGTCGGCGGCCAATGCCTCAGCGCAGCGGAGAACGCCTTCGCAGACGGCGAGTTGTCTGCCGTCCGACGCGCCGGGCAGTGCGTCCTCCAAGGCTTTCGCGGCTGCGGGTGTGCCGATATTGCCTAGCGCGCGGGCCGCCGCGGCAGCCGCCTCGGGCTCTTTGAGCAGTCCAGCTAGAGCATCCACGGCTTTGGCATCGCGCCGGACGCCAAGACTCCCGATCACGCCCAGCCGCGGCCGGCCCTGGACCTTGCCGAGGGCCTCCCGCAGGGCGTCATCAACCGAGGGGTCGGGGATGCCTTCCAGAGCATAACGCGCCATGTGCGATAGTTTCTCGTCGCCAAGCAGGGCGGCCAGCGTGGGAACCGCTTCCTTGGTGGCGATGCGGGCGAGCTGTCGACATGCGGCAGACTTTTCCTGTAGTGTCGCCTCCGAGCGAAGCACTCCGAGGAGCTCGGCTTCCTGGGCGAATGATTCAGCGGCAGTGGTGGCCAGCAGGGCTGCGGCCAGGAACAGAACTTGGTGGCTTTTCCACATGGTGGTGAATTCCCGTTGACGGTAAGGAAGGAAGCAGGGATAGGACCAGTGAACGCATCTTGTTCGACGACTAATAGACGTACGGCTCCCGCATGGCTCGCGAGCGAAGGCGGTTAGCCTCCTCGTCGCCCACAAACTCCTCCTTGACGGGGTCGAATTTGAGGCTCCGCTTGAGCCACATGCAGATATTGGCGGCATGCACCGTGGTCATGGAATGATGCATGACCTCGGGGTTGGCAACCGTCCGTTCGCGGCTCCTGACGCAGTCGAGGAAATTCTGCATGTGGTCGAGCGATCGGCCGGTGCGGGCGACATACTGGCTGACAACGCGACTGTACTCGCCGAGCAGCGACGGCGAGGACACGTCGGGCTGTACATAGCCGTCCGCGGCCGCGGCCCAACCCTCGCTGCCGTCAAACCGCTCGCCGCAGGAACCGTGCCAGTACTTGTTCCCGCGAGAGAAGACCATCCGCACACCACTAGCGAAGTGAGTGACCATCCCGTCGCCACTGTCATTGGCAACGTATTCGTACTCGACGGGCGAAGACTCGCCGCAATCCAAGCCGGCCTGGGCTTGGGCGAACGTATGTGCCCCCCACTCACCGATGCAACTGGTGTGGAAGTCGTAATGGCCCCGCCACCCGCCGGAGACGTAGCTGGGGTTGTAGGGTCGCCAGGGGCACGCACCGAGCCAAGCGTCCCAGTCAACCTCGTCCTTGGGCGGTTCGGCGACGGCCGGCAGCCAATCGTGACGCATCTCGGCCGCGTCCCAAGGGGCGATGTGAGCGTAAGCCGTGTGGATCTTGCCGAGACGGCCGGTCCGAGCCATCTCGATGCAGAACACGTGGTTGGCTTCGCTCAACCGCTGCGTGCCGGTCTGATAGACCCGGCCGTAGCGGCGAGCCGTCTCCACCACGGCTCGCCCCTCGGCAATCGTCATGCACGAGGGCTTCTCGGTATACACGTCCTTCCCCGCCCGCATGGCCAGGATCGAGGCCAGCGCGTGCCAACGATCACCCGTGGCGATCACCACGGCGTCGATGTCCGGTCTCTCCGCCAGGAAGCCGTTGATCTCGGGGTACATGGCACAGTCTTTCGTGCCGTATTGATTGTCGATGAAGTTCTTGATTGCCAACCGCTGCTTCTTCTGCAGGTCGCAGATGGCGACGAATTGCGCTTCCGGGTGTTCCACGATCCATCTGAGGTGGTCCATACCCCGATGCTGGATACCAATGCCGCCGACCATGATCCTTTCGCTCGGCGGCACCGCGCCTCCCTTACCTAGCGCGGAGGCTGGGAAGAAATACGGCACGGCTGCCAAGGCACTGGCCCCGACTGTCGTCTTGAGAAACCGGCGTCGCGAGAGAGGCGACTTGTCTGGCATGGTGATTCTCCTTCGTGAGGATTGGCAGGCGGGGAATGCGGGGAGAGCCGATCTGCTTTCGCAGGGGGGAGTCCGGCACAAGTGGAATCTAACCGAATCGTCGTCTACCGAAGGGTGCCGTGTCAAGTAGTAGGCCGCCGATCGCCAACCTGTCGGACATAGGGCGTCAACAATCCGGAGCGCCGACTTGCTGGGGGGGCCTGCCGGTGGCTACCCAGCGCCGGGAAAATGACCCCCATTACACTCCAGCCCGTTAACCCGCCGGCGTCCGTCAAACCGAGAGTCCGAGAGTTTTGGGCCCACGTCTGGGGTACGGGGGCAATCGCATCCGGAGTGCCTGCGGTCACCGGTCGCGACCGTCGAAGCGAAGAGAGTTTCGCCGGTCAGAGGAACGACGCAAACCCTTGTAGAAGAGCGGGTCAAAGCGAAACGCCCGGTCTCCCGATTCCGGGGGCCGGGCATCAACTGGTGTGGCAGGCGGTTGAGCGTCCCGACGCGTCTGCTCAGAGGTCGGGGAAAAGGCGTTAGCGGGTCCGTCAGCGTCCCCAGAAACCGGTGGTATTCTGACACATCCGAATGAACGGATGCCCGAGAAAACACGCCCTTGTCTACGATCAGAGACGTGCCACCCTCCGATTTCAGATCCTTCCACGTTATTGTTGCGGTGGAAGGGGGCCGGTATCATAGGAAGCAGGGTAAGCTTGGATCGGGTCTATGCTTGCCGTAGACGGGAAATCTTGGCTTAGCTGTTGCCGTTTTCTCTGAACCTGAGAGGTTTCCATGAGCATTAGGCGTTGCTTCTTGGCGGTTCTAGCACTGTCGATCTCCGGTCTGGGAGTGCTGGGCACGCCCACTTCGGCCGCTGAACCATCGGCAGCATCCCAGAAGTCCTCAGTCTGTACTCCTCCGTCTTGGGGGCAGCTCCGCGTGGTACCGATGCAGGGCGATCTGAAAGCCTTTTGGAACGTGGGTGGCGGCGACGTCAGGTACAACGACCAAGAGGCCGTGGCTCATGGCTTCCGCCTGGTCGGCTTGCTCAACACGTACTCGGATTATCCGGGAAATCAGAAAGAGGACATCGGCAATGCCCTCGAAAAGAACCGCACGAATCCGTGGAAGAAACCTGACTACTTCGAGCGAATCATCCGTCGCAACATCGCCCAGATGACCGAGCATGAAAACATCGTGGTCCACGACATCGAATTCTCCTTCGAGGAGGACGTGGACAAGGCATGGCATGACGCGGAAGTCCGGGCTGCCTCAGGCGCCAAGACCAAGGAGGAGTTCGCCAAGGCGTATCTCCGCGAATGGGCCACGTGGTTCTGGCTCCCTTGTCAGTGGACCAAACAGATCCACCCGGGGGTACCCGTAGGACTGTACGGCCCACAGCCTTTCAACCGCGACTACTGGGGCGTGGCGGGCAAGTCGGCCCGGGAGATCGACGGCACCCACCAGAGTGATGCCGAGTTGTGGCAGTACATCGACCCCTTCGTGGATTTCTACATTGCCAGCATCTACGTGTTCTACGATGATCCCGGTTCGATCTACTACATGGCCTCCAATGTGGAGGAGAACTACCAGCGGACCCGGCGCTACGGCAACAAGCCGGTCTATGCCTACGAGTGGCTCCGCTACCACACCTCGAACAAAGATCTGGGCGACCAGGAGTTGGCGCCGTACCTGGTGGAGGCCATGGCGGTGCTGCCCTACTTCTGTGGCGCACGCGGGCTGGTGGTGTGGGGTTGGGAGCCGGATGGCAAGGGCCAGTATTATCAGCATTTGCCGCAATTCATGGAGAGCCTAGGCCGGGTGAGCGACCTGTCGGAGAAGCTGGCCAAGGCGGAACTGGTCATTGACGAACCGGCACACTTGCTGTGGAAAGAAAAACGCCCGCTGGTGCGCAAGCTCAAGGTGTCCGACGAGGAGTGGGTGGTGCTAGCGGTGAACCCCTGGCAGGTGGAGGGGGCGGATAGCACGGTGAACGTGCAATGCGGGACACAGTCCGTGGAATTGCCGTTGGCAGGCCGACATACGGGCATCTTTCTTGTGCGCGACGGGCGCGTCACGAAGAAGTGAGAATCGCGGCAAGTGATATGGCTAGCCCGAACTTTGTCCTGGGTTTTGAACCGAAGTCTTTGTGGCGCACGAGGTTTGGGGCTCGTGTCGCTGCGCGGGTTCTGGCTACGGCGGGATCGGCAGGGCGAGTAGATCGAAGACGTGTTGTTGCAGGGGCGTCGG
>JAPLNP010000041.1 GCA_026401055.1 Planctomycetia bacterium
TTACCCATTCCCTCAAGTTGACACAAGATTTCTTACAGGCCCTTCGCTGCGCTCACTACGCTCCGCAACGCCCCCCAACAGCAACCCTAGAATCCACCTTAAACACTCCGCTTTTCTGTCTTGACAACCCCGACCACCTCACGTGACAAGTATGATTCCTAGTCGCTCCCAACAACCACCGCAAAACCCGCTTCTCGTGGAGGTGCAAGATGCTCTGGATTGTGGTCAGCCTTGTCGCTCTCGTTCTTCTTGTCACTGCCGTTGTGGCATACCTTTACTACGCAAGAAACATATCAACGAGCCACATTTTCATCGTCAATTACAACCTAATCTATGAAAGGACTGATTCCGTAAGCGACGGGCTTAGACAAGCCATCGAAGTCTTTCGAGCCAGACCACCCTTTGACATTCTCAACGACGACGATGTTGCCCATCTAGTGACGGTGTTCTCGCAACACACAGACCCCTTGGTGCTGGCTAGGATATTTCAACAGATTGACCGTGTTGGCGATGCCACCTCCCTCAAAGACCATAACTTCGTGGTAGTCGAGTAGGGTGCGTGCTCGCACGCACCAGCCGCGCGATCAGTTAATCTCAGTGCGTGCAAGCACGCACCTACTTGACTTGCCGGCTACGCTGCCGGTTTCTCGGCGGGCGGCGTGTCGGTGGGTGGGCTGGCGGCCGGCGCGGCGGCGGGCGCGGCGCCGACCGGGGGGCCGGTGGCCGGTGGTTGGGCACCGGGCGGCATCGCACCGGGTGCCGGCATGCCGGGTGGCATCGCGCCAGGTGGTGGGACGGCAGGCGGCTGCGCTCCAGGTGGTGGACCGCCGGGCGGGCGGTCGCCCGGGGGTCTGTCGCCGTGTGGTTTGTCGGCCGAAGAGTTCCGGGGACACCATACATAACTCTTGACAAGAACGAACGGTTTCGCTAGGTTCATCGCATGGCTCGATTGGCGAGAGTGGTTGTTCCCGGGATGCCGCATCACGTGACGCAGCGGGGGAACCGTCGGCAGCCCACGTTTTTCTGCGAGGACGATTACGGGGCGTATGTGCAGTTGACGGGGCAGTGGTGCCAGGAGTGTGGCGTGGAGGCCTGGGCGTATTGCCTCATGCCCAACCACGTGTATCTGATCGCCGTGCCGCAGTCGGAGGACAGCCTTCGGCGGGCGATCGGCGAGGCGTACCGTCTTCCAATTCCTGGGACACAATACCTATTGTGGTAATATGGGCAATACCTCACCGGCCTCCGCGAGCGGTTTCTGCCCAGACAACGAAAATGAGCATTGTGTGCCCCGGAATCGAATTACGCCGTGCTGACTCACCCGTCTACGCCATCGGCTCGACCTTGATACCGGCCAACTCGCCGTAGGCTTGGAACTCTCGGGTGACGTCGCCGAGGATGATCGCCTGGTGAAAGCCTTTGACGTCGCGAGGGTCGCGGCAGTCGTCCATCGCGATTTCGACCGACGTGCGGCAGCCGCCGGACGGGGGCGTGTCGATGTTGGCGACGAGCTTGCCGCGGCCCAGCCAGAGTGCCTCCGGACCGTGAAACGCGGCGACGGTCACCTCCGCGTCCACCGGCCAGAGCACCTGCGGCGAAACGCCGAGCGCCGACTCGCTGTGGCTGCGCAAGATCATCGGCTCGGCCGGCTGGTCGAATCCCCGGAGCTTCGTCGGCGAACTGCAATGGGCCGCCATGAGCGTGCCCGCGATCGTGTTCGGACAGGGGTCCTGCATGAAGCCGGGCCGGCGGCAGAGGTAGCTCGTCAGCCGAAGCGTGATCGCCGCGTTCCAGTCGCATTCGCAGCAGCCCACGCTGCCCTCGTCGTTGAGCCGCAGCCAGCCGAGGCACGGCGGGCAGGGAATCTTGCGGTCGCCGACCAAGCCGAGGCAGTTCAACGAAATGCCGTCGCAGTTTTCGGCCGCCATGATCCGCTTGCCCACGGCGTAGGTCTGCGCGGCGTTGAGAATATCCTGGTCGTTGGGCTCGACGACCTTCTTGGCGATCTGCTTGTAGTAGGCCGCCATCTTCTTCATTTCGTCGGTGAAACCGATCGCCTTCCACTCGTCGAGCCAGCGGGCCAGCGGGATGTGGTGCAGCGTCGTGCCGATCACCGTGAGCTTCTTGTCCTCGGTCTTGTCGCCGTTGACGATGCACAGCCGCGAATGATCCATGTCCCAGATCGTCCGCATCATGTGGACGCCCTCGGCCAGCCACTCGTACTTCTGCGTCGCCGCGACGAACGTCTTGGGCTTGTTCCGCGTCGGCTGAAGGTGGCCGGTGAAGGACGTTCCCATCGGGCTGAAGACGATGACGGGCAGATCGGCGGGACGCTTGTCGACGAAATCGTTGGCCTGGGGCCAGGGATCGTTCAAGTTCATCACCACGAGAATGACGCCGTTGGGAGGTGAGTCGACGCACTCCTTCAACAGGGCGTCGAGTTGCTCCTTGGTCGCAAGCGGCTTGGCGGTGAGGTCCAGGTCAACGCCCTCTTTCTTCGCGGCGTCCTCCATCACCTTGGTGTAGTCGGCCTGGCGGGCTTTGTAGTCGTACGACGCGCCCGGCCAGCCCATGTACGTCCGGTCCACGTCCGGCCGCATGAAGACGACCCGCACGCGCGGCTGTTTGGCGTCCTTCTGCTTCTCGGGCTGGGTGTCGGCCATCGCGGCGGCGGCGTAGTTCATCATGGCGGAGGAGGCCACGAGAAACGACGCGCTGACGCCGGTGAGAAAATCGCGTCGCCCCAGCGAACAGCAGCAGCCGCACTCGTCGGGCTCGCGCTTCCGATCGTGGTCACAGCAGTGCTCTTTCATTTTCGGTTCTCCTTCGTTGTCGGAATTCTGATTTCACGTGGCACGACCGCCCACGGCCGTGCCGAATCGCCCGACACAGCCGAGGGCGGCTGTGCCACGCAAAGCACGAATGTCCCCGATTCTAGCCCGAACTTTGTCCTGGGTTTTGAACCGAAGTCTTTGTGGCGCACGAGGTTTGGGGCTCGTGTCGCTGCGCGGGTTCTGGCTACGGCGGGATCGGCAGGGCGAGTAGATCGAAGACGTGTTGTTGCAGGGGCGTCGG
>JAPLNP010000345.1 GCA_026401055.1 Planctomycetia bacterium
AGACGCCGGGGAAGCTGGAATGAGAGTGGCGCGGCACGCTGCGCGAAGAAATGCCCCTTTTCTCGCTGCCAATGAAACACTCTGACAGATGGCGGCACGCAAATATGCCAGTCGCACTGAATCAGTTAGAGCGGAACGTGATGGACATGCTCCTCGCCGGAGATGATCCAATACTGAACGTGCTGCGCGAGCAGTACCGCATCGCCGAGGTAGTCGAACGAGAGATGACCGGCGCGGGGTTCTACGTCACGTTCTCTGTCGCGGCCGGAGCCGCACGTCTTGATGGTCGCAGGTCGATGCACCTTGGAGACGTGGCGGCGCGAATTGAAGGACTTTGGCACGGCGCCGGCTTTGTGCTCTTCGTGCGCGACGGAGCGATTGACTTCCTCGAAGGGTTTTCTTATGACGAGCCCTGGCCGAGTAGCGTCGAATGCTTTAGTCTCTCGTACATCGAGGGTGAAGAACGGGATTTGACCGCCCTGTGGACGAAGTGGGCTGGATAAGTTGGTGGGACTCGCTCCACTCGGCCCACCCTGCAAACTGTCGTATTGTCGCCTTTCGCTCCGCGAAAGTAGCGTTCCTTCCGCGCTACTTTAGCGGAGCGAAAGGCGACAATTATTGATTCGCCAGTGCCCGCTCGGCCGCCTGCTCGCCGCCGTGGATGCAGTCGGGGATGCCCACGCCGTGATAGGCGTTGCCGGCTAGCTCCAGGCCGGGCAATTCGGCGACCCGGGCTTCGATCTGGGCCACCAGCCGCTTGTGGCCCACGTGGTACTGCGGCATCGTTCGCGGCCAATGGGCGACGCTCGCGTAAACCGGCTCGCCGGTGATCCGCAACAACCGGCGGACTTCGCCGAGCACGAGCGGCAGGAGCCGCTCGTCGGGCATCTCGGCCATTTCGGGCGCCCGGGCGCCGCCGACGAAGACTCGGAGAATCGCCTTGCCCTCGGGCGCGCGATGCGGATACTTGTGGCTGCTGAAGCTGATGGCCAGGATGGGGCTCTTCTCGACGCCGGGCACCACGGCCCCCGCGCCGCGCATCGGATGGCCGATCTGCCCACGGTCGAACCCGAGCGAGACGATCGCCGTGCCCGAGTGCTCGATCCGGGCGAGCCGCTCGCCCAGCGGCGGATCGACCGGCGCGAGCAATTCGGCCGCCACGTAGGAGGGCGTCGCCAGGATCACGCGGTCGAACGTCTCGGCGCGAGCGCCAAGTTCGAGCGACCATCGGCCGTCGCTCGCGCGGCGGATGTGCGTCACGGGCGAATCGAGTCGGACGGAGCCCGCCGGCAGCCGCGAGGCCAGGGCGTCGACCAGACTCTGGATGCCGTCGCGGAGCGTGACGAACATGCTGTATCGGGCGCCGCTTTGCGTCTCGGCCTGTTGTTTCGCCCGGCGGCGGGCGGCCATCTCGACGCGCATCGCGCGGACCAGGCTGCCGTGCTCGCGTTCCATGTCGCGAAAACGCGAGAGCGTGGCGTCGACCGAGAGTCGCTCCATGTCGGCGGCGTAGACCGCGCTCACCAGCGGCTCGACCAGCCGGTCAAAAGCTTCGCGGCCCAAGCGGCGGCGGACGAACGACGCCATGCTCTCGTCGGCATCGCTCGTGCTCGGCGGAATGAAGTACTCCAGGCCGGCGCGGAGCTTGCCCCAAGGACTGAGGATCGGCGTCAGCGCCAAGGGCCACATCCGCGTCGGGGCCATCATCAGAAACCCGTCGGGCAGCTTGTGGAGCCGGCCGCGGTGGACGACGTAGGTTTGCCGGTATCGCGGGTCGGTCTGGATCAACCCCTCCGACAGTCCCAGCCGCCGGCACAGGTCCAAGCCGTAGGGCACCGTGGTGATGAAGTTGTCGGCGCTCTGTTCGACTTGGAATCCGTGCTCGTGGACCGTCGAGAGCACGCCGCCGAGGCGCGAAGCGCGTTCCAGCAACACGAGTCCGCCGCCGTGTCCCAACTCGACCATCCGGTGTGCCGCGGCGAGTCCGGCGATGCCAGCGCCGACGACGGCGATACGCGGCGAGGAAGGGGACAGGTCCATTTTTCGGTCGACGCCTTCTCGCAGAACGTGCCTTCCTCCCCGTATTGTCGCCTTTCGCTCCGCGAAAGTAGCGTTCCTTGCACGCAACTTTCGCGGAGCGAAAGGCGACACACATTTCCTCGCCGCCCCTTACTTCTCGATGTCGTCCCGCGTGTCGCCGCTCTCGCGTTTGCGGAGGTAGAGTTTGATCGGCACTTCGCTGAACGTGAGCTGGTCGCGGAAGACGCCCAACAGGTAGCGCTGGTAGGTCCGCGACAGCGCCTGCGGATTGTTGCAGAACAGGATGATGGTGGGCGGCTCGACGGCGGCCTGGGTGGCGTAGTAGATCTTGGGGCGGCGGTTGCGAAACAGCGGCGGCGGGTTGTGCTCCAGCGCGGCCTTCACCAGGCGGTTGATCTCGGGCGTGCCCACGCGGTTGCGCGATTGCTTGAAGAGCATCTGGGCGTGGTTCAGCAGCATCTTGACGTTCTTGCCGGACTGGCCGGTGACAAACGCGATCGGAACGTGCCACATCGCCCGAAACGTGTCGCGAAGATAGCTGACCCAGCGTTCGGTCGGCATGCTGTCGGCCATCAGGTCCCACTTGTTGACGACGAAGATGCAGGGCTTGTACTGCGAGGCGACGTAGTCGCACAGTTGCTTGTCGACCTTGCTGATCCGCTGGCCCGCGTCGAAGAACAAGAGGACCACGTCGGCCCGGCGAATGCTTCGCTGGGCGCGGTGGCTGCCGTAGAAGTCGACGTCGGTCGTAACGCTCTTGCGGCGGCGGAAGCCGGGCGTGTCGATCGCGATGAACGACTTGCCGTCCATCTCGAACCGCACGTCGACACTGTCGCGGGTCGTGCCGGGCACCTCGCTGACAATCATCCGCTCGCTCTCGGCCAGCGTGTTGATCAACGTGCTCTTGCCCGTGTTCCGACGCCCCACGATCGCCACCTTCATCTCCGGCTCGCCGATCAGATCGCTGTCCTCTTCGGACAGCGCGGGCAGCCGGGAGGCGATTTCGTCGAGCAACTCCTGCTTGCCGCGGTTCTGCGTCGTGCTGACCGCAATGATCTTGTGTCCGAAGCGGTAGAACTCGTCGGCTTGCGGACGCACGCCGTCGTGGTCGGTCTTGTTGGCCACGCAGAGAACCGGAGCCGAGGCGTAGCGGAGCCGCCGGGCAACCTCCTCGTCCAGGGAAGTGACGCCCGCGATCGTGTCGACGACGAAGAGGATCAGCCGGGCCGCGTCGACGGCCACTTGGATCTGCTCCTCGATGTGCTCGGTCAGATTGTCGATGTCATTGACGCCCATCCCGCCGGTGTCGACCAGTTCGACGAAGCGGTCGCCCACTTCGGCCAGATGGGTCATCCGATCCCGCGTCACGCCGGACGAGGGATCGACGATCGCCAGCCGCTTTCCGGCGAGCCAGTTGAAGACGCTCGACTTGCCGACGTTCGGCCGTCCGACGATCACTACCTGCGGCGCACCCATGAAAACACTCACCCACGGTCACGGAGTCACACTGCCGGGTGCCACGACTACACCTGTCGTGGGTATGTTGGACGCCATAAGATCATGCTCACGTAGTTGCGAGCATGGCACCCGACTCGGTTCCTCTATCTCCTTTCATGATAATCCAGGCAACGGCAGAGCGATAGTCCAACGGGGGATTCGCTGTTGTGGTATTGCCGCCGCGGACTATACTCGGGCCTACGCGCGCCGAGTCGGAGGACATTGGTGCGTGCCAGAGTGCGCACCCCGATTGGGCTGGTCGACGACCTTATGAGGATGACCGTGGCAAACGACAACACAGATGCATCGGGCGGCCGGGTGGCCCGGACGCTCGTACAGAGGATCGAAAGCCTCCAGCGAGCGGGCCTGACCCATCTTTGTAGGGTGCGTGCTTGCACGCACCAGTCAAGCGAAGTGCGTGTTTGCCCGCACGAGCCTGAGACCCCGTCGATCGATCCTGACGCACAGCAGTCGTCGGCGGCGAATCCCGGTGCGTGCGAGCACACACCCGACGAGGAGCGGACCGCTCGGCTTGCCGAGGTGAGCCAACGGGTTGCCCAGTGTGTCCGCTGCGCGGAACTGGCCGAGACGCGGACGCAAACCGTCTTTGGCGTGGGCAATCCCAAAGTTCGACTCGTCTTCCTCGGCGAGGCGCCGGGGGCGGACGAAGATCGACAGGGGGAACCGTTTGTCGGCCGCGCCGGGCAGTTGCTCACCAAGATCATCGAGGCCTGCACGATGCGGCGGGAGGACGTGTACATCCTGAACGTGTTGAAGTGTCGTCCGCCGGGCAACCGGAACCCCCTGCCCGCCGAGGCCGAGAACTGCCGCGAATACCTCGACGGCCAATTGGCAATCCTCCAGCCCGAGTACATCTGCTGCCTCGGGGCCGTGGCCGCCCAAAACCTGCTCCAAACGGAGGCCAGCATTGGGAAAATGCGAGGGAAGTTCTACCTCTATCAGGGAATCAAGGTCCTTTGCACGTATCACCCCGCCTACCTACTGCGCAATCCCGCGGCGAAGCGACAAGTCTGGGAGGACATGCAGTTCCTGATGGCCGAGATGGGGATCGAGTTGCCGGCGAAGAGGTAAGCCGACGTCATGTTCGAGCTATTCGACCATACCGCCGATCTGGGGATTCGGGTCCGGGGAGCGGACCTGAAGGAATTGCTGGAGGAAGCCGCTCGGGCACTGTTTTCGGTGCTCGTGGTCGATCTGGGAACGGTTCGTCCGGTCGACCGGGTTGCCCTGCGGATCGAGGGCACCGAGCCGGAGGACCTCTTTCTCGACTGGCTGGACGAATTGCTCTACCGATTCGAGACCGAGCACCTGCTGCTGGTCCGGTTCGACGTCCAGCCCGATGATCGCGGGCTGACGGCCACGGCGTGGGGCGAAACGTATGACCCCGCGCGTCACGAACTGGACCAAGACGTCAAGGCCATCACCTACCATCAGCTCAAGGTCGAGCGGGACGCCGACGGCTGGACTGCCGAGGTGATCGTCGACATTTGAGGTGGCCTTGTGGTGCAGGCGTCTCGCCTGCCTGGATGAGCGTGGGCGAGACGCCTGCACCACAATCCAACAGGCGATCCTGGTGGGGCTCGGCCGCCGGTCGAAGGTGATTGGCAAGGGCGCGCCAAACGCCGGCGGCCTCGACCCACCCTACACCCTCCCGGTGGGGTGACGTGCCCGCCGCTTTATACTGATCTTGACCCCGACTCGCCGTCGGACTATCGTTTCCGCTGCGCGCGGGATTGTACACGGACCGTTCTTGCCGACCGCATCACGGAAGAGAACCGCGGAGACTTCATGGGGTTGTTCTGGCTCGTCGCGTACTGCGTTCTGGTCGGGCTGGCGGTTGCGCAGGCCGTGCTGATG
Organism: Planctomycetia bacterium; assembly: GCA_026401055.1. Classification (GTDB taxonomy): domain Bacteria; phylum Planctomycetota; class Planctomycetia; order Pirellulales; family Thermoguttaceae; genus JAPLNP01. The sequence goes on from JAPLNP010000345.1 coordinate 5,416, forward strand.
GTGCTTCAGACGTGGGAGCACCGGCGTTTCGCGCGAAGTCGGTTTCGCGCGCTGCGGCGTGCTCGCCCGTCGGGCAAGGCCATGGTCTTCGCCCCGTGCAAGGGCATCGACGACGACTTGGAAGAGAACCTTCGCCGCCTGTTCCACCAGGACTACGGCGATTACGAGATCACGTTCATCGTCGAGGATGTCTCGGACCCGGCCTATGAGCGGATTCGCCGGCTCATCGCCGACCATCGCCACGTCGTCTGCCACCTGGTGATCGCCGGCCGGGCTAAGGAAAGCGGGCAGAAGGTCCACAACCTCCGGATGGCAACCCGGCAGCTTCGCCCGGAAATCGAGTTTCTGGCCTTTATCGACTCCGACGCGCGGCCCCGGCGGGAGTGGCTCCGGGGTCTGATCGGGCGTCTGGCGGACCGCGGCAACCGGGACGTCGGCGCGGTGACCGGCTACCGCTGGATGGTGCCGACGCGACCGACGCCGGCCAATCACTTGCTCTACGGGGTCAACTGCGGCATCACCGCCTTGTTCGGCCCGAAAGGGTTCTATCCCATCTGGGGCGGTTCTTGGGCCATCCGTCGCACGGTATTCAAGTCGATCGGGCT
>JAPLNP010000272.1 GCA_026401055.1 Planctomycetia bacterium
GACACCGCCGTCGTCGGCGCGCCTGGCGCCGCCACCGGCACGGATCCCGGTTCGGCGACCGTCTTTCGACGCAACGCGGTGACGGGCCAGTGGAACCGCGTCGCCACGCTCATCGCAGCCGACGCCGAGGCGGCAGACCAATTCGGCGCGTCCGTGGCGATCAGCTCGGACACGATCGTCATCGGCGCCGCGTGCGACGACGACGCCGGCTCCGATTCCGGATCCGCCTACGTCTTTCGCCAACTCGTCCCGGGCACGTGGAGCCAGGTCGCCAAGCTCACCGCCGGCGACGCGTGGATGCTGGACCACTTCGGCGCCGCCGTGGCGATCCACGAGGACACGGTGATCGTCGGGGCTCCTTTCGGCGGCGACCGCGGCGGCTCGTCCGGTTCCGCCTACGTCTTCCGCGAGGTTGCCCCCGGCACGTGGACCCAGGCGGCCAAGCTCGCCGCGGCCGATGGCGCGCCCGGCGACGACTTCGGATGCTCCGTGTCGATCGACGACGGCGCCGTCGTCGTCGGCGCGCGGTTGCACGATCGGGGCGATCTCACCGACGCCGGCGCCGCCTACGTATTCCGCGAGAACGCAGCGGGCCGGTGGGTGCAGGCCGCCAAACTCACCGCCAGCGACCCCGTGTACGCCGACCGCTTCGGCGGCGCCGTCTCGATCAGCCGGGACGTCGTCATCGTCGGCGCCGCCGACTGCGACGGCGTCATCCCCGACGCCGGCGCGGCCTATGTCTTCCAGGAGAATTCCGCGGGCGCGTGGGAGCAAGTCGCCAAACTCGTCGCCGACGAGCCGGCCCTCGCCGACGGCTTCGGTTGCTCCGTCTCGATCAGCCGCGACACCGCGATCGTCGGCGCCTATCTCGACGACCACGGCGGAGGTATCGACGCGGGATCGGTCTACGTGTTCCACAACGACGGCGCGGGCGACTGGCAACCGGTCGCCCGACTGTTCGCCGGCGACGCCGCGAGCGCCGACGGGCTCGGAATATCCGTCGCCCTCGATCGGGGCACCGCCGTGACCGGCGCCTCGTTCGACGACGATGCCGGGGTCAACGCGGGCTCGGCCTACGTGTTTCAGTTGCCCCAGCGGGGACCCGTCGTCGCCGATCTGGACGTCACCACCTCCGCCGCGACGCCCGCGGCCGGTCAACTCGTCGGCGCGGACCCCTTCGAGAACGACCCGTTGGCGTTCTTCATCCAGAGCGCGCCGACTTATGGCGCCGTCAGCATCGATCCCGACGGCGCGTTCGTCTACACGCTGAAGCCCGAGTACGCCCATTACGTCGGTGTCGACACGTTCACGTATTTCGCCGGCGACGGCCGGCTGAATTCGAATGCGGGCACGGTGAGCGTCTATGTCGGCGTCCCGCCGAAGGTCGTGGGGGTCGCCGTTTCATCCGGTCCGGGCGGCAGGCACGCTCCGTACAGTTTCCTGCCGGAATGCGACAGCGGCAATCAACTGCTCACCGTGCCCATCGGCGGGGGAATCAACCAGGTGACCATCCTATTCGACCGGAGCGACGCAAACGTGACGGCGGCCGACCTCACGATCGACGGCCAGCCGGCCGCCAGCGTCCACCAAGACGGCAACATGGCCACGTGGACCTTCGCCGACAGGTTCTTCCAGGGCCAGACGGTCCTTCGGCTTTCCGACGCCGTCCATGCCGGCAACCTGGCGCTGGACGGCGATTGGACCCGCTATTCGTATTTCGGCGCCGAGTATCGGGGAACCAGTCTTCCCAACGGGTCGGGCGACGGCGTGGCGGGCGGCGATTTCGCGTTCGCCGTCACGCTGCTGCCGGGCGACGCCAACCGCGACGGCACGGTCGACTCGAAGGACGCTTCCATTGTCGCCGTCCATTTGCGTCAGCCGTTGTTGGCGTCCTGGGCGGACGGCGACTTCAATGGGGACGGAAGCGTCAGCACCGCGGACGCGGCCATCATGGCCGCCCACTGGGGACTCGTCTACCCGCAGCAACCGCCCGAGAGCGAATCCACGCCCGCCGCCGAGCCGCCGCCCGCAATCGCCGCGGCGCTCCGCGCGGCCGCCAAACGGACGATGGGCCCGGCCCGGGCACGCGACGCCGTCTTTGCCGACTACCGCTCGGACGCTCCCGACCGCGCGGCGCTCAGGCCGCTGCCGCGGAGCGTGCGCTACGCGGCGGCGCTGGCGTCACTGGCGCGCCAAACGTCGTCGACGCATGGACCGCGGCGTCCCGGACCGGCCGTCGATCCGAGCCTCGATCAACCGTGACCGCCCGGCGCGGCGGCATGGTCCTCATGGCACTCGACCTGGTTGCGGCCCGCATTCTTCGCGCGATACAAGGCCTCGTCGGCCTGCTGGAGGAGTTCCTCGGGCGAGTCGGCGTCGGCCGCGTCGGCCACCCCGAAACTCGCCGTCGTCCTCAGCGCGTCCGCCGCCACGGTCACAACGACCTTCGCGACCGCCTCCCGGCATCGCTCGGCCAGGTGAGCCGCGCCGGAAACGGTTTCGCCGGGAACGACGATGGCGAATTCGTCGCCGCCGAACCGCGAGGGCAGGTCGATCTGGCGGCACGATTCGGCGATGGCGTTGGCCACCTTCTGAAGCATCAGGTCCCCGACGTGGTGCCCGTACGCGTCGTTGATCCGCTTGAAATTGTCGATGTCCGCCATGATGAACGACAATTGCCCTTCGTAGCGCTGGACCCGCGCCCACTCCCGCTGCAAGCGCTCCTTCAGCGCCCGGCGGTTGGGCAGCCCGGTCAAGGGGTCGATGTGGGCATGTTCGATCAACAGGTCCTGGAGATGCTTGGTCCGCAAGGCCGCCCGGACCCGCGCCCGCAACTCGAAGGCGTCGAACGGCTTGGTCACGTAGTCCACCGCCCCCAGGTCCAAACCCTTGACCTTCTCTTCCGCCGCGCCGGTCCCCGAAAGAAATAGCACCGGGATCATGCACAGATCCGGATCCGCCTTCAGCGCCCGGCACACGTCGAAGCCGGACAGGTCGGGCATGTCGAGGTCGAGCAGAATCAGGTCCGGCCTCTCGCGCCGCGCGGCCTCCAGCCCCGCCACGCCGCCGTCGGCGCAGACGATCTCCGAACACTCCCGCGCCAGCCGGCTCTTGGCGACCTCCAGGTCGTCCGGGTTGTCGTCGATAATCAGGATTTTCATTATGAGATCTCCCCGCCGGAGCCGACTGTGCAATCATAGGCCCCGGCAAGGCCGCCCGTGGGCATCGCGTAACAATGCCATGGCGGGGAGACCATTTCACCGCCCGAATTCCCGGCATAATCGGAACAACAAACTGGCTCACCTTAGCGCCCCAATCTCCACCTCCGTCAAGACGGGCCACTCTCCGCCGTCGACGGACGTGAAAAGAGCACGATACTGCATGAACTTGGTCCCACTCGGGGGAGATATCAACGTCGCGGCATGGGCCTCGAAAGCCGTGTCTTGCCCGGTTGGACCCGTCCACTTCGCCGTGGGCAGGTCCTTTTCCGTCGCGGCGTAGCGCAGTTGCATCCGCAGCCTGGCCCCCGGAGGCTCTTCCGCCTTCCATGCCAGACGCAGATTGCCCGGGCCGGCGGGCAGCGCGACCGGAGCGGAGACGTATTCTTCCTCCAGCTTGCGGGTATAGAGATTGCCGGGGTCGATCATCTGCGAAAAATGGGGTCCGAGCGTGGGCAACTCGGTCCGACGATGCGGATCGAAGCCTTGCGGGCCGTTCCAGTAAATGTAGCTGTTCTGGGCGTGCTCGCCGTCCTTCACGTGGTTGTGCACGACGAGGTCTGGATAGCCGTCGTGGTTCAGATCAATCGTTTGCAAACCCGCCGCCGATTCCGCCGGGAGCTCGGCGCGACGGGAATTCAGATACTTGCCGTCCTTGCCGCCCCAGTAGATGAACACGGGGAACGAGCGCGTGGTGTCCGTTTTATAGTTCGATTGCGCCATGTCGAGGTAGCCGTCTCGGTTCAGGTCGGCAATGCAAATCGACACCGCCTGGTGGGACTCGAGTTCGAACGCCGGTTTCGGTTCCGGGCGGCCGTCAGGGCGACCCCAGTAGATGCGCGTCGGCCCGTTGTTGCGTTTGGTCTGGGGGTCAAGCTCGCCGCCGAGGATAAAGTCCAGTTGTCCGTCGCCGTTGAGGTCGGCGAGCGTGGGCATGCCCGCGCCAACCTTGAACACCTCGTGGTTCCGCGTGGAGTAGCCGTCTTTTCCGCCCCAGAAAATCTCCATGTCGCCGATGTAAACCGCCGTGAAGATCAGGTCCAGGAATCCGTCGCGGTTGAGGTCTGCAATCTGGTGGCCCCCCACGCGTTTCTGGAGCAGCGGCAGGACCGTCTTACGCTCTGCGGTGTAGTCATCCGGCCCGCCCCACAGGATGATGCCGGCAGGCTTGCCTTCCTCCCCACCCGCAAACACCAGGTCGAGGTAGCCGTCCCGGTTCAGGTCCGCGGCATGCACCGTGTAGGCGGAACTTACCGGGATGTCGCTACGCCGGGACGTCGTGAAACCGTCAGGACCGCCTCGGTAAAGATACGTCGACGCATTTCCCGCGCCGCCGTATCCGGCATCACTCGTTCGGGTAAAGAGGACGTCGGTGTAGCCGTCGTCGTCCAAGTCCGCGGCGACGATGCCGTAAGGGCCCTGGGTCGGCAGCGAGGTCATCGACGCCGTGGAGTAGTAGTTGTGCGGGTTGCCCCAGAAGATGTTGCTGGCCACGCCTTTGCCGTAGTCGACCCCGCTGCTCCGGTTGACCAGGAGGATATCCGGCCTTCCGTCGCCGTTGAGCTCCGCGACCGTCACGCTCACCGCGCCGAATCCCTGCAGCTCGGACCGCATGTAGGGCGCGAACCCGGTCGGGCTGCCCCAGTAGATGTACGAGTTCACATCGTAAGTCACGCCGTCGCCGGAGTTGGCGAACACCAGATCCGGATGTCCGTCGCCGTTGAGATCGGCGGCGGCGACACCCTCGGCGCCGAGGGTCGGGAGTTCTACCCGCCGATCCGGCGAGAAGCCGTTCTTCGAGCCCCAGTACACCAGCGAGTTTGTGCTCTTGCGGCCACTGCGCGAAGGGATGGCAAACGCGATGTCCGGCGAGCCATCCCGGTTAAGATCCGCGATCGAGGCGGCCCGGGCCCCCGGGGCGGACAACTCTACCGCGGGCGTTGTTGCCAAGCCGTTTGGCCCGCCGAAGAAGATTAAGGCGTTATCACCCGCGGTCACCACGAGGTCGGCAATGCCATCGCCATTGGCGTCTCCCGCCTGGAGGCTGATCGGGCCGGAGACGGGCACGTCTTCCACGCGTGTGTCGGCGTAGTTCTTCTCGCTGCCCCAAAACACCTTGACACCGGGTTTCTCGGCCTTTGGGCAGGCGAAGGCGATATCCGGACGGCCATCGCCGTTGAAGTCCGCGACCGCGACATCGTAGGTTATCCCGCTCTTCAAGGGCGTGAGTCGTGACGCGTCGAAGCCCGTCGGACTGTTCCAGTAGATGAAGGCATCGCTGGAGCATGCGGGGGAGATGTCCTCCAGCGCGGGTTCGGTCCCATTGTTCGCAAACACGAGGTCGAGGTAGCCGTCGCCGTTGAGATCCGCCGCGGCCACCCCGGAGGCCCAATTGGTCGGCAACTCCGTCTTGCGATTGGGTTTGTAGCCGTCCTGTCCGCCCCAGTACACGAACGCCGACCGGACGCCGGGGTAGTTGTGGATGTAGTTGCAGAAGACGATGTCGGGGAATCCGTCGCGGTTGAGATCGGCGACGATGGCTCGGCCTCCGCCGAAGGCGGGAAGCCGCGTGAAGTGACGCCGGTCGCTGTCCAAGAGGCCGAAGATGAGCTGCGTCATCGGCCTCTCCTTGAGAAGCTCCGGCATGAGCGACCGAAACCCGCTGGGCCCATTCCAGTAGATCAAGGCGTCGGCCACCTCGGTCATGCCGTGGTCGTTCGGGATGACCACGTCGACGTAGCCGTCCTTGTTCAGGTCCCACTTGTTGATGACCTCCACGCGACCCTTGCGGGACACGTAGACGTTGGCTCCGGAGTTGCCGCAGGTTCCCTTGACGAAGTCTTCGAAGCTCGCGTGCCGGGCAACAACCTTCGATCCGGCGTCTTCGCCGGCCAGACAACCGGCGACTACAGCGCCGAGGAACACAAACGCCGCAAAGCCGGCACGAGTTGAAACGGGGAGGCAGCTAGTTTTTGGGATTCTGTCTCCCGCGGATCGCCTTTGGCCGACCTTCGGAACGCCTCGTGTGTGACAGGCCGAGCAGTTTGGCCTGCTCGTTTTGCCACGCTTCGTTTCCATACGGTCGATCCCCCGCAATGCACGCGCGAAGCCGTTGCACTTCTTTGTCGGTCATCGGCTCGTTCACCAGCCTAACCGAATTCGACGGCCGCTCCATCGGCCAGTCGCTAAAAACCGCTTTTCAGGGATCGTTGCCGTGACGCCGCGCCCACAGACTGCCCCAACGCCACGCCTCGGCGCGATCCACAGCCCCGGCAGTCAGCGCGTTCCGCTCGACGTAGCGGCACGCCGTCAGGAAGTGCTCGTCCTCCTGGATCGGAAAACTCCTGAAACGCCCCTGATACAAATGACCTCGCCCCACCGTCCCGCGCGCCACACCGTTTCAACTCTCGTCAGTCGATGTCGTCGAGGCTGATGGCGTTGCCGTCGATCCGGTCGCCCAGGTAGTTGAACAGCATGGGGTCGATCTCGTAGCTGATCGTGTGGACGGCGCCGTCGGCAAAGACGGCGTTGAAGCCGCTGGTGTGGGCCGAGCCAAAACGGTAGCAGGGGTCCTCGTTGTCGTTGTCCATGTGGGGCCGATAGGTGGTCGAACGGAGCGTGTCGGGGTCCCAGCCGTCGGTCCAGCCGCGGTCGTCGCACCAACAGCCGACTCGGTAGCTGTCCGGGCGGAGGCATTTCTCGCCGAGCATCATCGTCTGGCTCGTCCCGTCGTGGATGTCGCCCACCGCAACCGAGGAAGGCGACCCCTTGAACGCATTGTCCGAGTACCACCAGGAGATCCGCGTAACGACGCCGCGGAAGACGAGGTTGGGCTGGATGACCCAGCGGAAGTCGGCCCCGCCTTCGCTCGTGGCGAAATGGCCCGCCCAGAAGGTCGGCTCCAGTTCCTGTCCGGGGCTGGTTTTGTTGCCGGGCACGGCCGCGGCGTAGTCCATCAAGACGCGGACGTCCTGGCGGCTGACCCTGCGGCGCGAGGGGCAGAAGTAGAAGGTCGGCGCGGCCTGCTCGAGCTGCGCCTGGGTCGTGAGGTCGTAGATGGCATCCTGCTCCATGGCAGGGCGAAAAAATAACCTTTACAAGTTTTACGATCGTGGCTTGATGGAGTAGTTCCATTCACCGTGGAATTTTGCTCGCGTGATGCGGAGGTGTTCGAGTTCGTCGTCGCTTACCTCGATTCCGGTTTCATATTGTCG
>JAPLNP010000351.1 GCA_026401055.1 Planctomycetia bacterium
CGTGACGCTCTCGGAAGCGGACATTCAGACGCAACTGACCCGGCGTCATCCGGGCCAGAGCGACATGACCACCCCGCGCGACGAGCCGGACCAGGTCGCGATCCTCTCCGGCGTTGAAAACGGCGTGACCCTGGGCACGCCAATCGGCCTGATCGTGCACAACCGCGATCAGCGCCCCGACGATTATCGCCAGATGAGCCGCGTGCCGCGACCCTCGCACGCCGATTTCACCTATGAAATGAAATACGGCAACCGCGCGGCCAGCGGCGGCGGACGCGCCAGCGCCCGGGAGACGATTGGCCGCGTGGCCGCCGGCGCTATCGCCGAAAAGATCCTTGTCGAGCGATTCGGAACCCGGATTGTTGCCTGGGTCAGCTCGGTCGGCACCATCGACGCGCGGGACATGACCGGCGACGGCCTCACCCGCCAACGGGTCGACGGCAACGTCATCCGCTGCCCGGACGAAGCCGCGGCGGCGGAAATGATCGGCCTGGTGGCGGCGACGCGGGATCGCAAGGACTCGGTCGGCGGCGTGGTGACGTGCGTGTGCGAGAACGTCCCCGTTGGCCTGGGCGAACCGGTCTTCGAGAAGCTCGAAGCCATCCTGGCTCAGGCGATGATGTCGATCCCGGCGACCAAGGGGTTCGAGATCGGCTCCGGCTTCGCCGGCGCGCGGATGTTCGGCTCGGAGCACAACGACCCGTTCGTGCCCAAGGGCGACCGCCTCGGCACCCGCACCAATTTCAGCGGCGGCGTGCAGGGCGGGATCTCCAACGGCGAGCCGATCGTCTTCCGCGTGGAGTTCAAGCCGCCGGCCACCATCGCTCTGCCACAGCAAACCGCTTCGTTCGAGGGAAAGCAAACCGTGTTGGAAGCAAAGGGACGCCACGACCCGTGCGTGGTTCCCCGGGCGGTCCCGATTGTCGAAGCGATGAGCGCGATCGTGCTGTTGGATTTCGCGTTGCGGCAGAGCTATCGGCAGGACGCACCGGCCAGGTGACGGAACATCAGTCGCCCAGCAGGTGTTCGATGACGGCCAGTTCCAGCGCCTCGTAGTTGCGCTCGGCGATGTAGCGGCTCTCGACGTCCTTGGGGAAGCTCCGCACTTTGTCCACCAGCTTGAGGAAGATGGTCCGGCTGTTGGACAGGTGGAGATGGGCCGCCTCGGCCTTCTGGCTCCGCATCGCCTTGACGTCGAGGCCGACGAACCGGCCGGTCCGAGCGTAGCCGGCCAGTTCCAGCACCCGAACCTGGTTGTACGCGCTGCGAAGGTTCGCGCCGCCGAACGTCTTGTCCTCGTCGAATTTCAAGCCGTTCTGGTCGTTCAAGTGAACGCTCCAGAGTTTGCCGGCGGCCAGGGCGAAGGCCATCTCGTCCGAGGGGTCCAGCCCGGCCAACAACGCATGCGCCGATTCGATCAGCCCGCCGACGCGGTCCGGCTCGACCGTCTGATGGGCGATGGCCAAGGCGTGGCCGATCGTCGGGATGTAGGCGTGGTCCATCGGCTCGTTCGGCTTGGGCTCGATGGCGATCTCGACCGCCGCGTCGTGCTCGAGCATCGCGTTGAGCGCCTCGACCAGATGGCGGTGGGCGTCGATGGCGTTCTTCGCCTCGCGGATGTAGGTGCCCTCCCGGGCGAGCCAAAGGACGATCAGCTTCGTGCCCAGCGAGTTGGCGATGTCGATGGCCCGCCGTGCCCGATCGATCGCCCAGCGGCGGCCGGCGGGATCGTTGGCCGTGAAGCCGCCGTCGATGCCCTTCGGGTCTTCCCAGAGCCGCGGGGCGACGAACTCGCCCACGAGGCCCTCGCCGGCGAGCATGGCTTTCACCTGGGCCGCTTCCTTGGCCACCTCGGCGGCGGATTTGTCGTCGACGTTCGGCACGGCGTCGTCGTCGTGGAACTGGACGGCGTCGAAGCCGAGCTTCTTGTACATCGGCAACTTCTTGGCAAACGCGATCGCCGGCCGAACCGTCGGGCCGAACGGGTCCGCGCCCTCGTGAATGTTCCAGGGACCGAATGAAAAACGGTATGTGTCAGACATGGTTCTCTCCAGGGGGCAGGGGCCAGGGGTTAGGGGCTAGGGGTTAGGGACTGGGGGTTGGGGATTGGGGAATGGAATCCGAACGCCCGCCGACTGCGTCGGCGGGGTCGGTCGCAGTCGTGCGTCGCACCAAGGCAAGTGGTACGTCAACGGGACAATATTACCGATAAACGGGCCGTTCCGGTAGGGGCCCGGCCCGGCGGTGGCCCTCGCCAACCACTCTTGTGGGGAGACCCCGTTCTTGACCGGGGGACGCCGCGGGGATAGACTGGCGCCAGTCGGCTCAGTCGGTCCAACGGTTTCGATGCCAGACCTTGCCGCCGACGAACGGGCCGTGTCTGATGCCTCGTGGTTCGGGAGTCTCTGCATGAAACGTCGTGTCGCTTGTCGCGCGGGGGGCCCCTCCGTCTGTTCTTGTTCCGCGCCAGCGGCATCCGCCGGCCGGGGCGGTTTTATCTCTGTAGGGGCCGTTTGTCAACGGTTCGCTCAGGTTTGCTTTGGAGTGGTTGTAAGTCCTATGCTAGACTTGGGTTGCCTGGCGAAACGGAAACGGGCTCTGCGGGGACGCAACCTGTCTAGGGATAGCTG
>JAPLNP010000071.1 GCA_026401055.1 Planctomycetia bacterium
CGATCAAGCGGGTCTTGTGACGAAATCGTCTGCATAGCGGACCACAATCATGTCGCCCGCAGCATGCCGCTCTCGCCACTGCTTTGCCCAAAGGTCGAAAACATAATGGAGAAACACCTTGGCCAGCGTTGGTGAGATCACCGCGCCCTGGGGTGTGCCTACCATGGTCTTCGACCACTGACCGTCTTCGGATACTCCGGCCCTGAGCCACTTGCGGATCAGACGCAGTACCCGACGATCAGCAATCCGGTGCTCGAGAAATTTGACCATCCATTCGTGGTCGATGGCGTCGAAAAATCCACGAATGTCGGCATCGAGCACCCAGTTCACCTTCTTCCGCGTGATACCTACCCACACCGCGTCCAGTGCGTTATGGCAGCCTCGCCTGGGGCGAAACCCGTAGCTGAAGCCGATGAAGTCCTCCTCGTAGATTTGCTCGAGTACGGTCCGCATTGCCTGTTGGACGATCTTGTCCTCTAAGGCAGCGATGCCCAGGGGACGCTGTCGCCCATCGGCCTTGGGAATCCATGCTCGCTTGGAGGGCTTCGCTCGATAGGTCCCACGATGCACCCGTTCATGGAGTTCGGCAAGCCGCCGCTCCAGTTCAGGTTCATACTCCTTCCACGTCATTCCATCGACACCCGGGCTCGCTGAGCGCTTGAGCTCGTAGAAGCTCGCCCGGAGTAGGTCCGGCGTGACATGGTGGAGCAAGGCGGTGAACCGTACCTTCTTATCCCGCCTTGCGGCTTCTCGTACGCGTTGCAGTCCGTTCGACACGCTTTTCCGGCACTGAGTCCGACACGCGGCCGTCTGCATTGCGTTTCCCTTGGTCGGTCCCCTTTCCTCCCCGGACTCCGCCACTGGCTGGCCCTTCTCGGGCCCCCCAGCCTTGTTCGCCCGCTTCGCAGGTACTATGGGACCGTCCCACTCCCCGACGACGTGCATGCCGGGCGTGCGGTATTTCGCCTTCCCCGACCGTCCCTCGCCACCATCTGACGAGGGAGTCGCCTGGGTCTCCCGGTTCTCGCGCATGAAGTTTCCACGCATGCCCGGGGTCTGCGACTCCGCGGCGTCGAAGAGCGGCTCGCGTCTGGCGTTGCTCTTCATGTGGCCTTCCCCACGTCAGGACAGGGTCGGCACGCCGGAGGTTGGATTTCGGAGCTGAATACCCGGCCTGCGTGTACCCCTGCTAACGCTTCAGCCGCGATGTTACCACCGCCGCCGCATAGCTTGGGGCCGAGATGGGTCGCTAGCCCTTTCCCGTACGACTCTTTCATTCGCTACTCCATGCCGGTTTATCCCGGCGCTTTCCCTGACTCCGTTTCTCCAGACAGCCCCATTGTATCCGAGCTGGCAAGCCGTAGGTAAGTACCATTGGACACCGGACTTATGCCTTGAAAATCCCCGGGCGAAGCCTGGCGCATTCTTGAGACGGATGAACCTGAAATTGGAAACTGACGGAATTGTTGACCAAACAAACTCATCCCGCGCTTGCGAATGCAGGGTTTTGAGGTCCGCGGCTGGCGCACCAGCCCCACGCGCCGCTGGCTGCGCAGCCTGCGATTCCCCCGCATCCAAATCCCCAGTATCCGCCTCTTCCCAACCACTGGCACACAACAAAAGAAGGTGACGGCCGCAAAAACCTGATGGGAGTTGAAACGGGGTTGAGTTGAAACGGGGCCGCAGCTATTATTGGCAAGATGGGACGCGACAAACTAGCGGCGTCCCGTTTCGACTTCGTCCAAATGGGTACTTTCGAGCAAATGAACACTTCCGGAGGATTTAGCATGTTGTCTCGCAGAGACTTTATTCTGTCTTCGGCCGCCGCCATTGCCGCGAGCCAAACCGTACTGGCGGCAGACGAGAAGAAACTCCCCCGCTGCTTCTTCGACGTAACGGCCGACGACAAGCCGTTGGGCCGGGTCGTGATCGAACTCCGCTCGGACGTGGTGCCCAAGACGGCGGAGAACTTCCGCGCACTATGCACGGGCGAAAAGGGTTACGGCTACAAAGGCTGCACCTTTCACCACATCATCCCGCAGTTCATGTGTCAGGGCGGCGATTTCACCCGGCACGACGGCACCGGCGGCAAGTCGATCTACGGCGCAAAGTTCGCCGACGAAAAC
>JAPLNP010000464.1 GCA_026401055.1 Planctomycetia bacterium
AACCTTTCGGGCTAGCAAAGTGCAAACGGTACCCCAGAAGAGTGGATCATGGTTTGTCGACCCATCCCACTGCTTCAGGGATCATCTGCGTCGACCCCGGGCTTGTTGTCGGTACCCCCCCGTCGGTACCGGCTGATTCCCGACGTCGCGGCCAGAGCGATCACCACGACCAGCGGGGCCCGCATCCGCATGTCGCTCCAGTAGAACGCGTGGACTGCCGTCAGACACGCGATCAGAAGAGCCCCCCAAGGCCACACGCCACACAGGTCTTCCTTTTTTCTACAGATAACCCAGAGCCCCATTCCGGCCGCCACGAATTCGACGAGGTACCACCCGGCCACGCCCCGGCGGAGCAGCCGACTTCCCTGGTGCGGCGCGAGCGCCCAGAGCCGGCCGATCCGAACGAGGCAGGCGTAGACGAAGCTGCCGGGCTCGGCGCGGATGTTGGTCCACGCTTCGTCATAGGCCCGCCGGTCGGCCTGCAACTCGCCGGCGGGACCGGCGCGCTCGACGTCGGCGGCCCACGCCGGGCCCAATTCCTTCGCATCCCAGACGCTTCCCCACTCGCCCGACCAGAGGTACTCGTAGAATGCCGGGTTGTTGCCCAGCAGGAGCGTGTAGCCGCCATGGGTCGTCGTGACGATCGGTCGGCCGAATTGCACCTGATTCCGCGCGACCCAGGGCGAGAGCACGACGACCGCAGCCGTGGCCAACGTCCCAAGAACCTTCAGCCGCGCCGGCCACGTCTCGACCACGATCAACAGCAGCGGGACACACGCCACCATCCAGATCAGCAACTCCGGCCGGCAGAGCGATGCCAGCGCAAGCACAACGCCGCTCTCGGCAGCCCGGCGCGGCGTCGGCGACTCGACCGTTCGCGCGAGGCAGAGCATCGCCAGTGCCACCAGGAACGTTGCCGCCGTCTCGGTCATCACCACGGCCGATTGGCCCAGCAGGATCGGGTCCAGCGCCACCAGAGCGGCGGCCAGCCACGACCAACCCCCCAACCGGCACCGCCGGGCGAGCCGGTACGTGATCCAGACCGTCGCGACGCCCAACAGAACGTGCAGCACGTCGATCGCCACGCGGCCCTCCGGCCCCATCGCCACGCACGGCACGAGCAGCCACGGGTACAGCGGTGGTCGAAACGCCGACGGCACGTCCCCGGCGCCGAACGTCCCGTGCTCGACAAGATTCTCCGCCAGCCGCCGATAGCCCGCACGACAAATCCGCGTGCTCGGAATGCCAGTCTGGTACGATATTCTTTCCTGGACGTCTTGGTTATCCCATTCTTGTCTGTTACACGTTGTTCGTTCTTGTAGACTCGCAACTCTGAGTGTGCGTAGTTGTCGTCGCACGGCTCGTGTTCAACGGAAAACCGACACGCCGGAACGCCATCCGGCAACCGCATTTCGGCCGGCAAGTCCTCGACTTGGATTACCGCGACACCATAGAGGAGCCACTTCGTTGACTGCGGCGAACCATCGGGTAGAAGAACATCCGTACAGCGACTGTATTTCTCGCGGTTGACGGATTGGTCGGGGAACCGAATGCCCGCAGGGGTCATTTGCCCCCTCTCGTCAACCGAGTCGAGCCTGCATCGAAAAAACAGCTTCTCCGTCGCAAGGAAGTCGGGGTCGACAGGGCGACCGTTGCGATACATGCGCCACGGGCGGACGCGTCCTCGCCAGAAGAAGCGACTCTTCAGGAGGAAGGAGCCGCGGCGATACAGACGCGAAAGGAGAAGGCGAGGCATTGCATCCAGTTCAACGTCCAACGAAGGCCCGGATCTCATTCAGCGCGGTCTCCAGGTGCTGACCGAACCCCCGGATTTCCCACGCGCGCGTATCGTCGCCACCTGACGAGGTGACTGCCAGAATCTCACCGGAATTGAAGCACTCGATGTCTCCGTACCGATTTCCGCGCCGAAAAGACAGGCAGACGCCGCCCTCGGCCGACGGATCGACGCTCGCTGGTTCGAAATCCGCTTCGGCTAGGACGTCCAAGACGTTTCTTGCGGCGTCGATGGACACACGATGTGGGGCTTCCGCTCCGTAACTGTCCCAGTCGCTTTCAAGCGATTCAAGCCGTGAGAGTCTCTTGAAGGCTGCAGCCAACCATTCCTTCCGACCTGGGCAAGACGTAACGCTGGTTGCCTGACAACCCCCCGCCGGCTGCTGAGGCCAGTGCCGGCGCTGATCGGAGTTGCGGGTATGCTCGTCGGCCGTGCGACTTGGCAGGATATCGTCACTAAACGCCGCGCCGGCCGCGAGATACTGCGGGATGAAGTCCTTGGTGAACGCTACACATTGCGACATGGTCAAGTACTCCTCTGCCAACGTGTGTGCATCTTCCCGGACGTGAAGTCAGTGAACCCACGAACGACCCACTCTCGACCCAGATCAAGCCATCCGAGCACAGATCCCATCTCGCTGTTCTGGGGCTTACCTCGCGCTGTCAACACAAGCTGAAGGACGTCCGCACCGTCTTCATGACGACATGCGCGTCTCAAAGATATTCGGAGCCGTCCCTTCGCGTCCGGCATTAGGTAACTGACATCGAACCCCACGCTTTCCGCCGCGGGCAAGAATTCCCCATTCGTCCTCCCCGACCAACAGGGGAACACCTCGTGCAGATCGGACGCTGAACTCCAGCCCTTGCCGTTGTCCAAGTGATTGACGTAGGTCACTTCGCACTGAACGACATTCACTTGGCCGAGCTGCTGTTGATCAACGAACTCCAGGAACTGCTGCCATACGCGTTGAAACGCGGGACGGATACTCTCGTCGTAATGAGGGTAGGCGTCAGTCACTCCCCTCTTCCGCCAATTGAAAACAAACCGATCCCTCTGCACTTGGATGAGCGTGCGATCATCCGCATCGATGAACCAGCACCGAATCTCAGGTTCCGAGACAACCTGGAACTGAGGCACCGGAGGCGGCTGCGGCTTGTCGAATTGCTCGATCTCTGAGCGGAGAGACGGCTTTGCCTGGCAATTAGGAAATTCGTCTTTGATCCGGCTCCAAAACACTCCGAAATGGGGGACTTCCCACTTCTCCAGGCCCGTGAATTCAATCCCAAGCACCGTCTCAATAACGGGGGGAACCTTATACCTCGGGAGATCCAGTTCGTTTGCGCCCGCCATGTTTTCACCTGTGTGTTCCTAAACTCTAGCAATGTAATAGCTTGCGCCGGAACCCCTGTCAACTAGGCTGTAGGATGCAGCCGGTCGGTCTCTCGTCATCGGCTTGCCTTTTCCTATTCTTCAGTATCTCAATATCGCGTGACAGGGCAAGGGGCCATGAATCGCCTCGATACGCAACAATCTCTACGAAGAGCCTGCATTTTCCGTTCGGCTTGAACCATCTTCTGGTATACTCTCGGCCAAGTATACAGCGTCAACAACGAAGTCGCCTGACAGCCGAATAGAAAACACCGCTCGCAATTGGAGGAGGTCCGAATCCATGAGAATGTTGCCCTATATTGCCCTTTCGCTAATGGCGGTTGCCTTGGTCTCAGCCACGTTTGCCGCCGGTGCTGATGCCCCAGACATCAACTGGCAGGCAGGCATCGGCCGCCGCGTGATTACGCCGCAGACACCGGTGTGGCTGGCCGGCTACGGCTCGAAACGCGCGCCCGACGGCAAGATCCATGACCTTTGGGTCAAAGTCTTGGCCTTGCGGGCGGCGGACGGCAAAACCGTGGTCATGGCGACCACCGACCACATGGGCATGTCGAAGACGATCTACGAGAGCGTTTTTGCGAAGGTGAATCAACGCTTCGCGTTGGATCGCTCCGAGTTCATGCTCGCCTTCTCGCACAACCACTGCGGCCCGGTCCTCAAGGACGATCTGGTGGATTACTATCCCTTGGACGACGAACAACGACGTCTGGTCGCCGAGTACTCCGACTGGATGGAAGGCCAGGTCGTCGAGGCGGTGGGCGAGGCACTGGGCAACCTGCAACCGGCGCAGCTTCTCAAGGGCGAGGGCAAGTGTACGTTCGCCGTCAATCGACGCGAGAATACCGAGCCGGACGTCGACAAAGCACTGGCCGAAGGAACACCGCTCAAGGGCGTCGTGGATCACTACGTGCCCGTCCTGGCGATCAAGGACAAGGGCGGAAAGCCGCTGGGCGTGCTGTTCGGATACCCCTGCCACCCAACGACGCTCGCCTTCAACACCTGGTGCGGCGACTATCCCGGCTTTGCGCAGGTCAATCTCGAGGCGAGCCACCCGGGCACGACCGCCATGTTCTTCAACGCTTGCGGCGGCGATCAGAATCCCATCCCGCGCCGAACGCTGGAGCAGTGCGAGCGCTACGGCAAGATGCTCTCCGACGCCGTTGACGAGGTGCTCGCCAAGCCCATGCAGCCGGTGTCGGTCGGACTCGGCACGGCCTTCGAGTCGGTCGATCTGCCGTTCGACGAACTCGTGACTCGCGAGAAGTTGCTGCCCATCGCCAACGGCAGCAGCGAGCTTCACGCGCGTTGGGCGAAGCGCATGTTGAAGAAGATCGACGAGGGAGTGAAGTTCCCGACGTCCTACCCGTATCCGGCTCAGGCGTGGCAAATCGGCAACGAGTTGCTGCTCGTGGGCATCGGCGGCGAGGCGGTGGTGGACTACTCGCTGCGTTTCAAGCGCGAGTTCGGCCCGACGACCTGGGTGTGCGGCTACTCGAACTACATGGCGGCCTACATTCCGTCCCGCCGGGTGTGGGAAGAGGGCGGCTACGAAGGCGGCCCGCATTTGGACGAGTACGGTCACCCCGCCTGGCGCTGGGCGGGCGACGTCGAGGACCGCGTTGCCGGTGCGGTGCACCGCGTCGTGCAAGCGGCGAAGGAGAAGAGTGGACACCGCAAAGGAGACGCGAAATGAAGACCGCGCCCGGTTGGATTGCCGCGCTGCTCGCCATTCTGAGCGTGGCGTGCTTCTGGATCATGCCGTGCTCGCCGATTCTCGCGATTGCCGCGGTATCGACGACGAAGGGCTCCTCGGGCTGGCCGCGAAGACTGGCCCTGACGGGAGCCGTCCTGTGTACGTTCTGGACGCTGCTGGCCGCCGCGTTGCTCTTGTGGCTGTGCGTGATTGCCGGCGTCAGAGGGTCCTGGGCCTTCTGAGCGTGTCGGAATCGGGCGTTACGAACGCGCGATTGAGCGAGATCGCCTCGCGATCTTGGGGAGCAACAGCAACGCTCCCGCCGCGAGCAATACCAGGGTCGAGGGTTCGGGGACGCTCGACGGCGCGGAGGATTCGCTTAGGCCCCAGTGGGCGGCCAGGATCGCGGCGTCCTTGTCGTTGACGATGCCGTCGTTGTTGAAGTCGCCGCCCGACCAACCGACGCCGCCGGCCATCCAATTGCTGCCCAGAATGGACGCGTCCTTGTCGTCGACGACGTGGTCGTTGTTGGCGTCGCCGAGCAGCGTCGGCAGGGCGGACCCTTCCAGCGCGAAGGCGTAGTCGTTGCCCCGGTTTTCGTTGCCGACGTTGTACTCGAAGGCGGCCCCCTCGGGATACTGATCGGAGCCGGTCCCGGAGATTTCCCAGGTGAACGGGCCTTCGAACAGCGTGGGCCCGCCTTCGCTCACGAACAACTGGAGCATGTACGACTTGCCCGCCCCAAGCGCCACGTCCTGGACGTCGTGGATCAGGTAGCCCCGGCCCGGTATCTGGTCCCGGCTGCAAGTGTACGTCTGAGGAGTGCCGAACAGGTTTGCCGAAGTCGGGTCCGGAAACTCGGTCGCGTTGGGGTCGCTGACCTCGAACAGCCGCAGCTCCATCTCGAAATCGCCGCCGACATACCCCGGGCGCACCCCGATCCAGACCTTGTCCAACATGAATCCGTCGGTGACGGTGAACGTTTGCGCGTTGTTCTGCTCGTAAGAGACGCTCCGATCCCCGTTCCGGCCGATCGGGCTGGAAATCACGATGTCTTTCTCATCCTCGTAAGACAGCAGCGAGAAGTAGGCGGGCAGGGCCGCCGTCGCGTCGATCAGTCGCGCGTGGAACGTCACGAATCCCTCGGTCGTGCGCAGGAACTCGTCCGGCGCCAACGCCGCGTTGCTGATCCGGATCTCGTCCAGCGAGCCCGTGAAATCGAGGCCGTTCTGATAGCTCGTGTTGAACCGGCCCAGGGTCAGGTTTCCGCCGGTAAGGCCCCCGCTCCACGTCCCGGCGGGAGTCATCGCGACCACGGCGAGGTGATCGAAGTAGCCGGTGTACGTGACGCCGTCCCAAACCGCGGCCAGGTGATGCCAGTTGCCGTCCGCGAGCGTGGTGAGGCCGTAGGCGACCGTCTGCGCCCCGGCGTTGTGCGTCGAGCGCAGTTGCAGCCTCTTGTCCTGGGTGAGCAGCAATTCGACGCCGCTTCCCCGCGCGTCTTCGCTACGATGCTCGAACACGGTCTTGGTCTCGGTGAAGACGTCCGGAGTTTTGATGAAACACTCGAACGTGAAGGGAGTCGCGCTCGAGGCGGTCGGCAAGGTCGTGCTGCCGGCTGCCTGGATCATGCTGTTTGGCCCGAGGTCCATGGAGAGCGTGTTGGCGACATAGGCCGAGAGCGCCGGGTCGTAGATCTGCTCGGCCGGCACGTCGGCGCTCCAATGGGAGTTGGCCAACGTTCCGAAGAAATCGGCGTTGTGGTTGCCCGTCTCATCCACGAACACCATTCCCGAGGGAGACGCTCCGTCCGTCCGGCCGTCGTTGTCGAATCGCCAGTAGGCGACGTTGGCCGCTTGCGCGGCCGTGGACACGGCGAGAATCCAACCCAGCATCGCGATGGCCGTGGCGGCCTTGGTCCAATGCGTTCGTGTAGCCATTTCGCACTTCCCCCTTGCCGAAAAACCATGTTGCTTGCACAAGAGTCTCAGCCACCACCCCGTCAACCGCAAGAATGCGCGGTCGCGGCGCCGACATCCGCATCAAGATAGGAGTAGACCCTGACTCTAGCCTCCGGCATTTCGGAAGTCAAGATTTATCCCACGAAAGTGGGGGGTATTTTGGCTCGGCGCCGAGATCGCGTCGGCGCCTCGTGATACGGCTGGTGGCGCCGTCGAAGTGAGCCACGGGCACGCCACCGCAAACCGTTCGCCGCCCAGCCGTTGTCGCACTACTCCGCTTGGGCTTCCACCCCGCAGAGCACCGGGGGAAGTCCAGACCGCGGGGTCAGGGTGACATGAAGCGTGGTCGGGATTGCGACGCCGGTGAACTCTCGGACGATCGTTCGGCGGGGACCGCCGGCCTGGGCGACGACATCGAACGACTCCAGCACGGTCTTGCCTTCGATCGCGACGTCGAACACCCGGCGGTGGGCTCTTGGGGCGAGGCGTTGGGTTGGTCGCGTTTTTCGCCGGGCTCCGGAGCGAGACGCAAGCTGATGGTCCCGCCGCCGACGAGCCCCGACGCGCCCACCCAGGCCGGTCCCTCGCCATCGTATCGTAGCGAATTCCGGCAGAAGAAGCTTGGCGCCGGGTCGATTTCGATCGGCGCCGCCGGCGACGCGCCGCCGACGCTCGGATACTCCAGCCACAGCGTGCCGTCGGCCGCGCGGCGGTCGCCGGGCGCGCCGAAATTGATGCCGACGCGCGTTATCCGTTCGTCTCCAATTTCGTACGGATTGAACGTCCACATCTCGGCGTCCGGCGAGTGGACAAAGGCCAGGGAGGTCTGATTGGGATAGGTGCAGTTGCAGGTGCGGGTGTAGTCGGGCGCGTTGAGCACGCCGTCGGCGATCACGAGGTTCGACGTGCATCCGGACCGGAAGCCGCCCAAGCTGCCCGTGCCGCCGTCGCCGGCCAGGTCATAGTAGCCCGCGGTCCCGCTGCGGAAGGCGAAGAGATACTCGCCGGCCGAGACCGAATTGCACCCGTACTCGCGGCGGTAGTTCCACGGGGCCGGCCGGCCGGTCAAGGGGTTCAGCCGCGTCTTCGCGTTGCCGGTCAACAGTTCGACGGCGGCGCCCTCGTTGCGGGCGGCGCCCAGATAGATCGTCTCGCCGTGGATCATCGCCGGACCGTCGTGCTTGACCGGCTTGCCCCAAACGACGGCTCCCGTCTCGCCGCGCAGGGCCATCATC
>JAPLNP010000196.1 GCA_026401055.1 Planctomycetia bacterium
GAGTGGCCACCCCAGTGGCCCGCAAGCGGCCGACACGCGCCGAATTCCTGCTGACGCACGCCGGCCTGGACCGCTACGGCACGATCGGTTTCCGCTGCGTCGGGCCGGCCGGCACGCCCTCACGGCTTCAATTGCCCCAGCAGCCGGACGGTGGCTTCGACCATCATTTCGCCGCCGCCGGTGACCACGCGGCTGTTGACGGTTTCGTAGCTGCCCTCGGCAAACGCCTTGGCGGTGGGGATGTAGCCGAACTCGTCATTGGCCAGTTCGACCACGATCGTCGTCTTGAACGGCGACCGCTTCTTGATCGCCAGGCCCAGATCGACGAAGGGCTCGCCGGGCAGGGTCACCAGGGCCACGTCGTCGCCCAGTCGGACGACCTGCACTTCCAGCGGCAGGGTGTCGCCCTTGCGGGATTGCAGGTCCACGATCTTCGTGGCCTTGACCTGATCAAGGAAGGATACGCCGCCGGACTCCGCCTTGACCATTGTTTCCTTCGCCTGGGCGATCTCGTCAGGGGAGTACTTCTGGATCGGCGCGCCGACGATTTCCCGCGCCGCGGCCAGCGAGGGGCGCTCGATCGGCGTCAACCGGGCCAGGCCCGCCTTGACCGCGTCGGCCAATTCGGCGCCGATTTCCCCGGCCGAGCGGCGCTTCGAAGTGGTCACGTCGATGTGGTTGATGTCACCGCAGGTACCGTTGCCGAAGAGCGAAATGAACTTGTCGCCGAACTGCTTGCCAAGCGATTGGGCCAGATAATACGGGAAGTCGGCGCTGTACTCCGTCCCGCCCGTCGTGTCCAAGTGCAACGCGAACACCGTGAGCAATACCACGGGTTTCTTGTCCGAGGCGCCGCGGACCAGCACCAGCCCAACCTCGGGATCGATCGGTCCGGCCGCGCGAACGATGTCCGGGTTGTTGACGCCGGGATTGAACCGCACGGAGCCGTCCTTCATGTGGAAGCGGCGGTTGAACGACAGCTTGGGCTCTTGGGTCGTTCCGGCCGCCAGTTCGACGGGTCGCAGAGCGGCCTGCGCGTCGGCGATGGCCCTGACGATCCCCTCGGCCAGTTGCGCCGGATAGTCGACCGTTTCGCACGGATCGCGGCCGTCCTTGGCCACCGCGCGATCGTGATAGAAGTCGCGAAGCACTCCGTAGTACAGCGGGCCCGTGTGACTGTGCGTGGCCGCCACGACAATGTTCGCAACCGGGATGCCGGTCTTTTCCGACGCCGCGTTCCTCGCGCGGGCGGCCAGGTCCGGCGAGACGCCGATGATGTCGCAGAACACCAGGGCGACCTGCTGTTGATCTTGCTTCAGTACAATCGCTTTGGCCAACAAGGGGTCGTGCGTGCCGGTGCTGAGCCGCTGCGCGTAGTAGCCGCACATCCGGTAGGGCACCGGCGGCGTGATGTCGACGACGGCGACGCCCGCCGCGATCGGCTCGGCGGAGCCCCGGTCCGCCCCGATGACCGTCACTGCCAAAACGCCGGTCAACACCGCAAGAAACGTCACTTTCATCATGCACCTCCCAAGGATAGAGACCGGCCCCACGGGGACCATTTTACATGGTGGGAACGGGGGTGGCCAGTTGTCGGTTGAAAATGACCAATGACGAAGCACCAATGACCGGTGCAGCCACGGAAAGCAGATTCTCCCCCCCGACGCAGTCGGGGGGCGTTTGGCGCTGACGATGTGCCGCCAACAACCGGCAACCAACAACTGGCCACTGACAACTACGTCTCCGCCGTCGCCTGGCGAAGGTACTTGTCCAAGATGATCGGGACCTGGTCCGGCGTGACTTGGGCGTGCACGTCGTCGTCGACCATGACGATCGGCGCGAGGCCGCAGGTGCCGAGGCATCGGGCGGCCTCGAGCGAGAACATGCCGTCGGAGCTGGTTTCGCCGAACGTGATGCCCAGCTCGGATATCAGCCGCGCCGCGATCTGGTCGGCTCCCTTCACGTAGCAGGCCGTGCCCATGCACACGTTGATGACGTGCTTCCCCCGGGGCTCGAGACGGAAGAAATGATAGAAGCTGGCCACGCCGGCCACCTTGGCCGCCGGGACGCGCAGCAGTTGTGCCACAGCGTCGAGATGGGCCGCGCCGAGATAGCCGTACTCGGCCTGCACCCGGTGCAACACGGCGATCAGCTTGCCCGCCGGCGCCGGGTCCTGGTGGCACTCGTCGATGTACTCGACGATCGCCGGGCCGAGCGCCTCGCGGCTGGTCGCTTGGACTTCTTCCCAATTGTCGGTCGACGCGGTCATCGGATGCCTCGGGGCATTCTGGCGTGGTAGTGGGCGTGGAGAAGCTCGTGCGCTTTGGCCGAGCCCGGCTCGTCGAGAAACGTGTCGTACAACTCGCCGATCGCCGGGTTGTCGTAGGACTCGCGGAGCGCCTTGGCCCCGTCGATTTTATACAGCGCGCCGGCCCGAAGCCGGAGCAACTCGGGATCGAGGATCCGGGTGCCGCGGGGCGGATAGGGCTGCCCGCCGCCGCCGATGCAGCCGCCGGGACACGCCATCACTTCGATCACGTGGAACTCCTCTTCGCGGCGAACGACCTTGTCCAACAGGGTCTTGGCGTTTTCGAGTCCGTTGGCCACGCCGACGTGGATGTTCCTGGCGCCGATGGCGACGTAGAGTTCGCGGAGTCCCTCGACGGCGCGGACCTCGGTGAACTCCACCCGGTAGCCCGGCTTGCCGGTGATCAGCTTGTTCGCCGCCCGCAGCGTCGCCTCCATCACGCCGCCGGTCGAGCCAAAGATGTCCCCCGCCCCGCTCGAAATGCCCAGCGGCGCGTCGAACTCGCCTTCGGGCAAGGTCGCCATGCTGATGCCGTAGCACTGGATCATCCAGGTCAACTCGCGGGTGGTGAGCACGGCGTCGGTGTAGGGGCGGCTGAGTTCGTCGGTGTGTTCGGGCCGAGCGGCCTCGAACTTCTTCGCCACGCAGGGCATCACGCCGACCATGTAAATGTTCTGCGGCGGGAGCCCCATCCGCTCGGCGTAGTACGTCTTCGACAGCACCGAGAGCATCGTCATCGGCGAGCGGCAGGTCGAGGCGTTCGGGATCAGCTCCGGGTAGAACTTCTCCATGAAACTGACCCAGCCCGGCGAACACGACGTGATCATCGGCAAGGGGCCTTCCTTGAGCCGCGTGAGCAGTTCGTGGGCTTCCTCGACGATGGTCAGGTCGGCGCCAAAATTGGTGTCAAACACGGCGTCGAAGCCCAGCCGCCTCAGCGCGGTGATCATCCGTCCGGTGGCCGGCGTGCCGGGCGCCATGCCGAAGCCTTCGCCGATCGCGGCGCGAATCGACGGGGCGGTCTGCACGACGACGTGCATCTTGGGGTCGGCCAGGGCCCGCCACACGTCGTCGGTCGCTCGCTTCTCGACGAACGCGGCGGTGGGGCAGACGTTGATGCACTGTCCGCACTGGATGCAAACCGAGTCGTCCATGGCGGCCAGATGGGCCGGCCCGACCACGGTGTCGAATCCCCGCCCGTGCTGGCTCAGGTTCGTCACGCCCTGGATCTCGGCGCAGACGCGAACGCACCGTCCACAGAGGACGCACTTGTTGGCGTCGCGGACGACCGAGCAGCTCGATTCCTCGATCGGGTACTGCTTGCGCTGGCCCTCGAACAGGCGTTCACGGACGCCCATCGAATAGGCCAGATTCTGCAGCTCGCAGTTGCCGTCGCGCTCGCACGTCTGGCAATCCTGGGGATGGTTGTCCAGGATCAGTTCGACGATGTCGCGTCGGGCCTGGCGGATTTCGGGCGAGTTCGTCTCGACCTCCATGCCCTCCCACACCTCGCAACTGCACGAGGCCATGTAGTAGCCCATCCCCTTCACGTCGACGATGCACACGCGGCACGAGCCGGCCAGGCTCAGGTCCGGATGGTAGCACAGCCGGGGGATGTGGATCCCGAGCCCGTCGGCCGCCTCCATGACCGTCGTGCCCTTGTCGACCATAATGGCCGTGCCGTCGAGCGTCAGGTTGATCTTCTTGTTCTTCATGTTGTGTCCGTGGATCGGGTGGCACGCCCTGAGGAACGAAGGGCGTGGCGGGGACGTGTGGCAATTCACCACGCCCTTCGTTCCTCAGGGCGTGCCACCCATCCGCACATCCTCCAAAGCGTCTCACGTTCGCGTCACCGCGTCGAACCGGCAGACCTCGAAGCAGCGTCCGCACTTGATGCACCGGGCCTGGTCGATCACGTGCGGAGACTTCCGCGTGCCCGAAATGCACTCGACCGGGCAATTCCTCGCGCACGCCGTGCAGCCGATGCACTTCTCCGCGTTGATCTCGTAGTGGACAAGGGCCTTGCACTTCTTCGACGGGCAGCGGCGGTCGACGACGTGAGCGAGGTACTCGTCGCGATAGTGTTCCAACGTGCTCAACACCGGGTTGGGCGCGGCGCGGCCCAGGCCGCACAGCGACGACTTTTTGACCAACAGCGCCAGTCGTCGCAGCCGATCGAGGTCTTCCATCGTGCCCCGGCCGCCGGTGACGCGGTTGAGAATCTCCAGCATCCGCTTGGTGCCCTCGCGGCAGGGTGTACACTTGCCGCACGACTCGTCCTGCGAGAAGGCCATGAAATACTGCGCGATGTCGACCATGCAGTCGGTCTCGTCCAGGACGATCATCCCGCCGCTGCCCATGATCGAGCCGGCCTTCGCGAGCGTGTCGAAATCGACGGGGGTTTCGAGCCACGCGGCCGGGATACAGCCGCCCGCCGGCCCGCCCGTCTGAACCGCCTTGATCCCCTTGCCGCCGACCGCGCCGCCGCCGATTTCGGAGACGACCTCGGCGAGGGTCGTGCCCATGGGCACTTCGACCAGACCGGTGTGGCGAACGCGGCCGGCCAGGGCGAAGACCTTGGTCCCGCCGCTCTCTTCCGTGCCGAGGCGCGCGAACCACTCGGCGCCGTAGTTGACGATCGCCGTGACGTTGGCGAACGACTCGACGTTGTTGATCACGGTGGGCTTGCCCCACAGGCCGCGCTCGGTGGGATACGGGGGCCGGATCGCCGGCTGCCCCCGCTCGCCCTCGATCGAGTGGATCAGCGACGTCTCCTCGCCGCAGACGAACGCCCCGGCGCCGAGCCGGATCTCCAGGTCGAAATCGAACCCCGAACCCAGGATGTTCTTGCCCAGCAGGCCGTACTCGCGGCACAGGCGGATCGCGTTGTCGATCCGCTCGATGGCCAGCGGGTACTCCGCGCGGACGTAGACGTAGCCTTGGTGGGCGCCGATCGCGTAGGCCCCGATGATCATCCCCTCGAGGACGTTCAGCGGATCGGATTCCAACATGCTCCGGTCCATGAACGCGCCGGGATCGCCCTCGTCGGCGTTACAAATGAGATATCGGGTTTTGTCCTTGGCCGCGGCGCCCATGGCCCATTTGCGGCCGGTCGGATAGCCGCCGCCGCCCCGCCCGCGCAGCTTCGCCGCGGTCACCTCGCTGATGACCCATTGCGGATCGCCCCGCCCGAGCACGGTGGCCAGGGCCTGAAAGCCGCGGTAGTGGAAGTACTCCTCGATGCTGGTCGGGTCGATCACGCCGTTGTGGCGCAGGACGACGCGGCTCTGACGGTTGAAGAACGCGACGTCGCCGTAGATCTCGAAGAACTTTCGCCCGACGGTCTTGCCCGGCACCTTCAACCGGTCGACCACTTTGCCCTCGATGACGTGCCGCTGAATGATTTCGTCGAGATCCGCTTCGTCGGCGACGCGGTAGAGCACCTTGTCGGGCCGGACGAGCAGGTGGGAAACCTTGCCGACCTCCTTCGTGCCGCACGCGCCGAAACAGGTGGTCCGCGAAACGGAGACCTCGTCGGGCGAGATCCCCCGCTCGCGGAGCTTCTTCTCCATCGCGACTCCGCACGCCGTCCGCTCATCCCAGCCGCACCGCTGAGAAGCGCAGTAGAGGATTTCGTGCCGGGAGACCTTTTCGACCGGCCCGTCGAGCACGCGATCCAACAGCGGCCGGCCGCCGAGGACGTGGGACGTGAAGATCTCGTGGACCGCAGCGCGATCGACTTGTTGGTACTTGATCGGCATCCGGCCGGGCACGAAGACGCCGACGATCGGCTCGCGGCTGCAGCGGCCGGTGCACCCGGTCTGGTGCAACACGATGTCGTCGCGGCCCGAGGCGGCGAGGTGCTTGCGGAACTCGTCGAGCACGTCGCGGGCACCGGCCGCGTTTTCGCAGGTGGCCGAGCCGACCTGGATGACGATTTTGTGGTCGCGGTCCTGCTCGGCGCGGACCTTCTCGGCCCTCGCTTGCAGGACCTCGAACTGTTTGGCAACGTCGGCGTTCACGTTAGCCCCTCATGGGTTTCCGTAACCGAGGTTTTCACGGTGACTCGGGAGCACTCAAATCGGTGTTTCCGGCGTGGCGGGCCCCGCGCCGGCGGAACGGCCGATCAGGATCATGCCGGCAATGGTCAGGACGATGCCCAGCGTGAGCCATGGGCCGGGCGGTTCGGCGAACAGCACGATGCCCGTCACCGCGCCCAGGGCCACTTGCGAGGCGTTGAGCACGTTGGCGTGGGCAACCTGGATCGACTGCAAGCCCTTCGTATACGCCGCGAACGCGACGAGGTTCAATACGCCGACGGCGACCATGGCAACCCACTGCCGGGGCGCGACGGACGCCAACGCGGAGAGGCCACTTCCCCATATCCCGAGAGGAGCATAGCAGAGAACACCCATCGAGGGCACGATCAGGAGCACGACCCACGGCGAAGCGTTCCCATTGAGCGAGTGCCGGATAGCCACGGACAGCCCGCAGTAGGTCAATCCGGCCATCACGGCGGCGGCGAAAGCCAGCGCCACCCAAACCGGCCCGGTGGCCACGTCGGCCGTGGCCGCGATCGCCTCGTTGGTGCTCTCGGCCCCCAGGCTCAAGAGGATCACCGACACG
This sequence comes from Planctomycetia bacterium, assembly GCA_026401055.1. Classification (GTDB taxonomy): domain Bacteria; phylum Planctomycetota; class Planctomycetia; order Pirellulales; family Thermoguttaceae; genus JAPLNP01. The sequence continues at coordinate 6,935 of JAPLNP010000196.1, forward strand.
ATGAGCAAGGCAATGGCGATCATCGATCGAACCGAGACCGCTTCGCCCAGAAAGACGCGGCCCGAAATTGCGCTGGCCGTGAGGCTCACGCCCGACATCAGCGGCAGCGCCACGGTCAAGCCGATGACGCTGAAGGTCCACAGGCCAGGCAGGTTGCCCGTCAATTGCGTCATCAGGCCGACCACCGCCAGGACGGCCACCACCCGACGGCTGGGCAAAACCAGTCTGCCTCGCCACCCTTGATAGACCAGCCATGGCACCAAGCCGGCCACGGTGACCGACTCCTTGACGAACAGGACCCAGACCCGGTCGCACTCGACCGTCAACATCCGCAGCAACCCGTTCGCCACGCTGTACCCGATCGCGGCGAATACGCAGTAGACGACCCCCAAAGCGACCGGATCCCTGCCCGGCCGGCTGGGCCGTTTCGTCGTGGGAGCGGGGGCGGTAGGCAACGGTTCGTGGGCGGTCGCATGCACGCGGCCATTATAGGATGCAGGGCTAACGGTGCCTAGCCGGAGTAGACAAAGCGGGAAGCGAAGATCGCCACCCCCCCGACGCAGTTGGGGCGTTTTCACTGACCACTTGCCACCTACCACTTACCATCCTTGCCAATGCCCGCCGCGTAACCGACAATGGTGGGGAGGTGAGTCTGCTTCACTACCCGGACCCTTTTTCCGGAGACAAGTGCCATGAGAGTCAGTTCCCGCAACGTCCTGCAGGGCACCGTTAAGAGCGTCCACCATGGGATGGTCAACACCGAGGTGACGCTGGAGATGCCCGGCGGCCAGGAGATCGTCTCCGTCATCACCAAGGCGTCGGCCGAGCGGCTCGAGTTGGCCGTGGGCAAACGGGTCTATGCCCTGATCAAGGCCAGCAACGTGGTCCTCGGCGTCGACTAGGGGACTGTCCCGATTTTCGCGGCGCGACGGACGGCACGCCGCCAACTGACGTCTTCGCCGCGAAAACGGGACTGTCCCCCTCGCGCCGCGGAAGGGGACGGGTCCATGTTTTCGGCCGACGTTTTTCCCGCGAAACACATTTGCCCGCCGAAAAATGAACCAGTCCCCTCGTGCCCGAAGAAGAGGTCGCCATGGCGACGCTGAGCTTGCGTGACGTCGCCAAGGCCTACCCCGCGGGAATCACCGCCGTCGACGGGCTCACGTTGGACGTGCCCGACGGCGAGTTGCTGGTTCTGGTTGGTCCCTCGGGTTGCGGCAAAACGACGACGCTTCGGATGATCGCCGGTTTGGAGTCTGTCACGCGCGGCGAGATCGCCATCGACGGCCGCGTGCTGAGCGGCGTGGCTCCGCGAGACCGCGACGTGGCCATGGTCTTCCAGAGTTGCGCCCTTTACCCACACCTCGACGTCCGGCGGAACCTGGCCTTCGGCTTGAGTCTGCGTCGAATGCCGAGGGCCGAAATCCGCCGCCGGGTCGAAGAAACCGCCGCGTGGCTGGGGATCGGCCATTTGCTCCGGCGGCGGCCGGCCTCGCTCTCCGGGGGTCAGGCCCAGCGCGTCGCCCTCGGCCGCGCGATCGTCCGCCGGCCCAAGGTGTTCTTGCTCGACGAGCCCCTGGGGGCCATTGACGCCCGGCTCCGCGACCGGCTTCGCCGCGAGATCCGCCGTCTTCACGACGAGCTTCGGGCGACGATGATTTGGGTCACGCACGACGAGCACGAAGCGATGAGCCTGGGCGATCGAGTGGCGGTGATGCGCGACGGCCGGCTCCAGCAGGTGGCCGAGCCGATGACGCTCTACGAGCGGCCGGCCAACCGCTTCGTCGCCGAGCTGATCGGACGTCCGACGATGAACTTCGTCGCCGGACACGTCACCGCGGACGGCGAGGAACTCACGTTTCGCGCCGGCGACCTCGTGCTACCCTTGCCGCCCGGCCGGCAAGCTAGATTGCGACCCTGCGCCGACCGTCCGATGCTCCTGGGCATTCGGCCCGAGCACCTCGTGCCCGGTCCCACTGCTGGCTTGTCCAGCGTTTTGGGTGCCACTGCTGGCTTGTCCAGCAGTGTCATTTGCACGATCCGGGGTCAGGTCACCGCCGTCGAGCCCTTGGGCACCGAATCACACGTTCATGTGAACGTCGGCGTGTGCGATTTGGTGACACGTCTCGCCGGTCCCAACCCGCCGCGCGTCGGCCAAGCCATCGAAATGGCAGTCCTCCTTGACCATCTCCACTTCTTCGACCCGGAGACGGACCGAGCGATCGAGTGAGGTTCGCTTGGAGCCGCAAGAGAATCTCGTCGTAGGGCGGACTTCAGTCCGCCTGCAATAGAAGCGGTGGACTAAAGTCCACCCTACAACAATCGTCTACGGCTCGCTACTCGACCTTCTCCGGCACTTTTTCCAGCAGTTCAAGCAGGATCTTGTCGGGCTCGACGCTTTCGGCTTGGGCTTCAAAATTGACGATCACCCGGTGCCGCAGCGCCGGCAGATACACGCGTCGCACGTCCTCAAAACTCACGTTGTACCGGCCGTCCAACAGCGCGCGGACCTTCGCGCCCAGCGCCAGCGTCTGAGCGCCTCGCGGGCTGGCGCCCCAGCGGAGGTACTGATTCGTGATCGGCAGCGCGAACTCGCCCTCGGGATGCGTGGCCAGGATCAGCCGGACGATGTAGTCCTGCACGTGCCCGGCCAGGATCACCTCGCGCACCAGCTTCTGCCATTCGAGGATCTCCGGGCCGTCCATTACCTTGGCCGGCTCGACCACCTCGTCGCGCGTCGTCCGGTCGATGATCGTCTTGAGCTGCTCGCGGTTCGAGTAGCCGACGAGGAGCTTGAAGAAGAAGCGGTCGAGTTGGGCCTCGGGCAAGGGGTAGGTGCCCTCCTGCTCGATCGGGTTCTGGGTCGCCATGACGAAGAACGGCCGCTTGAGTTCGTAACGGGTGCCGGCTGACGTGATCGTGCCTTCCTGCATCGTCTCGAGCATCGCGGATTGCGTCTTGGGCGTTGCCCGATTGATCTCGTCGGCCAAGCAGATTTGGGTGAAGATCGGCCCCTGCTGGAACTCGAAGATGCGTCTTCCCTCGGGCGTTTCCATCACCATGTTGGTGCCGAGGATGTCGGCGGGCATGAGGTCGGGGGTGAACTGGATTCGCGAGAAGTGGAGGTTGAGCGTTTTGGCCAGGGTCCGCACGAGGAGCGTCTTACCCAAGCCGGGCACGCCCTCCAGCAGACAGTGCCCGCCGACGAACAAACACGTCAGCACGCCGTGGACGATTTCGTCATGTCCGACGATCACGCGGCCGATCTGCTCGTAGACGGCGCGATACCGATCGACGAACTGCCTCGCCCGCTTCTCCATCGTTTCCGCAATACTCATGGTTGGATCCCTCTGGTGGGGTGTTGGTTGTCTGGTCGGCGAAAGCGTGAACAAACGCCGAAGATTGCCCAGTTATACTTGGTTCTCGGCGGGTCTGCGTCTGCCCTTGGGAACCGGAAATGCTGCCTGATGTGAGGGGGGTTTTCTGAAGCCTTGGAAGGCGAGTGTTCGATAGATCGGGATGGAAATGGAAACGGTCTTCACTTATGCGTTTGGATAAGCGAAGATAGTGCGCCCGCTCCATCCCGGGGAAGGATGGGCAGACTGGGTACAATGCGTCAGGTCTACAAGAACGAGTACACGAGTGCCATGGGTTCCCTGAGAGAACTCCAATTCAGGACGTACAATACGCGTCGCAACTTGCCGATGCAAGTTCGCGGCAAGCGCGGCGAGGCGAATTTTTTGGGTGCATTTGCTCGGGCGCTGGTTCGCGAGATCGAATTCTCTTGCGTGTATGGACGGAACTTCTCCATGTCTGGGTGTGGAATCGCGGATCTTGTGCTCTGTCAGGTCCGCGGCAAATCAGTGACCCGATCCGCGCCGGACATGTGTCTATTGGCCTTCGAAGCCAAGCTTCTCGACTGGAGGGGAGCACTTCAACAAGCCTATCGCTACCGGTACTACGCCGATTCTTCCTTCGTTGTGATCCCCGCCGAGAACGCAACACCGGCGATCAGTCGTCGGCAGCTCTTCGAGCAGTTTGGACTTGGACTGTGGACGTTCGACCGCGTTTCTGGAATCATCCATAGGGTTGTTTCGCCGCCGCATGGTATCGCTCTCAATCGGCGCAAGCGAGAGGCCGCGCTAGCGAAGATCCAGCGTTGTGTCTTCAATCTCCGCGAGCCGGCCGAACTGGCGCAATCCTTCCTCGATGGCGACTAGGTGGTCGCCATTGGATTTGGGATCCAAACGGACGTATGACTCGACGGCAGCATAAGTGTTGCGGGCATCCTCAATCGCGAGCCGGCAAAGCCGCAGAGTCTCCGCGATATCTGGTTCACACAGATCGTCGCATAGAGTCTTGATCGTCTGCCAACTCTGCAGCACTTCGTCCGCCCGCTTCGGTTCCGACCCGTGGCCTGGCTCGCCGCTCGGGTACACTGCGCCGTCGCCGCTCGGGTAAAATGCGTCGGTCTCCAAGCCATTGAGTACCTTCGGACATATCTCTCGCAACTGCTCAAGCTCGTAGTAAGTGATGCGGTTCAGCAGACGCTTGCTGAGATAGCGCTGAATCGGGAGTCTTCCCTGACCTGCTGGCAGGAAACGGCTCAGCGAGAAGCTCCTTAGATTCGACCACCACCCGGTGGCCCCGGCCGTCGCGCCGCCGACCGACAGGAATGGCGTGAGCAAGTCGGAATACCCGTTGAGAACCGCGTACCCATTCAACGAAAGGACATGGTTGATGAGCAGCCACCCGGCAATCACGTCGGCGTTATAGATTTCCGCCCGCGCGTCTTCATTGGCGGAGGCAATCAGAACGTAGAATCCGTCGGGAGGCACGCCCAACACGGTGGCGTCTTCGAGAAATGCGAACAGCTCCCGCCAGTCTGTCAGCGCGTCGCGCGACACAGCGAGCGTAATGTACAAAGGTTTGCCGCAATCCAACTCTGAGTAGACACGCCCAGCTTCTCGGATGAATCGCTTGGAAATGACCGCCTCAATCGAATCGAATGACCGGCTTATCAGGATGTTCGGGCTGATGATTCCCGTCATGTCCAAGTTGCACTGGAACTTGAGGCAGTCCCGGATGTCGTCCCTGACACGCTTCAAATTGTCTTCTAGCTGTCGACGCGTACACTCACGGAAGTAGCTGCCGTATTCGTCGCTATTGCCGAGCTGGCCAAGGCGAGCATCGCGGTGGCTGACGTTGTAGGCGGCATAGTACTGAGGGTCCAGGTACTGCTCGGCACGATCGTTGACGGTCGCAACCTTCGCAACATGCTCGCGCAATGCATGGACTCGTATGTCGCGCGGGCTGTAAATCACGCCGTCAACGTAGCCGTGCTCGATTCCGACCATTGTGCGGTCACCCTGCGATGCGCCATGCTGAGCGAAGAGCTTCATACCATCGCCTCCAGTTTCTCGAAGAGCATCCGCAAGTTCGCGGGCCGCAGGGCCGGCTTCTTCTTGAGCATCCCGTCGATCAACCGACGCAACTCAACGGGCAGATCGGGTCGATGACGCTCCAACGGCGTTGGCGGCTGGCGCAGCGCGCGCGAGATCGTATGCATCAGATCGTTCTCATCCACGGCCAACGGATGCCTGCCCGCGGCATACTCGTATACGGTCATTCCCGCCGTGTACAGGTCGGTTCGATAGTCGATCCGGTTCCGAAAGTCCGGCTGCATCATCTCCGGGGCCAAGTATCGGTACGTTGCCAAAGGCAAGCGGTCCTCCGGGCGGGTGGTGAGACTCGCCTCGTTGACCGCGAAGGCGATGCCGAGATCGAGCAACACAAACGGCCGATCCGCAAGGCCGGTCTTGATGATGTTTCCCGGCTTGATGTCGCGGTGAACGTATCCCCGTCCCCAAAGCTCGTCAATGCACCGGAGCAACGATAGAAACAACTCCACCACTTCGTTCAGTGGTGGGTGTTCTCTTCGCGAACGAATCAACTGCCAAAGGTCGCTTCCATCCAAGAACTCCTCCGAATAGGCCAGGTAGTGAGTTCCGGTCACTTCAAACTCGATCGGCGCAATCCGGCCGAGCTTCACGATATCCGGCACGCGGCATTTGCCTAGCGCCTCGATTTCGCGCAGGATTCGGGCGTATTGTTCCCGAAGAAAAGCCTCCGCAAGCTCCTCGTCCGGATCGTCGATCCTCCGCATTTCCAATACCTTCAATGCCTCGACTCTGTTCTCCACGACGGCACGATACACCCACTTGAATCCCCCCGCCGCAAAACACGGCTCGACGGAAGTCAGCCCGGGTACGTAGTCTTTCAGGACGGCTGGTGGAAGTGGCTCTCTGCTCATTGTGCTATACCTCGACGCCTCGACATCCAATGCGCATCCATTCCGGGAGAGTGATACAGTTGCACTACCACCATTGTGAGAGCTCGCGCCCTCCATCTAGGTTTTGTTCTGCCCCTTCTCTTCCCACACCTTCTTCTTCGCCCGCAAGAGCCGTTCGGTGTAGCTTTCTTCCTCGGGCTGCTTCTCCGACGCGATCGACGGCTGCGACGGCTTGGGCTTCGAGGGAACGGCCGGGCCGCGGAGTTCCTCGATCGTCGCTTGGCCGGCGGGCGCCTCCGGCGGGGGCTCGAATCGGGCGTCCGCGTGCAACTGGTCCAATTGCTCGGAAACCTCCGCCTTGCGGCTGCGCAGTCGCTGCATGTACTCCGGCTCGACGGCCTCGGGCTGGCGGCGAAGGACGAAATCCCTGGCTCGCCCGTACGCAAGCGGCACCCACGTGAAACTCACTTGCACCCGCCGGATGAACACGTCGAAGAAGAACAGGCAGCCGGCCACCAGCACGAGATAGAACCAGGCGTCCTGATTGCTCGTGGCCTTGGGCAGGTCGTGCCGGAACGTGTTGATCGTGAGAAGCTGTTTGACCTCGTCCTTGCCGGCGGTCGCTTCGATGACGACGCCGGCCTCGCCGCCCTTGGGCACCAGCGCGGCCAACTCGCCCAAGAGCGTCTCGTTGGTCGCCCGGTCGCGGAACTCGCTCGAGTAGGGCACGTTCAGGCCGGTGCGGATCGGCGTCTGGCCCGAGCCCGGGCTGACCATCAGAAAATAGCTGCCGGCGTTCGCCGCCGGAAACGACCCGATGTATCGCCCGGGGGCTGTCTGCCGGATCTTCAAGTCGATGGGCTTCAGGTCCGGCCCGACGACGCTGCCGCCCATGTTCAGAAAATTGAGGAACTCGTCGTCCTTGTCCAGGGCGGTGATGACGATTTCGGCTTGGCCGTCCTCGATCCGCGTGGCGACGTTGAACTTGCCGGTGTCGCCGCTGGGGCGCATCGACCAGCGGACGAGCTGGCCGAAGAGCTTGTCGTAGCTCTCCCAGCCCGTCCACAGCGTGGTCCACCGCGCGCCGGCGTCGCTCGTGAACACCGCCGTCTTCCCCAGCCCGTACGTCCAACTCGCCAGGATCGTGCTGTTGCGCTCGTCGGACGGCTCGGGCGAAATCAGCGAGACCTCGACCAGCGGGTTGTCCTTGACGCTGGTCATCACGTAGCCGTGGATCGGCGGCAGGGGACCCTCGATGCCGCCGATCATTTCGTGCGGAAACCGGACCCGCGGACGCACGCCGGCCTTCGTTTCGTAGATCAGCGGCCGGGCAACCCGCCGGGCCTCGCGCTGGAAGATCCTGGGCAGGGCGTTGGGGTTTTTCACCTCGTAATACTTGCCTCCCGTGGCGGTGGCCAATTGCTGCAACACGTTGCTGCCCGCCGCTCCGTGCGCCCCGACCGCCACCGTGGTCACGGTAACCTTCAACTTCTTCAGCGCGCTGACCACGGCCGACGTCGGCGGCGAGGGATCACCGTCGCTGATGACGATCATGTGTTTGATCGCGGCGTCGGGCAGCGCGGCGAACGCCTTTTCGGCCATGACCATCGCCGGATCGAAGGTGGGCATGTCGCCGGGAGTCATGCGATCCAGATACGACAGCATCTTCTTGCGGTTGCTGCCCACCTCGACCATCCCGCCCTTCCAAAGCCACTGCTCCTGTCCTTCCCAGTGAACGACGCCGCAATAGTCCCGGGGCCCGAGCGCCGCCAGGGCTTCCTTGCCGATCACCTTCTGCCAGTAGTTGCCCTGGGCGATCTCGCTGGCGTGCATCAACATGGCCAGCGCCCCGCGCGGCAGCACCTTGGCGCTCTTGATCTGGAAGTCGACCGGCATCGCCTCCTCGATCTTCGTGTTGGTCCAGCCGCCGGCGCCGAAGCTGTTGGGGCCGCCGAGCATCACCAAACCGGCCCCCATTTGCTGCGTGTTGCGCACGAGCATCTCGATCTGGTCGTCGCTGAAGCGTTCGCGCGGGACGTTGCCCAACAGAACGGTGTCGAACGGTTGCAGCTCGGCCAGTCCGGCGAAGAGCCGATCGGTCGGCTGGACGGTCACCTCGAGGTTCTGACTGCGCAGCCGCTGGACCAAGAGATCGAACTCGCCCCGGCTGTCCTGGTCCTCGATCAACAGGACCTGGCCCTTGCCGCGAACGTGGGTGAACGTGGTCGCCCGATTGTTCTGCGGCATCCGGTCGTCTTCGAGCCGATTGGGGATGAAGCGGACGTCGTACTTGTAGAAGGCCGGCTCGTCGATCTGCTGCCGGATCGAGAACACCTGCTTGCCCGGCGGAAGCGTCACCTCCTCGTCGCTGAGCACGACTGACTGGTCGCCGACCAACTGGGAGAGGACCAGTCGGCCGCGGACGTCGCCCGAGCGACCCGCCGTCGGCTGGTTCGTATTGGTGACGATGACCTTGAGGTCGAAAGGCTGGCCGCGGCGGACGTCGTCGGGCAGCGTCAGCCGCTCGACGACCACCTCGCCCTGGCTCTGGTAGCGCACGGGAACCACGTCGATGCCGATGCCCGAGCCGGCGAGCGCCTGGGCTTGCTCGATGGCGTCGCCCATGTTCTCGTTGCCGTCGCTGACGATGACGATCCGCTTGGCGGCGTCCTCGGGGAACGAGGCCTGGGCGAGCTTCATCGCCCCGGCCAGATTGGTGTGCTCGGGGTCGGGCAGGCTCTCGATGGCCGCGGGAACCTGGACGTCGTCGGCGAACGGCGGGATCTCGATGGCCGCGTCCCGCCCGAAGACGATCACGCCCACCCGGTCTTCGCGCTCGCGGTGTTCGAGGATCGCCTCGTTGACGTAGTCGATCATCGCCTGGCGGCGCGGGCCGGGGATGCTCAACGACTGGTCCAAGAGATAGATCACCGTGAGCTTGTCGCTGATCCGCACCCACTGCACCCCGGCAACGGCCAGGATCAGAAGCACGAGGACGACGGAGCGGGCGCCGATTGCCGCCGCTCGCCGCCACGGCCCCAGCGCGGCCAATCGCCGGTAGCTCCACCACCAGAGCATCGGCACCAGTGCCAGAAGCACCAGATACCAAGGCGATTGGAAAGCGATGTGGTAGTTCAACATGACGTTTGACCGATGCGGCTACATCTCTATTCGCTCGACCCGATGATTGTTCGTGTCCAAAACGTGGAGCCTTCCCTCGCGGTCCATCACCAGCGCCCAGGGGTTGTACAATTGGCCTTCCTGGCGGCCGGGCGTGCCCCAGCAGCCCAACGACCGGCCGTCGCGGGTGAAGTGCTGGACCCGGTGATTTCCGTATTCGCAGACGTACACGGTGCCGTCCGGGGCGAGCACCAGATCGTAAGGATACGAAAGTTGGCCCGGTTCGCTACCCTCGCTCCCCCAGTAGAACAGCAGTTTCCCCTCGCTGTCGAAAACCTGAATCCGGTGATTGCCGGCGTCGGCGACCCAAATGTGGTCGTCCTCGTCAATGGCCAGGTTTTGCGGACGGACGAACTCGCCGGGCTGGCTGCCGTGGCCGCCCCAGTAGAGAAGGAACCGGCCGTCGGCGGAATACTTCTGGATTCGGTCGTACTCGCCGTACTGGGAGACATAGTAGTTGCCCTGGCGATCCTCGACGACGTCGGTCACCAGCCCGAACTCGCCCGGCTTCTGTCCCTGCGTGCCGCCGATCGTCCTGAGCAATTTGCCCTCGGGCGAGTAGATCAACACGCGATAGTAGTGCGTGTCGGCCACCAGGACGTTGCCGTCGCGGCCGATCGTAAGCCCGGTGGGCTTGCCGTTGGCATGCTCGGGCGTCTGCCAGCCGTAAAGGAAGTTCCCGTCGGTGTCGAATGCCTGAATCCTCGCGGTCATGTCGACGACGAAGATCCGGTCCTTGGCGTCGATGGCCATGGCCCGGGGCTTGTTGAACCGTCCGTCGGAAATACCACGCCGTCCCCAGACCAAATCGAGATGCCCCGTTTGCAGGGGATCCCGCTCGTCACAGCCGACCACCGCGGCGGCGACCAGAAGCAAAACGATGGCGATAGGGCGAATCCTCAACACACAGGCGTCGGTTAGGGGTCAGGGGTCAGGGGTCAGGGGCTCGGAAGCGGACGGTTCATAGCCGCGCGGCGGAAGCCCGCGGTTGGCGCCGCTCTACACTTTTGCTCCGCCCCCTCGTTCATACCGATCAGCCTACCCGGTTCTTGGGATCCGTTCCAGAAGGCGGACGTGTCTGTTTTCGGCCCTAGGAATCTCATGTGGGGTATATTGCCACGCGAAAGTACTATATCACCTTGACGTCGCCGCGTAAAGGCTAGTATAGTAACCTATTACGTCGATGGGGAGAATCCGGTCGCTCCCGGGGCGGGGGGCAGTTGCGTCTTTGGCGCGCGGAAGGTCTATTTTAGGGATACAATACAACGATCGTGCTTTCCCGCCGCACGAGGATCCTGGACCAAAGTCGATGTCCCCAGTGGTGATTGACGTTCGCAGCGAGGAGGACGTGCGCGACGTCGTGCATCGCGCGGTCCAGTCGCTGGTCGAGGGCAAACTGGTCGTCCTGCCCACGGAAACCGTCTACGGCGTCGCGGCGTTGGCGTTGAATGGGGACGCGGTCGCCCGGCTCCGCGCGGCCAAGGGCCGCAAGGGGGAGCACCCGCTGCCGATGGCGATCCGGGGGGAGGAGGAGGCCCTGGACTACGCCCCGGACATGAGCCCGTTGTTCCGCCGCCTGGCCCGGCGTTGCTGGCCCGGCCCGGTGACCCTCGTCGTCGACGATTCCCACCCCCGCAGCCTGATCGGCCAACTGCCCGAGGCGGTTCGCCGGGTGGTCTCGCCGCATCAGACGGTGGGTCTCCGGGTGCCGGGGCATCAAGTGGTTTTGGACATTTTGCAGATGGTGGCCGGGCCGCTGGTGCTGACCAGCGCGAACCGCTCCGGCCAGGTCGAGGCCAAGACCGCGTCCGAGGCGATCGAGGCCCTCGGCGACGACGTCGCGCTGGTGTTGGACGACGGCCCGACCCGGTTCGGCCAGCCTTCCTCGGTGGTGCGCGTCCGAGACCGTCAGTTCGAGGTTCTCCGCGAGGGCGTCGTGCCCGAGAAGGCGCTGAAGCGGCTGGCCAGCACGATGATCCTCTTCGTGTGCGCCGGCAACACCTGCCGCAGCCCCATGGCGGAACTGCTCGCCCGGGACATGCTCGCCAAGCGACTGCGCTGCAAAATCGAGGCGTTGGAGGACCGCGGAGTGATCGTTCGCTCGGTCGGCATGGCGGCGGCCATGGGCGCGCACGCCAGTCCCGAGGCGGTGGAAGTGATGGCCGAGGCGGGTCTCGATTTGTCGGGTCACGAAACCCATCCCGTGACCGAACCGCTGGTCCGCCACGCCGACGTGATCTTCACGATGACCCAGTCCCAGCGGCAGTCGATCGTTGCCCAGTGGCCCGGCGCGGCCAAACGAACCTCCGTGCTCTCGGCCGACGGCGGCGACGTCGTGGACCCGATCGGGGGTCCCAAGGAGCGCTATCGGCATTGCGCCGATCAAATTCGCGCCGAGCTGGGGACCCGGCTGGACGAACTGGAGCTGTAAGCGGAGCCTGATAACCATGCGTATTGCGGTCGGAAGTGACCACCGAGGCTGCTCGATTCGCGCCAAGGTGATTGATCTGTTGAATCGCCTTGGCCACGAAGTGGTCGACGTCGGGACTGCGACGAACGAGCCGGTCGACTACCCCGACGTCGCCGCCGAAGTCGCCCGAAGGGTCAGCCGGCACGAGGTCGATCGGGGAGTCCTCGTCTGCGGCACGGGGTTGGGCATGTGCATCGCCGCCAACAAGTTCCCCGGCGTCCGCGCGGCGCCCTGCCACGACGATCTCACCGCCGAAATGAGCCGCCGCCACAACGACCTGAACGTGTTGTGCCTCTCGGCCGACCTGCTCGGCGAGCGCCTGGTCGACCGGATGGTGGAACTCTGGATGAATACCCCGTTCGAAGGGGGCCGCCACGCTCGCCGCGTCGAGAAGATTGCCGAACTCGAGCGCCAGATCGAAGCCGAAGGCCACGCCCTCGGTTGATCGCCGCAAAAGGGGACTGGCTCCGTCGCCCCGACAAGGTCGTGTTCGGCCAACACGCGCGGCGGCAACGGTGCCTGTCCCCTTTTCGGGACTCTGTGGCAGTGGCCCGTCGAGTGCGATTAAATATTGCCTTGATTACCCAGATTGCCTCATTCCCCGGCCACGGAAAGCCCGTGGGCAAAATCTGCCGATAGTAGCAAGAGCGTCATGCTGCCGGCCCCGCGGCTGGCGGCGCTGGGAGCGACTGGACAGATATAACAGGGAGGTGACGATCGTGGCCGTGCAAGGCGATCTGCTGATTCAGAAACTGATCGAGCGACTGGAATACGACGACCCCGTGGCGCGGCGGAACGCCGCCGGCGCGCTGCGGCTTCACGGCGACCGGGCCGTCAGCGCCGTCCCCGCCCTCGAGCGGCTGTTGGACGATGAAAACCCGCGCGTCCGCAACGAAGCCCGACGCGCCCTCGAACGGCTCTCGCTTCGCGTGGCGTAAGCGGGCAACCGAATGAACGCCACCCGTGATTTCGACGTGCTCGGGCTCGGGGTGGTGGCGGTCGACGAGTTGCTCTACGTCAACGACTACCCGGCGGCCGGCGAAAAGGTCCGCGTCAACCGCCGGGAGCCTCAGTGTGGCGGCCTGACCGGAACGGCGCTGGTGGCCGCCGCCCGGCTCGGCTCGCGATGCGGCTACGTCGGAACCCTCGGCGACGACGAAGCCTCTCGGGCGGTCGCCGCCTGCTTCGACCGCGAGGGCATCGACGTTGCCCATGCCGTCCGCCGCCCGGACGCTCGGCCCGGGCGTTCGACGATCATCGTCGACGCGCGGCGAAAGACGCGGACCGTGTTTTCGCACGTCGAAGGCCATTTTGGCCCCGACCCCGACCGGCCCGGCGGCGACGTGATCCGCCGGACGGCGGTGCTGTTGGTCGACCACCACGGCATGGCCGGCACGCTCAGGGCGGCGCGGATCGCTCGCGACGCCGGGGTCGGCGTGGTGGCCGATTTCGAGCGCGACCCGGGCGGGGTCTTCGGCGAGTTGCTCGCGTTGATCGACCACTTGGTCTTGCCCGAACGGTTTGCCCGAGAGCTAACCGGCGCGGCCGCCACCGAGGAGGCGTGCCGGCGGCTTTGGTCGCCGGATCGCCGGGCGGTGGTGGTCACGTGTGGCGACCAAGGCTGTTGGTACTGCGACTCGCACTCGGCCACGCGGCCGGAGCACCTACCGGCGCTGGCCGTCGAGGTGGTCGACTCGACCGGCTGCGGCGACGTGTTTCACGGCGCGTACTGCACCGGGCTCGCCGAGGGCATGACGCTCGGCGAGCGACTGCGACTGGCGTCGGCCACGGCCGCGCTAAAAGCCACCGTCCCCGGCGGCCAATCCGGAATTCCCACGCGGCGGAGTGTCGAGGCGTTTCTGGCTCGCCAGGCGTGACGGTTGTCGGTGCCGGTTGGGTGGCACGCCCTGAAAGGGCGTGGGTGAGCTGCCACCGACGCCAACCACGCCCTTCGCCTGGGGCTCAGGGACGTGCCACCGCATCGGCACCTCCCCATCGGCGACTTGCTGTCGCGCTCGCGACTTGCGACAATAGGACAGTCCCCGAAATCCCGCCTCCAGGAGCCCCGCCATGAAAGACTGCCTGCGTTTGCTGCCCGCTCGGACCGTGTTGCTTCTGACGATCGCGCTGCCGACGACGTCGCTGGTCAGCCTGCCCGGCCGGGCCGAGGACGCTCGGTGGCCCATCGAGGCCGTTTACACCGCCGAACAGCCCATCTTGATTCCGATCGGCGAGTCGCCCCAGAAGGCCGAAGTGAAACTGCCGGCCATCGGGCGGCAAGCCGGAAAGCGCCTTTGCCTGATGTTCAAGGCCCGCCTGCACCTCGACGTTCCCGGCGGCTGGAATGCGAATCTCGGGATCACGATCAACGGCCAGAGCCTCGGGGAGACGACGGCCGCCGGGGCCAGTCGGCTCATCAACCGGACGGAAGCCTGCCAAACGACGTTGGGCGATCAGCCTTGGTGGTCGCGGACCGCCGAGGGGCCCCGGCTGTTGACCTTCTTCGGCCCCGCCGAGCAACTCGACAAGCGAGTGCTCGCTCCGCTGGAGGAACCGTACCTGTACGTGCTGGATATTTCCGACGTGGCCAACTACGTGGAGACCGGCGCCGACGAGCGGATCGAGTCGGCCAAGCCGAACGCGATCGTCCTGGTCAACCACTTCTGCAGAAAGCCGTCGGATCCGGAGACCCGAGTTCGCGACATGGCGATCGAAGGTCTGGCGGTCGGCTATCTGCCGGAATCGCTCGTCGTCGAGCATCAGAAGGCCAACACCGTCCAGTTCGCGGGCGACAAGGAGAAGGCGCGCCTCGCGGGCGACGGCTTCGCCCTGGTCGTGACCACGACGGGCGGAATCCGGCTGGAGGTGGGAAAAGACACCTACTTCATCGCCTCGTCGTTTTCCTATCCCGGCGAGACGATCGGCTCCAATCGCCTGACGCCCGACGACGCTCGCGGCGAGAAGGGCTGGACTCCCGAGATCCGCAAGACCGACGAGGGGACGATCACGATCGAAGCCGCCGGCGCGCACTGGCGCCTCGCGCGGACGCTCCGGCTCCTCGGCCCGCGATGCTCGGTCGAGGATCGGCTCGTGAACACGACCGATGCCCCGGTCGGCATCTTGGTGGACAACCAGTTGTCGATCCCCGGCTTTCCCGCGCCGGAGAGCTTCTATCTCAGCGGCGTCGAGGGAGCGGACAGTCTCGGGGTCGGCCATGCCGAGAACCCGACGCTGCTGGTGACGCAGGCCAACAGTTCGCTGGGCATGTTGGCCGAAGACAACGTTTACCGGCTGCAACTGGCGATCGCGCGGAAGGCCAATGCCTTCTCGTTCGCCACGCGCCACCTCGGCCTGGACGCCAAGGCGGAGTACACGCTGCGGTGGACGTTGTACCCGCGAGCGCACCGCGACTACTGGGCTTTCATCAACGAGGTCCGGCGCGACTGGGACGTGAACTTCACGATCCAGGGCCCATTCCAGTTCGCGCTTCCGGCCGACGGCAGAAACCACGCCAAGTTCTGCGCCGTCGGCCCGTGGTTCGAGTACAACAGCGGCGCCGGCTTGAGCAACGAAAAGTACCTCGAAACCTACCACAAGCTGGTTGCCGAGCAACGCCAGGCACACCCCGACGTCATTCTGATGCCCCTGTTGGAAAACAACCTGGTCTCGATCGACACGCGGAGTCTGCCGGGCGGCGAGACGCTTCCGACGTCGGCCCCGAGCGGCCCGCGAGGAACCTATGGGCTGGAACTCTCCAAGGAGCAGTCGGCCGTGCTCGCGTCATCGCCCTACGCCGACAGCGTGATCCGCACGGAGGACGGCCGGATCGTCGTCGACACGTACTATGCGTCGGCGCCCTATCTGAACCTGATGCTGTATCCCCGGCGGGGCAACTATCGTCAACAGCGGCTCCTCGAGCAGATCGACTTCATGATGGACAAGGTGGGATACCGCGGCATCTACATCGACCAGTTCAGCCTCGCCTGGGGCGTGCTCGAACGGATGGACCGGCGGACGATGGAGCGATGGGACGGCCACACCGTGGACGTCGACGTGAAGACGGGCCGAATCGCGCGAAAATACACCGATTGCGCCCTGGTCGGCGCGGACGCCCGCGCCGATCTGCTCAAGCACATCCTCGACAAGGGCGGCCAGGTGGTGTGCAACTCGCACGCCTGCGTCAGCGAAACGCAAAAGCTGCCCGCCTTCCGCTTCGCCGAGATGGAGAACGATCCGGTGGATTCGGCTTTGAGCTTGGAGGGCAAGCCGCCTTGCTTCGCGCACGAGGCGAAGGGGCACCTCTCCACCCCGATCATCCTGGGCATCCGGCCCGAGCGATTGGGCCAGCAGGGCAAAGACGAGTACGCGCGCATCGTCACCAAGGCCATGATTACCGGCTTGCGCAACGGCTGCTTGTACTATTACTACGGCAGCGTCATCCCCGCGGCGGGCCCGGGCGCGGGCGACTACGGCCCGGGGAACCACATGTTCCCCTTCACGCCGGTGGAACTGCACGCTGGCTGGCTGCTTGGCAAGGAACGGCTCCTGACGTGCGTCTCGGGCGCGTACACCGTGCCGGGAGCGAAGCCGCCGCGGTGTTATCTCTTTGATCGGACCGGCCGCGAAAAGGCGAACGATTTTGCCGTGGAAGCCGTGGCGGGCGGCCACCGGGTGGCCGTCAAGCTCAACGACTGGAACGAGATCGCCGTTCTGGAAGCAGAGTCCCCTCGCCCGCCGGGAGAGGGTTAGGGTGAGGGATTTGCCTTTACTGCTGACTCCGCCACCCTCACTCCGGCCCTCTCCCAGAGGGAGAGGGAGGATGATTGAACGGCATTGCTCCCCGACCCCCGGCCCCTGACCCCCAATCCCCAACCCCAACTCACACGTCATTGACCAGCCGGTCATAGAACTCGACGTATTTGTCGCGGCGTTGGGCATCGGCTCGGGCGGCCATCGCCTCGCGGGGATGCTGGTTGCACTGGCCCGTGATGTTGTACTGCGGCAGCGGTCCCCATTCGACCTGGCGGCTCAGAGGCAGGAGGCAACTTTCGAGCACCTGGTAGATGGGCCGGAGCTTGAACTTGGGGTTGCGCAGGAAGCCGATCAAGAGTTCCATGGGGCAGTTGCCCGCCCCGCGACCCAAGCCGCCCATCGAGGCGTCCACGCGGTTCGCCCCGTGGATGATTGCCTCGATCGTGTTGGCGAAGGCCAGTTGCTGGTTGTTGTGGGCGTGCATGCCCACCACCTTGCCGGTCGCCTCGCCGTACTTGAGATACTTTTTGACCAGCAGTTCGACTTGCTCGGCATAGAGCGATCCGAAGCTATCGACGACCACGAGCGTGCCGGCGGGCGTCTCGGCCAGGACTTCCAACGCCTGGTCGACTTCCTTCTCCTGGGCGGTCGAGACGGCCATCAGGTTGGCGGTCACCTCGTATCCCCGATCGGCGGCGCAGCGGATCATGTCGACCGCTTCGGAGACCTGGTGGACATAGAAGGCCACGCGGATCACGTCCAGCACGCTTTCTTTCTTCGGCAGGATGTCGGTCCGCCAATCCGACTTGCCCGCGTCGGCCATCGCGGTGAGCTTCAAGTCCGTGCGGTTCTCGCCGACGATCCGCCGCATGTCGTCCTCGTCGCAGTGTTTCCACGCGCCGAACTCATCCGGAGCAAAGAGTTTCTTCGAGGCCTTGTAGCCCAACTCCATGTAGTCGATGCCGGCCTCGACGCACGCGTTGTAAACGGCCTGGACGAACCCGTCGTCGAACATGTGATCGTTGATCAAGCCCCCGTCGCGGATAGTGCAGTCGAGGACTTTCAACTCGGGTCGATAGGTGATCCACGGGGCAATGGCCACGGCAGGCTCCTTGAGGCTCGGATGCAGCGGGGTTCAACGGGCAAGGCTGACGCAAGCGTTCAATTCTACTCTGCCCCCGGGCGGTGTCAAAATGGCGCGCCCCCGACGGTGGGGCCCCCGCTATGGCGCAAACCAAACCACTCCCGGGACTGCCCCCTCGCGGCACGCCTAAATGTTGCATCCGCGAACCGGGAGGTGTATAGTCAGCATATTCGTTGTGCGCTGAAGCATTTCAACAAAGAGGCCCCGAAGCCCAGGAGCTTTGTCATGTCCCGTCGCGACCACGACTTTGACCCGTTCCAGCCCCACTGCTGCCCGGCATGTACCCCCAAACCCAAAACCGGCATCACCCGGCGACTGTTCCTTGGCGGGACCGCCTTGGGCGGCGCGGCGTTGACCGGGCTGTCCTGGTCGATGCTCGCGGCCGCCGAGACCGACGCCGACGCCGCCCCGCCGCGCCGGCCCCTGCGGGTTAAACCGATCTTCACCTACGGCACCTACGAGCGCCGTCCCCAGACAAGCTGGCGGTCCTGGGGCGGAATCGAAAAGCAAGAGCAGGCCGACGCCGAAGTGGTTCGCATCCAGGGCGAACTGGAGAAGCTCAAGGCCAGCGCCGACTTCCCAATGACGATCCTGCCGATCGCGGCCGTCCGTTCCGCCCGAGACGTCGAAGCCCTGAAAGATACCGCCGACGCCGACGTGCTGTTGATTTACGCCGCGGGCGCGGACATGGACTGTTTCGCCGCGGCGGCCAAGACGGGCAAGGACATTATCTTCTTCGTTCGCCATCTCTCCGGGCCGGTCTACCTCTGGTACGAGATTATCAGCCCGCGATACCTCCGCCAGCACGGCGACGCCCTGGCTGTCAAAGGCGTCGATTTCGACGACGTCGTGGTCGACAGCCAGGACGAGATCATGTGGCGTTTGCGTTCGCTCTGCGGCCTGCGCAACACGCTGGGGAGCAAGATCCTGGCCGTCGGCGGAGCCAGCGCCTGGGCACAGCCGGGCACCGTCGTTCCCGACCTGGTCAAAAAGCTCTGGAAGCTCGACATCCAGACCATCACCTACGACGAACTCGGCAAGCTGATCGCCGCCGCCCGCGGGGACAGCGCGGCGGTGGCCAAGGCGAAACGCCGCGCGGCCGACTATTTGAAGCTGCCCGGCACCACGCTCGAAACCGAGACGAAGTTCGTCGAAAACGCCTTCCTGCTGGATCAGGTCTTCCGGGGGCTGATGAAGCAGGCCGGCTGCAAGGCGATGACGATCAACAGTTGCATGGGCACGATCATGCCGATTGCCGAGACGTCGGCTTGCCTGCCGCTGAGCATGTTGAACGACGACGGCTACCTGGCCTTCTGCGAGTCGGACTTCGTGGTGATCCCCTCGGGTATGCTGCTGGGGGAGATTTCGGGCAAACCGACGTTCCTCAACGATCCGACGTATCCGCACGACGGCTTGATCACGTTGGCCCACTGCACCGCCCCGCGCAAGATGAACGGCAAGACGATCGAGCCGGCGCGGATCATGACGCATTTCGAGTCCGACTACGGCGCCGCCCCCAAGGTCGAGATGGGCATCGGGCAGAAGGTGACCAACATCGCGCCCGACTTCGCCGCCAAGCGTTGGCTCGGCTTTTCGGGCGAGATTGCCGCCCATCCGTTCCTGCCGATCTGCCGCTCGCAGATCGACGTCAAGTTCAGCGCGGACACGGACACGATCGCCAAGCGGATGCCCGGCTTCCACTGGATGATGGTCTACGGCAACTACCTCCGCGAGACCGGCTACGCCCTCAAGCGAATCCCGATCGAATGGGAGTGCCTGGGGTAGCAGAACCGAGCCGCGGCACAAGCGAACCGAGCCGCGACGGACCAAACCGAGCCGCGACCGTAAGGGAGCGGAGCCGGAACGACGCCGGGTGCCACCGCTTCCTTACGGGCGCGGCTCGGTTTCTGCCGGGCGCGCCTCAACAAGAGGGCATCACGATGTCAGACTTTCTCGACGACGCGCATGACTACTCCGACGTCTTGGCCTACTTTATCACCTACCACACGCATGGCACGTGGCTCCACGGCGACGAGCGCGGGTCGGTCGACGACGAGCACAACCGGCCCGGAACGGCCGTGTTGCCGGCGGATGCACGGCGCCACCAAGCCGCCGCCCTCCGGAAGAAACACCCGGCGGTGGAACTGGACGAAGCGTGCCGGGCGATCGTCGAGCGGACGATTCGGGCAGTGGTCGATCATCGTGGCTGGACTCTGCACGCGGTCAACGTTCGCACGAATCACGTGCATCTGGTTGTTGGCGCCAATGCATCGCCGGAAAAGGTGATGAACGACTTGAAGTCCTGGTCGACTCGCCGCATGGTCGAGGCCGGACTGTTCGAAAGAGGCCGCAAAGCCTGGACCCGCCACGGCAGCACGAAGTACCTCTGGAACGAAGCGGCGTTAGACGACGCTTGCCAATACGTCGTCGAAGGGCAAGGGATCGATCTACGGAAAACCGAGCCGCAACCGCCCCAAACCGAGCCGCGAGCGCCCCAAACCGAGCCGCGACCGCCCCAAACCGAGCCGCGACCGTAAGGGAGCGGTGCCTGAGTTCCGCCCGCACCCTACCGCTTCCTAACGGGCGCGGCTCGGCTTCTTTTCGCACGCAACCGACCCAAACCGAGCCGCGACCGCCCCAAACCGAGCCGCGACCGTAAGCGAGCGGTGTCTGAGTTCCGCCCGCATCATACCGCTTCCTAACGGGCGCGGCTCGGTCTTCGGTGCCCAGAGCCGCACGGTGCCGTCGTAGCCGCCCGAGGCGAGGAGCGCACCGGCCGGGCTGAACGCGACCGAGCGAATCGCGCCGGCTTGCCCAGCAGCGCGTCGCGGATAGCCTGTGCCACGCCCTGTCGACTGGCTACAGATCGTCAATCAACCGCAACCGGAAGCCGAAGTGGCGGCGTTGCGTCGTTGCGTCAACCGCCGTCGCCCCGTCGGCAATCCCGATCGGGTCGCCCAGACGGCCAAGCGATTGAACCTGCAATGGACGCTTCGGCCCCGCGGAAGACCGAAGAAGCAGGAGTAAACTCTCCAAAAGCCACTCGATATATCCCCGTCGCCATGATATACCCCCAGCTTTGGTGGCTGTCACCTTTTCCGCTCCTTCCTCATGGGCAGGAGTCTTGCGGCCCACAAACATGAGGTGTAGGATGACGATCTGTCGTACTCCCGCCAAAAAGGGGGGTTGTTCCGGCTGTTGGAGTTCGGGGAGTATCGCGGCAGCCGATCCTGCAATAACAGGGAGCCGATCGATGCGCGACGCAATCGCAGCCTATGTGAAACGTGTGAGGGAGTTTGCTGATCACGTCAAAGGGAACGAGCAGGCAACAAAAAAGAGCCTCATTGAACCGCTATTCACCATCTTAGGTTACGACCTCAACGACCCACGGGAGTGCGTACCTGAACACCGAGAGGATTTCGGCCGTAACCGGTCGGCGAAACCTGTGGACTATGCGTTCATGCAGGAAGGAAAGCCAGTTTTCTATGTGGAAGCGAAACCAGTTGATCGCAGACTGTCTGGCCACGATGAACAACTTGCCGACTATTTTGCGAAGGCTCCGGGATCCAAGTTGGGAATACTGACCAACGGCGTTCACTGGCGTTTCTTCACGGACCTCGAAAACGACAACGTGATGGATAGGAAACCTTTCGTCGAATGGCAGGTTCTCAGCGAGGAACCGCCACCCTGGGATTTCTTGACGCTGCTCCAGAAGTCCCAATTCAATGTCGAGTTGATTAGGACGTTTGCGCAGAAGCGGTGGACGCAGAACTTGCTTGTTGAGGAACTCGCGCGGCTCCTGGAGCCTGCGCCCGAATTCATCAAGCTGGCCATCGCAAACATTGAGACGCGCAACCTAAAGGAAAGTGTGGTTGAAAGCTGGAAACCCGTAGTCAAAGCGGCCATCGGAGAGTGGGCGAAGCAGCAACGGTTGTCGACGGCGCTGAGCGGCGCGGCGACGGGTTGCGTTGGAGAGGCTAAACCTCCAAAGAAGCCAATAGTCACGAGCCAGGCTGAACTCGATGGGTTCGCGACAGTGCAGCGGCTGCTTGGCCCTAATCGCCCGGTTGAGTACGAAGATACGCCCTCGTTCTTCAAGATTCACCTGCCCGGAAAGGCGTTTTGGGCCGTATGCCGCCTGGAGAACTTCGGCGAGAAAAAGCCACGTGTGCGGCTGCCCTTGCCCGCAGAGACAGCCGCACCACTCGTTCCGTCGCTGTCAGTAGTACCAAGCGGACAGCGGTGGTGCCGAATATCGCTGAACGATATCGCCGAACTCGAATTGCTCGGCCAGGTTCTATGCACGGTTTGGGACCAGCGGTGGGCAGCTTACGGCACAGGCGACGAAGGCGAGGAAGCGTCAGAGGAATAAGCGAGGCGGGGAAGCTGAAAAGGGGACAGGAAGCTGAAGAGGGGACATCACTGACATTGACACACTTGACACCCGACAATCAGTGATGATACTATAACCGCCGCGTGTTGAGGCCCCTTGCCGGTGGACTACGTTTGAGGTGTGTAGCTTCATCCATAGCCCACCAAACAAGGAGCCCTATCATGTGGCATGTTGGAATCGATCTGCATCGAGCGACC
>JAPLNP010000291.1 GCA_026401055.1 Planctomycetia bacterium
CTCCTCACCCTGCGCCCAGCCGGGTCGCGACAATACTGACGGATCGGCTGGCGCGCTCGACCAGGATCCGCGTCGTTGGTCCCGTGACGGTTGACGTCCAGCAGGATACGACGATTCTCCGGGGCGAAGTTGCCACGCCCCACGATCGGATCCTGGCCGAGCAGCTTGCGCTTCTTGAGCCGGGCGTCCGTCACGTGAAGAACGAGCTTGTGGTGACGGGGGAATCGACGACGCCTGCAACGACGGATCAACCGGCGGCAGAGGAGTCCAAGACTCCGGCGGCGACTGCCCCGCCGGCTCCCGGCGCGTAGTCTCCGGGCGGACGTCGGCGACCGGCACCGCGGCGTTGCCGCCACCCGAGGGGACGCGAATCGTCGTCGTGGTCATCCGCCGCGTTGGGGCGCTGTTCGGCTCGGCGGGGTGTTCTTGGCCGGCGAGCGCCACCTCGTGCGAGGCAAGCTCGACCTGTCCCCCGGGGCGCGCCGGGGCAACCGGCGGCGCCGCGCCCGGCCGCGGGCCGTCGCTCTTCGCCACCGCTTTGACTCCCGGCAGGATCTGCCTGGCCTGTTCGCCGACGATCGTTGGGCCGACGTTGGGCGTGAAGCGGACGATCAAGCTGACCTCTTTCTGCGGGCCGCCCGCCTCGTCCCAGGGGAGCCAGACGCTGTAGGAATGCCCCAGGTCCGACTTGCTGTAATGCCGCTGGAGGTCCTCCTTGCCGAAGACGTATTTCCGGTCCGGTTTCGCGTTGCCGGGGTCGCGGCCCTCTTCGTCGAAGACGTAGACCACCAGCGTGCCGTCGACCTTGACCGGCTTGTCCGCCTTGCTGTCGTAGAAGGTGAGCCGGCCGCCGAATCCCCGCTGCGGCGGCCCGTTGGGGTTCGTGCTGACCGCGTCGCTCCACATCGCCACCATTTTCGCCGGAATGCGAGGCTCATCCTCTTGGGAGAACGGCCAGATTTTCGGTGACTTCAGATCGAGCGACGCGCAGCCGGACGCCCACCCGGCCGCGGCCAGGAGAAACACACAACCGAAAAGACGCATCGCGCGTGACATGCCGTTTCCTTTCGCGTGACGAATACTCGTTCGACCTTCGTTTTGGAGTGCGGCGATTCATCGCCGCTTTAGCGTCAAAAGGTCGCTTGGTTAGGGCCTAGTACGACAGGGGACTCGCCGGAGGGGCCTGCCCCGGCGACGTCTCGTGCCACGCCGCCGGCTCGACTCGCTCGTCGCGCACGGTGGGCAATCGCTGTCCCGCCGGCGACGCCTGATTGCGATACGCCGCGTCCGCGGCCGGGACGCGAAGCCGCGCGTCGGCCGGATCGGCGGGCGTGGGCGTGCCGGGCACCAGCTCCGGAGTCGTTCGCGACGGCGGCGGCCCCGGCGCGCGCTCTTGCTTGAACGGCGAGCCGTTTGCCTCGGGAATCGGTTTCAGCGGCGCCGAGCGGCCTTGCGGCGCGGGAATCACCTCGCCATCGGGCTTCATGTCGGGATAGACCACGCGGGTTTCCGCGTCGGGCCAATCGTCCTTCCGGCCGCGCAGGTCGACGTCGCCGGTGATGTCGATCACGTCGGCGAGGCACCAGTGCATCCGCGACGCTTCGATCTGGCGCACGGCGTCGGCGTCCGCTTCGGTCTTGACAATGTGCGGCGTCATGATGATCAGCAACTCGGTCCGCTTCTGGGAGTCGAAATCGTATCGGAACAGGTGTCCCAGGATCGGGATGCTCGACAGGAAGGGAACGCTGCGATGGTTCTCCTGCTTGGTCTTCGTGATCAGTCCCCCGAGGATGACCGTCTGGCTGTTCAGCGCCGCCACGGTGGTGTCGGCGGTGGTGGTGTTGATCGGGGGCTGGCGGATCACCGCGCCGGTGGCGGAGATCGACACCGGCGTGCCTTCGGACTCGGGCCCCAGGGCGGATTTCTCGGCCATGATGTGCATCACCACCAGCCCGTCCGGACTGATCCGGGGCGTGACGCGGAGGATCAGACCGATGTCCTCGGGCAAGACCTGGTTGGTCTGGCCGGCCTCGTTGGTGGCGGTGCCCCGGATCAGGGAAACGCGTTGGCCGACCTGGATGAATGCCTCCTGGTTGTCGAGGGTCATGACCTGGGGTCGGCTGAGGACTTCCAGTCGGCCGCACTCTTGCAGCGCGCGGACCAGGACGCTCACGCTTTCGCTGGCGGCGGAGAGAACGAGGCCGCCGTAGCCGAGTTCGCTGTTGACTCGCCCGACGCCGAGGCTCGACAATCCCTGCGAGGCGACCTTGCCGGCGGAGGCCAGCGACTTGTCGCTGCCGCTGTTGCCCAGTTGCTGGTTGTTGAAGTTGAAGCCGGGCGTGTTGTCGGCGCCCTGGACGACCTGTTCGGTGACGGTGATGATCCCGCTGGGCGTTGATTGGTCCGTGGTCTTCGTCGTGGTGTTGAGATTCGACAACAGGCTGCGGTCGAACAGCAAGGAATCCTGGAGCCCCAATTCGATGCCGAACTCGTCGAGGTTGTTCAACGTCACCTCGGCGATCAGGACCTGGATCATCACCATCGGCGGCCGTTCGTCGAGCTTCTCGATCAGCTTCTCGATCTCGTCGAAGAACCGGGGCGTGGCGCTGACGATCAGGCTGTTGCTGACCGGCTCGGCGACGACGATCACCTCTCGCTCGATCTGCTCGAAGGCGCTGTAGAGCCCCTGCGTCTGCGTCTCGACCTGGCGCTCGCTGCGCAGGAACTCGTTGACCGCCGTGGCCACGTCCGACGCGAAGGAGTTTTTGAGCCGGTGGACCATGCTCTTGCGATTGCGCACCTCGCTCTCGTCGATCCGCAACAGGATGGCCTCGACAACGCCGAGGCTGCCCACCGAACCCGTCGCGATGATGCTGTTGCTCCGGATGTCGACGGCGAACCGCAAGGGCACCAGCGTGCTCTCGCCCTCGACGGCCGCCGTCTGCACGGCCGGTTCCTCGGCGCCGCGTTGCTGCTGCTGGCCGAACAGCGTCTCCAGCGTGTCGACCATGGCGCTGGCGTCGCCGTTGATGATCGTAAAGACCTTGACCTGGGCCTCGGCCAAGGGAAGTTTGTCGAGTTGCCGGATCAACGCCTCGATCAAGTCCATGCTGTCCGCCGGCGCGGAAACCAACAGGGTATTCGCCCGGGCGTCGGCCGTGATCCGCACGTCGGTCAAGATGCCCGAGTTCAGACGTCGTTTGCCCGCCTGGTCGACCGTCAGAAACCGCAGCATGGTCGACTTGGCTCCTTCGGTTCCGGCGGCGGCCGAGGGCTGGTTCGCGCCGGGGGCGCCGCCAGCGCCACCGGCGGCGGCGCCACCGGCCGGCCTGGCGCGTTGGCCCGTCGGCGCCTGGGCGGCGATGGCGTCATGCAAGATCGGCGCCAGGTCCGCCGCCAGCGAGTTCTCCAGGGTGAAGACCCGCAACTCATTGATCGCGGCGCTGGTGGGCGTGTCGATCCGTCCGATCAGTTCGGCCACCTCGGCAACGTCGCGCGGAGCGGCCTGAACGATGAGCGAATTCGAGCGATAATCGGCCGTCACCCGAACCTTCGCTCCCAGCCCCCCGCGCTCCTCGTAGAACCCCTCGATCTGCGTCTCGGCCGTCTGGGCCGAGGCGTGACGCAACTGAAACACCTGGAACTGGGTCTCCGGCGCGACCGGCTGGTCCAGCCGGGCCACCAGGTCGACCACGGTGCGGACACTCTCCGGGCGGCCGACCAGGAGCAAGGCGTTCGGCTTGACCAGCGCCGTGATGCTGACTGCGCCTTGCCGGGGAGAAAAGACCTGACTGTAAAGCTGCGTGACCAACGTGGCCAGTTGCGTGCAGTCGACGTGCTTGAGCTGGTGGATTTCCACGGCCGGCTCGGTCTCGGCGCTGAGCCGCTCGATCTCGTTGATGATCTCGACGACTCGATCCACGTCGCGCTTGTTGCCGCGAATCACCATCACGTCCAGACCTTCGAGCATCTCGATCCGCACGGGCCCAACCAGGTTGCTCTCGGGGGCTGCGGCCTGGGGTTGCGTAGCCGTCGGCGGGCCCGGTGGCGCGACCGGCGCGGCCGGGGGCTGAGCGGCCGGCGGCTGCGCGGCTGGCGGCTGCGCGGCTGGGACATCCGCCGTGACCGCGGCGATGGTGCGATCCAGGGCGGCCGCCGGCGTCGCCTTCACGGAAACCAACTGCATGCCCGCCTCCCCGGTCTGGCCCGCGCCGTCCAACGCGCGTACCAGCCGGATGCACGAGTCCATCAGCCGTCCCACGCCGCGCACGGTCACTCGATTCGTCGGCCGCTCGAAGAGCAGCTCGACCGGCGAGCCCTCGGAGACGGCGAGCCGGTAGCTTGCCTGCTGGCCGTCTCCGCCGGGCAGGGGTGTCAGGCGGCCGGCGAGCATCTGGAGCATCGCCGCCTCGACCTGCCGACTTTCGCGGTTCTGGAGTTGGACGGTGTGAGACTCCATCGCCTCCGGCCGCGCCGGGCCGGCCGGAGCCGCCGCTTGGGGAGGCTCGACGGCAGCCGCGCGAAGCGATTGAGCCACCCACGACTGCACGTCCGGCGGCGCCACCACCAGGATCTGGCCGCTCCGCTCATCCGGCGAGATCCGAACGTTCGACCCCGCCGGCAGTTGGGACTGCAACCGGGCCGCCTGCCGGGCG
Organism: Planctomycetia bacterium; assembly: GCA_026401055.1. GTDB lineage: Bacteria > Planctomycetota > Planctomycetia > Pirellulales > Thermoguttaceae > JAPLNP01. Next base: position 4,656 of record JAPLNP010000291.1, read on the forward strand.
GCGTCGCCCGCTGGACAAGGGTAGGCTTTCAACACCGGGGCATCGCTCCCGGTCGAGGTGGCAGGAGGGGTGGCCGGCGGAGCCGCCGGGCGATCCAGGGACTTGATCGTGTTCTGGGCAAGTTGGTGGGCCCGTGCATCGCCTCGGACGATGACTCGGTTGGCGGCTTCGTCGACTCGGACCTCGGCCTGGGGCAACAGATCGACCAGTGCCCGTTGCACCTCGGCGGCCTGGACATGATCGAGGCGATAGACGGCGCGGTCCACCTGATCGGAGGAGGAACCCCGCGCAAACGCGAGCGACCACACCAGGGCTGCCAGCAGACAGACGCCGGGGATCAGGGCGGCCCAAAAACGCTTAAGTCTCAAATTGGCAACCATTTGCATTCTTCGCATGAGGGGGATGACGGACCAGTATAGCGAGTAGGTTTGGTATGCGCTGTCGTCGTAATCGGAATAATCGGTAAAGTTTACCTGCTCCTCCAGTTTTCTCTGGAAAATGGACGTTTGGAGGAGCGGGCGGAGTCGCCCGGTTTTCGCGGCCGTTCTCGCTTCTTGGGGCTTGCGGTCGGATTGCATACTGTATATATTGAGCTTTGCGACGAACTCGTCGCCAGTCGGACTCGGTCCATGGGTGCCCAATGTCCAACGGAAAGACCACCGACTCCGTCATGCTCGTTCGCGGACTGCGCGACCAAATCGTCGACCAGTTGCGCAACGACGTCTTCTCCGGCCGCCTGACGCCCGGGGAGCGGCTCAGCGAAACGAGTCTGGTGGACCGGTTCCGGGTGAGCCGGACTCCGATCCGCGAGGCCCTGCAGCAGTTGACCCAGGAAGGGCTCCTCGAGGCCAAGCCCAACTGCGGCGTCCGCGTGGCGGACGAATCGTGCGACGCCGTGCATGAGCTCGTGATCCCGATTCGACGCACCATCGAGACGTTCGCTTTGCGATCCTGTTTCGACGAGATGAACGACGACGACTTCACGCGATGGGAGGAGATCCTGGATCGCATGGGCGAGGCCTGCGCGCAGCGAGACTTCCCGGCCATTGCCGAACTGGACCTGGCGTTTCACCGGTCGATCATCCAACGCGCCGGGATTCGGGACCTCGAAACGATTTGGCTGGCGATCGTCGCCCGCGTGCGCTCCCACTTCCTGCGGTCGCAGCGCGACTACGCCGAGCCGACGGACATCCGCGACGAGCACGCTTCGATCGTCGAGGCGATTCGTTCTCGCGACGTGGACGCGGCCGTCGAAGTGCTCGGCGCGAATATCGCCTGAGAAGAAAACGAAAAGGGCACCGAACACGAGGGTCACTAAAATGCCAAGGTCCCGCTCCCGAACCCAGCCCCCCTCGGACGTCGTCGCGACGCGGGGGACGTCGAAAAAAATAGTTCTGACCCCTTTTTCGCCGGGCTTTACGCTCGTCGAACTCTTGGTGGTCATCGCGATCATCGGGATCCTGATCGCGCTGTTGCTGCCGGCCGTCCAGGCGGCGCGCGAGGCCGCGCGGCGGATGCAGTGCTCCAGCAATCTCCGCCAGATCGGCGTGGCGATGCACAACTACCACGACACGTATCAGTGCTTTCCGGCGGGCTCGGCGGTGGACAACGTGAAGGTGATCTTTGACTGCCGCGGCAACGGCATGTTGGTCGTCCTGCTGCCCTACTTGGAAGAGACGTCCATGGGAGATGCCTACGAACCCTATTACGGGACGGACCTGCGCTGGGTCGATTTCGCCGTGGCGCACGGCGACCTGGAGAATATGACGATCCCCGGCTACCAATGTCCGAGCGTGTCGAAATGGGCGACCTTCACGTCCCGCAAGGACTACTTCGGCTGCACCGGCGGCGGCCTGCCGAATCCCACGATCCATATGCGAGGACGGTCCTACACCGACGGGGTCTTCCACACCAACAGTTTCACCAAAATCGGCGACATCACCGACGGCACCAGCACCACCATGGCGGTGGGCGAAAGCGTTCATCCCCATCCCTACGGCATGGGGCCGGGTTATGGCGTCATGGACGTCGGCGGTCCGACCGCCTGGTATGATGGCGGGAACATCATATATTGGCTCCCCTTGCCCGAGGGGAATGATAACGGCCGCCATCTGCTGCACACCTACTATCCGCTCAACTCGGTGCAGATGCCGATGTCTCCCGAGTTCGAGAACGATCCGCCCTTCGGAAGTCAGCACCCCGGCGGCGCCCAGTTCGTCTTCTGCGACGGCCACGTGGCGTTCTTGATGGACACGATTGACATGCGCATCTATCGGGCGTTGTCATCCCGGGCTATGGGCGAGATGATCCCCGCCGACCAGATCCAGTGAACCGCCATTACCCAAGGACAAGGAGACACGCCGTGACCTCGCTACACGGGACGCGAATCCTGGCAACCCTCTTGGCCCTGTTGTTGCTCGGCGGCTGTGGCTCCGGGCTGCCGGAGCGCGGCAAAGTCACCGGCAAAGTGACCTTCAACGGCAGACCCGTGCCCGAGGGCACCGTCACGTTTTATCCCAAGACCGGACGGTCGGCCTCGGGCCGCATCCAGCCGGACGGGACCTACACGTTGACGACGTTCGACGAGGGCGACGGGGCGATCGTCGGCAGTCACGAGGTGACGATCGAGTCCGTACAGTTTGCCAAAGTGCCGCAGCCCAAGAGCTTCGAAGCGGAGCTTGGCTCGGCCAAGACCGGCAAACGCGTCGACCCCGCCGCGATGAAGCCCCAGTGGCTCCTGCCCGAAAAATTCTCCGTCCGCGGCCAATCCGGCCTGACCCGCGAAGTCAAGTCGGGGCCCAACACGATCGACTTCGCCTTGCCGTAGACGGCGTTGCCGCGGAAGCGAGTGTCGCCTTTCGCTCCGCGAAAGTAGCGGCTTTTCGCTCCAGCGAAAGGCCAAAGACCGCTACTTTCGCGGAGCGAAAGGCGACAATGCGCTCCGCACACCGAGAGGTGACCCCAATGAATCGAGCGTCTGGGCGTTCTCTGGCATTTCTTTCAATCCTGGCGTTGGCCGCCGGTTTGCCCGCGGCCGCCGCCGAGCCGTCGCTGGTCGAGTCGTTTGACCGGCTCGACGCTTCCGTCTGGAGGACCTACGGGCGGGGGGCCGTCGGCGTCGAACACGGCGCGCTGCGAATCGCCGACTGCTTCGTCGCCGGCGGAGATGAGAACTGGCGCGACTATGAGATCCGCTTCCGCGCCCGGGCGCCGGAAGACGCCCCGCAAGTTCAAATCTGGGCGGGGTTCCGGGCAACGGACCGTGACCGCCGCTACGCGGTGGCGCTTCGCGGGGGCAACTGCGACGACCTGTATCTCTGCCGGTACGCTCCCGGCGGGAACGACCGCATCCTGGCGCTCGTGCCGCTGGATTTCCACCCCGTGCCCGGCGCGTGGTACGACCTTCGCCTCGTCGTCGCCGGGCCGGATATCGAGGTCTACCTGGGCGAGGAGAAAACGCCACGGATTCGCGTGTCGGACGCCTCCGGGCCTGCGGCGGGGAAGGTCGTTCTGGGCGGCGGCTGGATCGCGACCGAGTTCGACGACCTCTCAGTGCGACTGCTTCCCGACGGCGCGAAACGCCTGATCGACGACTCCTTTCACCCCGCCGCGCGGAGGTTCAATTTCCAGCCCACGCTCGAAGAACTCGTCCCCGGCTGGAGCCCGGCCGACGAGAGCGCCTACGACAAAACTCGCGGCTACGGCTGGACCGAGGCGATCAAGGAGGGCACGCGCCGGCGCGGGTCGGCGCAACCGCTGCTGAATGACACGCTGGCGGTCGTCGCCCACGGACAGAACGAGGCCACGTTCTGCTGCGACGTGCCGGACGGCGAGTACGTGCTGACCGTTTCCGGCGGCGATCCGGCGTATGCGACGCATTTCGAGGCCCAGATTCCCGGGCAGCCGAAATCGTTTGTGAGCGAGGAAGTGCCGGCCGCGACGTTCCATACCGCCATCTGCCCCGTCGTCGTCCGCGGCGGGCAATTCCGCGTCACGTTCCGATCGAACCATCCCAACGGACAGGCCGGCGGCTCGATCAACTACCTGGTGCTGGAGCGACGGGCCGACGTGCCGGATAAGTGGGAGGCGGCCGGCCGTCCGCCGGGCCAGGCGGGAACCGTCGCCGACGAGAAGCGTCGCGCCGAGCGGCGTGCGGGCTATCGGCCGATTGCGATCGGTCCGATCTCCGCGCCGCGGTCGGTCTTCTCGCTCGACGGCAATTGGCTCTTCAAGCCCGAGCAGGAGTTGCCGGCCGACGCCCAGCCGTTCCTGCCGACGACGGCCGACGACGATTGGCACGTGATCGACGTGCCCAACTTCTGGAACCCGACGATCAACTGGCTCTACGGCGAGCCGGACGAAGGGCTGCCGCACGGCGGGACGGGCGTGTCAGACAACTTCCGCCAGAAGGAAAAGGCCCGGTGCGAGGCCTGACGTTTGGGTCAATGGGCACCGCGTCGGCGGGCACGTCGGCATGTTCGGGTCGTTCGAGGTGGACGCGACGGAAGCGATGCGGCCGGGCGAGAATCTGCTGGTCGTTCGGGTCGCCATCCGCAAATCGCCCGCCTCCAAGAATGCCGACAAGGTGGTCGGCGTCGCCGTGACCGTCGAGGTGACCGAGGACATGCTCAACAGTCTGCCGCACGGCATCTACAACCACCACGGCGGCATCTGGCAGCCGGTCAAGCTCATCGTCACCCAGCCCGCGCGGATCGACGACGTGTTCGCCCGAACGCGGACCGACGGCACCGAAATTGACGTGACCGTCGGCAACCACGCGGCGACATCCGAGCCGATTGAAGTCCGCATTAGCGTCCGGCCGCTCGGCGGGGGCGCCCCGGTTTTCGAGTCGTCCGAGGGCGCCGCCCTGACCGTCGCCCCGGGAAAGACGCAAACCGTGACGCTGCGGACGGGCAAGCTGCCGGTCAAAACATGGTCACCCGAGGAGCCGAATCTCTACACGCTCGGCGTGACTCTCGTTCGCGGCGGCGCGACGGTCGATCGAACGGAGACGACGATCGGCTTCCGGACGTTCGAGACGCGCAGCGGCGCGTTCTATCTCAACGGCCGGCGGTACTGGCTCCGCGGGGCGAGCCACGCGCCGATGGGCCTGGCGGCCAACGACGCCCGGCTTGCCGAGAAATTTCTCAAGCTCATGCACGACGGAAACCAGATGGTCACCCGGGACGTCTGCGCGCCGATGTCGCAAACCTGGTTTGACGCGGCCGACCGGCAGGGCGTGGGCATCAGCCACGAGGGGCCGTGGCCGTGGCTCATGTCGGGCGACGTCCCCAGCCCCGAGCTGCTCGAAGTCTGGCGCGACGAGCAGGCGTCGCTCGTGCTTCAGAACCGCAATCATCCGTCGCTCTTGATGTACACGATGAACAACGAGATGTTCTTCACGCATGACCTCGGAAGTCCGCGGCGGCTGGAGAAATGGAAGGAGTTGGACAAAGTGATTCGGCTGGTCCGCCGGCTCGATCCCACGCGGCCCATCTCGGCCTGCTCCAGCTACGTCCGCAACGGCGAAGACTGGGAGAAGACGCTCAAGCCGGCGGGCATCGACGACGGCGACGTCGACGATCGCCACGCCTACTACGGCTGGTACGAGGACACGCATTTCAAGCTCTTCGACGGCCTCTGGGTCCGGCCCGGCTACGGCACCACGGGCATCAACCTCGACCGGCCGTACATCAGCCAGGAATGCTCGACCGGCTACCCGAACAACGACACGGGCCATCCGACGCGGAGTTACCTGTTCAAGCACTACACGCCGCAAGCGTTCGTCGGTCCGTGGGCCTACGAAGACCACGACCCGGCGGTCTTCCTCAACAATCGCGCGCTGGTGTCGAAGGAAATCGCCGAGGCGATTCGCCGAACCTGCCCCGAGGCGGACGGCGTGCTCCACTTCGCCAACATCTGCTGGTTCCGCAACGTCTACGACGCCGACCGCATCGAGCCGTATCCGACCTACGAGGCGATGAAGCTGGCATTGCAGCCGGTTCTGGTCAGCGCGGAACTGTTCGGCCGGCATTATTACGCGGGAGGCGAGTTCACCGCCCGGGCGTGCGTCGTGAACGATGCGACCGACGGCCTGACGCTGCCTCCGACGGAGCTTGGGTGGCAGATTCGCCACGGTGGGACCGTCCTTGCCCGGGGGAGCCGGCCCGTGCCGGCGGTGGAGCACGGCGGCCGGCAGTGGTTCGACGTGACCTACGCGCTGCCGAAGACCCTCCCTTCGCCGCGGATGAATTGTCAGCTCGCGATGTCGCTTCAGCATAACGGCAAGACGCTCTCGGAAAACGTCTACGACCTGGTGCTCGCCACGCGCGATTGGGTCACGCCAGGTCCGGCGGAGAAGACGATCCGCCTCTACGCCCCCGATCCGTCGCTGGGCAAGCTGTTGGAGTTCGTGGGCGTGAAGTGCCAAGTCGTGCCGGACTTGGGCGAGGCGAGTCTTAGCAAAACGGACGTCCTCGTCACCGGCGGCTTCGATGGCCGGGAATCGCCGCCCGAGAACTGGGCTGCCGTCCGCCGCTTGGCCGAGGCGGGCGGGCAAGTGCTCATCGTCCACGGCGGAAAGCACGTCCAGTCGCTTCTGCCCGAGTGGGTTGACGCCGTCTTGGAAGAGCGGGGCGAGATCGTCAACCTCCGCGTGAGCGAGTCGGAGTGTTTCGACGGCATCGAGCCGCCCGACCTGCAATGGTGGAACGTCGAGCCGGGCAAGACGCCTTATGCTTGCCGCCGCAGCTTCCGGTTGAAGGATCATCCCGGCGCGGAGGCCCTGGCCACGTATCTCCGGGTACACTGGTACATGAGCAACCCGCCGGAGCAGCTCAAGGACATGTCGGGCACGCCGCTGTTCGAGGTGGCCCTGGGCCGGGGACGAATCGTCGTCTGCGAAATGGAGTTGGAGGCCGCCGCCCGCGATCCGCTGGCTGGACGTTTGCTCCGCAACCTGATAAGCTCGCTGGGGCGCGCTCGAGATTAGGTTGACCCATTGGGTGGCACGCCCCTGAGCGCAGCGAAGGGCGTGGTTTGCCGCGCCGCCACGCCCTTCGCTGCGCTCAGGGTCGTGCCACCCGTTCGCGCCGGAAAGATAGGAGAGGTCCATGAACAGCCGTGAGCGAGTTCGCGCTGCGCTGGAGCATGTCCAGCCCGACTTCACCCCGTGCGACTATTTTGCCACGCCGGAGATACGCGGGCGTTTGATCGAACATTTCGGGCTGGCAGGGCGCGAGATTACCGACAACGTGGTGGCGGAACATCTGGGGACGGACATCCGTTACGTCAAGCTGCCGTATGTCGGCCCGGCAACGCCGACGTTCGACGACGGCTCGATCATGGGCCTCTGGGGCGTCCGGCGCCGCCCGGTGGGCAACGAGTACGGCGAGTATGCCGAGCCGGTCGACTCGCCGTACGCCGCGTGGACGACGGTCGAGGAGGCGGAGGCGTTCGCCTGGCCCGACCCCGATGACTACGACTTCGACGCCATCCCCGCCCTGTGCGAGCAGTACCCCGGCCTGGCGATTGCCGCGGGCGATTTCGGCGTGCAGGATTTCATCAACGGCGTGGCGTTCGGGCGGGGCGTCGAGCGGGTGCTGATGGACATCGCGGCGGAGGACCCGGTCTATTTGCACCTTGTCGAGAAGCGGCACCGGTTCTACATGCGGCACATCGAGCGGACGCTCGAGGCCGGCGCGGGGCGGATCGACCTGGTGCTCTGCGGCGACGATTTCGGCAGTCAGCGCGGACTGCTGATCTCGCCGGCCAGCTTTGATCGACTTTTTGCCGCCAAGAAGAAAGAGCTTTTCGACCTGGTCCACGCATACGGCGCCAAAGTGACGCACCACTGTTGCGGCTCGGTTCGGCGGACGCATCGCGCTTCACGGCGCGGTCGACGTGCAGGGATGGCTTCAGCGCTCGACGCCGGCCCAGATCGCGGCGGAAGTGAGCCGCCTGATGGACGAAGTCGGCGCCGGCGGCGGGTTCATCATTGCCCCGAGCCATCACATTCAGCCCGACACGCCGCTGGAAAACGTCCTGGCTTTCTACGACACCGTCGCCCGGCGACGGCGCGGATAGGGGCCAACAGGGTGGCACGCCCTGAGGAACGAAGGGCGTGGTCCGTCGATTCACCGAACTCTCGAAAGGCCAACCCCATGAGTATCCGAAGCTGCAACCGCCGGGCGCTGCTGGCGCTGGCTGCCGCCGTGCTGCTCGCGGCGTTCGCCCGGCCGCTCGATGCCGCCGACGCGCCGCGCGTCCGGTTCCAGCGCGACGATCGGCACGGACGCACGCAAATCCTGATCGACGGCAAGGAAGCGTTGGTCTACCGCTACGGCGACGGCGTCGATCTGCCGCATTACCATCCGCTGCGAAGTCCTTCGGGCAAGTCGATGCTCGTCGACAAGACCGAGCCGTATCCGCACCACCGCGCGTTCTGGTTCGCCGACACGGTGGAACCGGCCGGCCGCCGCAAGGCGAGCTTCTACAACGCACTGAACTCCCAGGTCGATCCCAAGGACCCCGCGTCGCCGTTTCGCGACCACATCCGCCAGGTTGAATTCGCGAGCGAACAGTGCGAAGGCGCCCGCGCGGAACTGGTGACGAAGCTCCTCTGGGAGATGGACTCCAACGTGCCGGTGCTTGATGAGATGCGCCGGCTGCGAATCGTCGCGCTGGCAAACGGGGAGTACTTCCTCGACATCACGTTCACGTTGACCGCGGCGCACGGCGACGTGACGTTCGCCAGCGACGCGGTTCATTACGCCTGGCCGTATCTGAGGGTCAACGAGACGTTCAACGGCGAGCACGGCGGAACGATCGCCGACGACCTGGGCCAGAAGGGCGAGGCCGGCACGAATATGAAGCCGGCCAAATGGATCGACTACTCCAACACGGTCGACGGCGCAGCGGAGGGCCTGGCCGTGTTCCAGTGGCCCGACGGAAAGGAACACCGCTGGCTCACCCGCGAATACGGCACCTTCGGCCCGCGCCGCCCGGACGAACAAAGCGGCAAACCGTTCACGCTCAAGCGGGGCGAGTCGATCGTGCAGCGCGTGGGCGTTCTGGTACACGCGGGCAACGTCGAGTCCGGCCGTGTGGCCGAGCGGTATCAACAGTACATCGAGGGCAAGCTGTGATGATGAGCCACGGCGGGAAAAGAACCGAGCCGCGATTGTGAGGGAGTCGTCCATCCGACGCCCGTCAGACTCCATCACCGCTCCCTCACGGTCGCGGCTCCGTTAGGAAGTCCGCGGCTCGGTTAAGAAGTCCGCGGCTCCGTCAAGGAATTCCACGTTCAACACCACCCGAGAACCCTCCCATGAAACGCAACTGCACGTTCGCCGTTCTGACCGCGTGTTTCCTCGTCACTATCGTTGTGTTGCCGCCGAGTGTCTCCGCGGCGGACGCGAGCAAGACGTTCTATGTGTCGCCCACGGGCAACGACACGAATCCCGGAACCGAGGCGGCGCCCTTTCAAATGCTTCAGCGGGCACGGGACGCGGTTCGCCAGGTCAATCAGGGCATGACCGGCGACGTCGAGGTCGTCCTTCGCGGCGGGACGTACCCGCTCGGGGAAACCCTTGTTTTCGACCATCGCGACGGCGGCACCGCCGGGCACAACGTGGTCTATCGGGCTGCGTCCGGCGAAACGCCGATCCTCAGCGGCGGGCAAGCGATCACCGGCTGGGCGGCCGATGCCGGCGGACGATGGAAAGCGAGCACCAAAATCGACAACTTCCGGCAGTTGTACGTCGACGGCCGTCGAGCCGTTCGGGCTCGCGGCGGCGAACTGCCGGGCGGCGAACTGCACGGCACGGACGGCTACACCACCACGGCCGTCGAAATGGCCGGCTGGAAGAATCCCGCGGACGTCGAGTTGTGCTACCAGGTCGTTTGGGCGCACACCCGGTGCAAGGTGCAAGGCATCCAGCGCGACGGCGACCGTGCCGTCATCACGATGCTCCAGCCCCATTTCGCCCAAGCGCGGGAGAAAGAGGGCGTCCACGTCGAACTGCCCAGCTACGTCGAGAACGCCTTCGAGTTGCTCGACGAGCCCGGCGAGTGGTACCTGGACCGCTCGGCCGACACGGTCTATTACCTGCCCAAGCCGGGCGAGGACATGGCCAAGGCGAAGGTGGTCGCGCCGGTGGTTGAGAAGCTCGTCGAACTCCGCGGGACGCTCGACCAGCCGGTCGGGAACATCCAGTTTGTGGGAATCACGTTTGCGGAGGCGGGCTGGCTGCGGCCGAGCCAGATCGGTCTGGTCGACGTGCAGGCCAACTTCGTGATCGACTGGGAGAAGCCGATGAAACGCGCCGGAGGCTTCACCGTCGTACACAACGAGCACATCAAGAGCCCCGCCAACGTCGTCTGCCGCGCCGCCAAGAACCTCCGCTTCGAGCGGTGTACGTTCACGCGGCTGGGCGGGGCGGGGCTCGACGTCGAGTTCGGCTCCCAGGACAACGTGGTCTCCGGCTGCCGCTTCCAGGACATCTCCGGATCGGCCGTTCAGGTCGGCGACATTCGGCGAGACGACCATCATCCCGACGATCCCCGAAAAATCGTCAAGAACAACGCCGTCGTCAATTGCCAGATCCACGATTGCGCCGTCGAGTACCTGGGCGGCGTCGGCGTCTTCGCCGGCTACACCGACGGCACGATCATCGCGCACAACGAGATCCGCAACATGCCGTACTCGGGCATGTCCGTCGGTTGGGGTTGGGGTGAAGAGGATGCCGGCGGCGGGTCCGAAAGCTACTACATGCCCTTCAAATACGACACGCCCACGCCGTCGGGCAACAACCGCATCGAGTTCAACAACATGGCCGGCACGATCCTCCGCGGCAACCACATCCACGACAACCCCGGCGCCCCCGGCGGCATCTATCTGGACGAAGGGAGCGGGTTCATCGAGATCACCGGCAACCTGGTCTACCGCGCTTCGACCCCCATGAACTACAACAACCGCGCCCAGAACCGCATCGCCACCTGCAAGGAGCACGACAACTTCTTCGGCGACGAGTTCGCCAAGCCGCCGGCGGAATTGCCGGAGGCGGCGAAAAAGGTCGCCGACGAGGCCGGTCCGGAGCCGCCGTACCGCGAAGGGCCCAAGGAAGCCGTGGTGACGTTTTCGCTCGAGCTCGATCGGAAGCTTTACCAGGACACGTACTACGGAGAGCCGCCGCAACTGGCCATCTGGCTCGAAGACCCGAAGGGCGATGAGATCCGCACGGTGTGGGTGAGCCATCGCATGGGCAAGGGGGACTGGGCGGGGGCGGTGGAGCGCCGTTTCGCGCTGCCCTACTGGACCAGCCGCCACGAGAAGGAATCCAAAACGACCGGACCGCCGACGTTCACCCGCCCGGTGGCCGACGCCATCACCGGCCCGACGCCCAAAGAGACCCTCGTCCAGCACGTCGGCGTCCCGGCCGGCAGCCAATGGGCGTACTACGTCGAGGTGAACGTGTCGGGCGATTTCAACGAGCAGTTCCCGGCCACCTTCAAAGGCGGCGCCCCCGATCCCGAAGGCAACGGCCAGCCCTCGCTGGTCTATCGCGGAAGCATCAAGGCCGTCGCCGGCGCCCGCGACGTGCCAACGCCGGTCGGACGCACCGAGCAGCGCGACGCCACCGACCGCCTGAACCCCGATCTGACGGGCATCACCACCGCAAAACGGATCCTCACGAAGCTCGAAGTCCGTTGTGACGACCCGCGGTGAGAAAGTGCAATTCATCAGCGTCGATCAGCGCGAATCAGCGTCTCCATAAGAGGGGGGATCGTGGCGTGCGCAAAAGCGTTGCTCTTTGCGCAATGGCGTGCTTGACGGCGCCGGGGCACGCCGCACAATATGGGGTGTTACCATGCGGTTTTGACGGCTCATTCATCACGGGGAGATTACCATGGGCACAAGCCTGGATCGTCGCGAATTCCTGCAAAAGACCACCGCCGGCATGTTGTCGGCGGCCGTGCTCTCGACGGCCGGCCAAGCCGTGTTCGCCCAGGAACCGGCGAAGAAGCCGGTTCGCATCGGCGTCGTCGGCACCGGACCCCGCGGACGCTGGCACATTCAAAACATGCTCACCAACCAGCAACCGCTGGAAATCACCGCCATCTGCGACATCAAGCCCGCGGCCTTGCAGGCGGGCGTGGACGTCGTGAAGAAACTCTCCGGCAAGGAGCCCGCCACGTACTCGAAAGACGAGTACGACTACCGCAACCTGTGCCAGCGCGACGACGTCGACGCGGTCCTGGCGGCGGTGCCGTCGAAGTGGCTTGGGCGGATGAGCATCGACGCGATGAAAGCCGGCAAACACGCCGCCCACGAGGTGCCCGGCTGCTACACGATCGAAGAGTGCTGGGAGATGGTCGAGACGAAGGAGAAGACCGGCAAGCACTGCATGTTGCTGGAGAACTGCTGCTACGGCGAGGACAACATGCAGATCATGCACATGATCCGGCAGGACGTCTTCGGCGAGCCCTACTTCGGCGAGGGCAGCTACGTACACGACTGCCGCCACTACCTGTTCGACTCCAGCGGCAAGATCACCTGGCGCGGAGAACTGGTCCGCGACGCCTACGGGAGCAGTTACAATCCCCACGGGCTGGGCTCGCCGTCGAAGTGGCTGGGCATCAACGACGGCGACCGCTTCGAGTCGTGCGTGTGCATGATGTCGCGTCCCAAGGAGGCCCACGCCTATTGCGTCGCCAAGTTCGGCGCCGACAGCGAGCCGGCCAAG
>JAPLNP010000505.1 GCA_026401055.1 Planctomycetia bacterium
TTGTCCCGGTCGCGGCTGCCGGTGAGTCCCTTGTCGAAACGGTCGCGTTCGGCCCGCAAGAGATCGAGCACCTGGCGGTAAAGCCGTCGCTCGCCGGCGCGATCGCCTCGGGACGCCGCCCGCTGGGCCTCGCGTAGGCACTCCTGGTACGGCTCGAGCGGCTCGTTGGCGTAGCCGGAGAAATACTCGTCCTGGATCTGCCGCCTCGCGACGGCCTTGTCATTGGCCGCGCCGGAGCCGGGGGCCTCCCAGAGCACGCCGAGGATCGACAAGGCCACGCTCATGCAGATCACGCCGACGAGCACGATCGGGTTCATCGAACTGGGCTTCTTGTCCGACGCCGCCCTCTTCTCGTCTTCCCGCAACCGCAACTCCGGCAACTTCCCGTCCTCCGCCAACCGGAGCGTCGACGCCGCGGCGTCCGCGGTGACCATCCGAGCCACCGTCTTGCGCGGCGAAGTGCCCGGCGGAGCGCTGGGCGGCGTACCGGGCGGCTTCGCCACCGGAGGTCCCGGCGGCGCGGGCGATGGCCCAGCGGCCAACGGCGGTGCTCCGGGCGGTGCTCCGGGCGGCGCCGGCCGCGTTTCGGCCGTGCTCGGCGCCGGTACCCAGAATCGCCCCCCACACTCCGGACAATTCGCGTAACTGCCGGCCTTCTTGTTGGGGACGGCCAGCGGTTTCCGGCATCGGGGACAATCGAGCTTGATCGCCATGGACAGCCCGCTACATCGACATTCCAAAGGACAGGTAATTCAACAAAAACGGCCCGATGATGATGAGCACGGTGGCGACCATCACCAAGACGCCGGGCAGGAGCATGTTGACGCCCGCTTCGCCCGCGACCGTTTCGGCCCGCTGGGTCCGCTTGATCCGCAATACGTCCGACTGGGTGCGAAAAATGTGCGCCAGCGGCGTGCCCAGGTGTTCGCCCTGCAAAATCGAGCCGATGATGCTGGTGATCTCATCGTCGTCCAACCGATCCCGCATCGCGCCGAAGGCTTCGGCCCGGGTCTTCCCCAAATTCATATCCGTCAACACGCGGCCGAACTCCTCGCCGACCGGGTGCTCGCGGAATTCCTCGACAGCCTGGGCCATCGCCCGCAGAAACGTCGAACCGGCTTCCATCAACAGCGTCAACAGGTCCAGCAGGAAGGGCATCCGCCGCTTGATCGCGCGGAGCCGTGCCCGGGCTTGCCGCGAAAGCCGGTATCGCAGCAGCCACACCGTCACCAGCACCGCCACGGCCGCCACCAACAGCCCGGCGGTCCCAAACCAGCCGAGGAAGAAATAGACGTAAACCGGGGCGAGAAACATGGCGATCAGTTCCGCCCGGGCGAGGTACTCCTCGGCCAGCCAGAACCGCGGCAGCCCGGCGGCCTGAATCTCCCGCTGGATTTCGGCCAGGTTGTCGCGGAAGACCATGCGATTGAGCCGGGCGAGCGCCTCGATGGCCGGCTGAAAAACGCGGAAGAACGTGTCCAGACGCCGCAGTTCGTTGATCCGGCTGATGTCGTATTGCCACTGGTCGCCCTGCGGCAGGTCTTCAGTCCGCAACACGCGATAAACCATCCAACCGGCCAGCCCGAGCGCAACGCCGGCCGTCAAGCTGGCCGCCACCTGGAGGCCGCCGCCGGTGATCGCGAGTAGGGGAAGATGGTTCATGGTAGTCGGTTGCCGGTTGTCAGTAGTCGGTTGCCGGTGGCTGACGGATAGTGACCAGCCGAAACGCCCCCCGACTGCGTCGGGGGGGTGCGCCGCTCTCCGCTTTCCGCTCTCCGCTTTAAGTCAAATGTCCGGGTTCAAAATCAGCCTGGCCCAGAAGTACGCGATGACGTTCAGCACCACCGCGACCGCTAGCAGAATTTGGCCGATCGTTGTCGTGAACAACAGCGTCGTGTTGTCCGGGTCGACGAAGTAGTAGACCAGCAAGATCATCGCCGGGGCCAGGCCCATGTAAATCGCCGACTTCCGCGCCTGGGCGGTCTCGGACATCACCTTGCGCTCCAGCCGCTGCAATTCGAGGACCGACTGGGCGATCCGCTCGACTGTCTCGTTGAGCCGCCCGCCGCTTTCGTGACTGGCCAACATCGCCGCGGCGAACAGCGCGAAATTCTCGCTCTTGAGCCGGTCCCGGGCTTCGGTCAGCGTCCGCTCCAAGGGCTTGCCCATCTTGTACTCGCCGACGATCTGATGGAACTCGGCATTGATCGGCTTGGGCAACTGGGCGGCGAGGATTTCCATCGACTGGGCCAGCGACAGCCCGGCGCGGACCGCGTTGGCCAGCGTGACCATCGCGTCGGCCAACTGGTCCTCGATTCGCTGCCGGTGCCGCTCGGCCATTCTCCGCAGCAGGTACCACGGCGCCGAGATAAGGAACACACAGATGAGGATGCCAAACACGAGGTTGTGCAGGACGAGCCAGAAGCCGACCAGCGTCAGCGTCACGGCGACCAGCCAGAGAATCAGATAACGTCGCAAGTTTCGCGTGGGCGCCCGGAGCCGGCGGAGCTTTTCGGCCATATCGCGCTGGACCAGATCCAGCCCGCGCGCGAAATACGCGCGACCGCCCAGCGTGCCCACGACGCCGGCCAGACCCATCATCACGCACGCAAGCCAGGCTCCGAAGTCCCCGACCACTATTCCCCCTTTCCCCAAAGAAACTCCAGGTCCAGAAGCTCCTTGTCCACGAGCGAATCGACGAACGACGGCATGTAGCCGGTCGGCAGCAACTCGCGGCCGTTGCGGTAATTGAAGATGTCGGTGATGACGATCCGCTTGGTGTCCGGATCGATGCGGACCACCTCGGAGATCTGCGTCACCGCGCGGCGTCCGCCCGGCATGCGGCTGATGTGGACGATCAGGTCCAAGGCGGAGGTCACCTGGCGGTGGATCGAGATGACCGGCAGATCGGCGGCCATGAGGATCAGCACCTCCAGCCGTTCGACCACCTCGGCGGCGCTGTTGGCGTGTACCGTGGTCATCGAGCCGTCGTGGCCGGTGTTCATCGCCTGGATCATGTCGAGCGCTTCGGGGCCGCGACACTCGCCGACGATCACCCGGTCGGGCCGCATCCGCAAGGCGTTTCGCACGAGGTCGTGGACCGTGTATTCGCCGGTGCCCTCGATGTTCGGCGGCTTCGTCTCCAACGTGACGACGTGCTCCTGGTGCAGCCGCAGTTCGGTCGTGTCCTCGATCGTGACGATGCGCTCCTTGAACGGGATGAAGCTGCTCAGGACGTTGAGCATCGTGGTCTTGCCGGTGCCGGTGCCGCCGCTCACCAGGATGTTGCGCTTGTCGATCACGCTCGCCCGGAGGAACGTGGCGGCCGCCTTGGTGATGCTGCCCAGGTCGATCAGGTCGTCCATCCGCAGCCGCTGGGCGGGGAATTTGCGGATGGTGAGCGTCGGCCCCTTGACGGCCAGCGGCGGGATGATGGCGTTGACGCGGGAGCCGTCGGGCAGGCGGGCGTCGACCAGGGGCTGGCTCTTGTCGATGCGGCGGCCCACCTGGGCGACGATCCGCTCGATGATCGCCTCGGTCACTTTGTCCGAGATGAACCGCCGGCCGCTCTTCTCGATCAGCCCGCCGTGTTCGACGTAAATCTGGTCGCTGGCCACGACCATGATTTCGGTCACCGTCGGCGCCCGCAGGAGGTCCTCCAAGGGTCCGAAGCCGAAGATCGTGTCCTTGAGGTCCTTCTTCAGCGTGCGGAGGATGAGGTACTTGCGCAGCTCGCGGTGCAAGTGCGGGCGCACCAGGGGGAAGATCTCGCCGAAACGCGTCTCCGTGCGGTGGATCTGCCCGCTCACGTC
>JAPLNP010000210.1 GCA_026401055.1 Planctomycetia bacterium
AACACTCTCCCGTTTGAGCCGCCGTTGCTTTGGGAGGTCGTCGCGGACGAGATCGGGGAGATCACCGCGATTGAGCTTCGCGCGTCCCAGGGCTGGTTCGACAACGTCGCGATCCAGGTGCGCGTCGTCCCCGAGCCGAGCGCGGCCGTCCTTCTCGCGACGGGCTTACTCGTCGCGATGGTCGGACTGATGCGCCGCCGATTCAGGTAGGGCGGGCCGAGGCCGCCGTGCGGACGCGCGCGGCAAGTGTCGCGTTCGATCGGCGGCCGAGCCCCACCGGAACGACGTTTTCAACTGGCCTATTGCGCCGGGGCGAGGATCAGCAGCCAGCCTCGGCCGGGCTCGACGGGGATGGGCTCGTCCGGCCCGAAACGGCGCGACTCCTGAAAATTCTCCACCGCCGGCGCGGTGATTGTCGTCTTCGCCGGGTCCATGCCGAGGGCCTGCCAGTCGATCTTGAGGCGACAAACAGCCGGAGCGCCGGCCCAACTGGCCAGCGAGACGAGCGCCTTGCCCGGCCGGGTGTAAACCGTGGCCAGGACTCCGGGCCCTTCGGCGCGGACCGGACAATCCTTCTCCCAGTAGCCGATCATCCGCGCGTCGGCGATGCCGAACTCGTCCCACAGCCGCCAGAGCGGCTTTACGTCGTCGCGCCAGGGCATTCGAGCGGTCATGCCGTAGAGCATTCCCCGCCACTTGTTGCCGCCGTCCTGGAGCATCTCGCCCATCAGACCGTACGGAATGCCCGAGACTTCCGTCAACCAGAAGTCCGGCGGGTCGTCGTAGTTGAATCCTTCGCCGAACCAGAGCCGATCGATGTAGGGAAAGAACTCCAGGTACTGGTTCGCCGGCCCGTGCGAAAAGAGCGTGTTCGAGTGCAGGTCGATCAAGCAGCCGGGCCGGGCGCGCTCCATGATCTTGCGCATCCGCTTGAGGATCTCGCGGTCGTAGGTCACGTCGTCGAGGTACAGGCCGTCGATCTCGACGTTTCGCACGAGCCAGTTGAGCCCCTCCAGATAATAGTTGTACCACCGCGACGCACCGCTGGTGACCATCGCCGCGGAGACGTCGCCGTTGGGCAGCCGGTCGTACCAGGCGGGCGTGTGGTCGGGGTCGAGGTGCTCCTGGAGCCAGGGATAGCCGCCGCCGGACCCCGGCGCGAAGACCTCGTTGCCCAGGCTCCGCAGCGCGGCGATCTCGGTGACGCGGTTGGTCAGCTCCCGGACCGTGTAGTAGATCTTCACCTTCGCCCCCTTCGCGTGCGCCTCGCGGACGTAGGCGGAAAGCTTGTCGGTCGCCAGGAACGGATAGTTGATGAACGGATTCAGTTCGTTGGCGTGGTGGATGTTGATGACGTTCGCCCCGATGCCGATGGCGCGATCGACCGGTTCGCAACTGTGGTAGTAGCGGGCGCGGAAATGGGCGGCCGGATCGAGCGGCTTGACGGGCGTGACCAGCAGCGCGAATTCCAGCCGCAGCGTCTGGTCCTTCTCCAGCCGGCGAGGACCGCAGTACGCCCTGACCAGCACGTCCCCGCCGGCCGTCTCCGTGATCGAGCACCCGCCGAATCCGCCGTTGTGCCACGCCTCGGGCGGCTGGAGCTGGCCCAGCGGCCAGTAGAGATTGACCATCGGGCCGGAGTAGCTCGTGCCGCGAAGCTCGCACTGCAAGCCGGCGTGCGCGTCGCCAATCCAGAAGCTGTCGTAATAGACCTTGCCGCCCCATTTCCAGGACCAGTCCTTGGGCCGCAGTCCGCCCGGCCGGCCGATGCCCATCAGGTACGTCGCCGCCTCGCGCCGCACCGGAATCTCCAGGCAAAGATCGCTCAGATCGGTCGGCTGGTCGGCCTTGACGGACAGCGTGAAGTCGAGATGGCCGTCGAACTCGATGGTTGCGTGGCTCGACACGACTAGCGGTCCGGCCTTGCCCTCCGACTCGATCACGACGGCGCCCGGTCCTCGTTTGGCCAACTCCGACCGGGCGGCGGACAAGGGATACTTGGCGTCGGCGATTTGGGCCACGAGCGTCATCGGCCCGGCGAGGACTTCCCGCGTGCCGCAGCGGATCTTCGCCGGCAGCCCGGTGTCAGCAAACTCGACCGCCCGGCCCAGGCAGCCGACCGTGCGGCTGTCCACTTCCAGCGGCGTGTATGGCCGAACGACCTCGTCGTCGATGCCGATCGTCGAGTTGAGCCACCGCAGCCGCGAGTGGCGCCACGGTTCGCCGTCGCCGCGGTCTTCGAGAATCTGATCGTTCACCGTCAGCGTCAGGTGGACCCGCGTGGCCGGGCCGCCCTTGGGCTGGATCGTCAAGCTGCCTCGGTACTCGCCCGGAGCGGCGTCGCGCGGAACGTCCACGCCGAACCACAGGGCCTGCACGCGGCCGGCCGGGACGTTCACGACCTTGCGGAAAGGACGCCCGAGCCAGTCGATCCCGCCCAGGTTGAAGCAGGTCATCGCGGCGGCCGGAATCACGCCACCGCCGTCCGCGCGGAGATCGCCAAACTCGACGGCGACGTCTTCGACCGGTCCTCGAGCGGCGTACAGGCCGACCTGGAACGCATAATACTCGTTCCGATCCGCCGTGCCGTGAAACTCGGCGGCGGGCCCGTTCTCGATCCAACGCAGCGGCAAGTCCCGGGTCATCCGGATCGGGTACTTGCGGTCCTCCGGAAAAACGAGATACGGCTCGGGACACGCCGCCACCAATTGCCGCGTCTCTTCCGCCGTGGCGATCACTTCCATCGGGTCGAACCGCTCGAATTCGTCGCGAGCCTGGATCTCGACGACGGTCGCCTCGGGCAATTGCTTCCAAACGCCTTGGGACAACTGCTCGGCGGCCAGCGAGTGACGGGCCAGCCACGCGGCCTCGGCCGTGGCCTCCGGCGGCAGGTATCCGTCGCCATAACCGCCCGAGCCCGGCTGGACCACGTGGGGCAGGTAGTAAACGTCGTACTCGCCCGGGGCGGTCGGCGGCTGGAACACGAGATCGCCGTACTCGCGCCGGAGGTCGACGGCGGCCACGTTGGCGACGCGGTTGCCCGTGGCGGCATCCATGACGATGATGCGTTTCTTTTCGGGCTGCAAATCGCGTCGCCGCCAGGGGATGTGGACCCGGACGGCGTCAGCCTTCTCGGCGACCCGGACGCGGGCGCGATGGGCGCCGAGCGTGTCGGACCAGGAGCCGAGTCCATAGGCGGCCTTCTCGGCGGCGGCAACGGCAATGCCTTTGCTCTTCTGGGGCGTCGTCGCCGGTTCAGCGGCAGCGGCGTCTTGGGGAAAGACGCCGAGAAGCACGAGGCACGTCACGAGTGGCAATGCGCGCATCATCTTACCCTCCCGTTGTGTTTTTCACGTCTTCGTACCGCGCCGGCCGGGGCGCGTGCCGAGCCCCCGGCACGCCACAGGCCGCGTGTCGAGTTTACCCGATCTTTCCCGCCATGGCCACACTTGGCACGGGGCGGCATGTCCCTGGGCACAGGAAAGGGCGTGCCACCCGAGGGGCCCGGCGGGGACTTGTGCCGTTGCGGCCGGGCGTCGACAATATCGTTGCGGTCCCACGAGCCCCACCGGATGGACGTTTTGGAGTGCGGCGATTTATCGCCGCTTTCCCGAGCGAGTATCGGCCGATGTGCGCCGATCATTCCGGACGACGGTAAATCGAGCGCAAAAGCGGCGATGAATCGCCGCACTCCAGAAAAGGAGCATGTTTCATGCTGAAGCTATTGAGCATGATGGCGGCGATTCTGGTCGTCGGACCCGCGGCGCGCGCCAGCGGCGAAACCGTCCAGACCGTCGCCTACCACGGTATTCGCCCCACCGATCCGGGCGGGCGAGTTGGGCTTCGCAATCCCGAGCGAGGGTGGCGAATCGAAACCGTCATCGCCGAGCCCACCGGAAAAGTATTCATCGGCCAGGCCGGCCACCTTGTCGGCAAGGTGCCTCCGCTTTACCAGGAAGACTGGTGGCTCATGGACGCCCGGCGTTTCGAGCCCTTCGGGCTGACGTTGGTGCAGGCCTACTGCTATCTCAGCGACTGGCCGGACCGTCCGATTCCCGACGAGAAGCTGGCCTTGCTCCAGCGAAGCCTCGACAACCTCCGCCGTCACGGACTGAAGGCCGTGTTGCGGGTCGCCAATCGCGACGTCCCCTGGTGGACCGACGCCCGGGGACAGTACGGCGTCAATGTCTTGGGAACCCTCGAAGTCGTCCCGTAGCGTCCGCGTGAGAACCGACCCGTGGAGACAGAGCGTGCTGTTCGGCGAGCGTCACGCTGAACAGCCGGGCAGTTTTCGCGGCAGACCGCGGTCTCCGGGGGCTCCGCTTGGAAGGTTCAGAAGCGTGGCATTCATAGGGCCACGCTATAACCAAATTGACCACCTCAGACCAGATCAATTCCCTCGCCCATCCACCCCAACGGACGGGTTGGATGAAGCTTTGCAATAGAAATCCGACAGTCGAAGTGGACGGAAAGGCCGACAACTGGCAACTGGCCACTGGCAACTGGCCACTGGCCACTTCCGCCAAGGCTTCCGTTCGGCTCTCGGGCAGGGTAGAATGACCACACGGCGGGAGGCTTTGGCCGACCGCGCGTCACCCCCCCGTTTCCTGCCCCCTCGTTCCACCCTGCCGCGAGGAGATGCCGCCATGTGTCCACGATCGAGTGCGAAGGTTTTGCCGTTTGTCGTGTCGACGATGCTCGTTGCCGGGCTGGTCCTGGCCGGCATGGCGGAACCGGCCGACCGCGTCGTGATCGAGTGGCGGTTTGAGAAGGATGGGGACCTTCTAGGGTGGCAGGTCGCGGGCCAGTTGAAGGACGTGTCGGTTTCCGGCGGCGTGCTACGGGGCGAGGCGACCGGCTCCGACCCGATCCTGCTCGGCCCGGTCTTCGAGATCGCCGCGACGCCGACGCAATGCGTCGAGATCAAGATGAAGGCCTCGGAAACGGCCGGCGCCGAGCTGTTCTGGACCGGCACGCTCGAGGGCCAATATGGCGGCTTCTCCCAGGAGAAGTACAACCCTATTGAGGTCCATGCGGACAACCAGTTTCACGTCTATCGCCTCTGTCCGTTCTGGCACGCGGCCGGAAAGATCGTTCGCCTGAGGTTCGATCCGCCCAACGCGGGCAAGTTCGAGATCGCGTGGATTCGCGTCGTCGACGCCGGGGCAACGGCCCGATCCGACGCCCGGGCGTGGAAGTTCGACGCCGGTGCCCAGGGCTGGCGGGCGTGGCAGCAGGTCTCCGAGCCGGCGGTTGCCGACGGCGCCCTTCGGGTCACTGCGCAAGGCAGCCAGCCGGTCATCGTCAGCCCGTCGATCTCCGTCGACGCCGAGACCTCGCCGTACGTCTCGGTTCGCATGGCGACCGCGTCGGGCAAGTCGGGCCAGGTGCTCTGCGTATCGAAGAAGACGTACGGTACGAGCACCGCGACGTTCCCGCTTCGCGCCGATGGTCGCATGCACACGTACAACGTCAACATGGCTTCGCTTCCCAACTGGCGGGATGAGATACTGCTGATCGGCCTGCGGATCGCCGACGTCGACGGGGCCGAAGCCCGAATCGAGTCGATCGCCATCGCCGACCGCCCCGGCGGACCGCCGGAACTCGAACTGGGGTACTTCGGTCCGGCGGAAGGAATCAATCGCGCCGGGCGGCCCGCCGAAGTGACCTGCACGGCGCGGAACCTCGGCGGCGAGGCGGCCCACGACGTGATCGCGACTTTGACGGTGCCCGAGGGCGTCAAGATCGTTGAGCCGACCCGGAAGATCGACCGGATCACGTGCTACTTGCCCAAGTCGGCGACGTGGTCGATCGAGTCGCCTCAACCGGGGCCGGTCGAGGTGTCGGTGAAACTCGAGGCCCCTGGCGCGGCACCGGTCACGGCGACGGCGAAGATCGACATGAGCAAGGCGCCCGACGTGCCCAAGGCGACGCAGGTGCCCGAGCCGCGGCCCGTGCCGTCGAAGTACGAACTGGGCGTGTTTTACTTCCCCGGCTGGGATACGACGGCCCGCTGGGCGCCGATCCGCGGCTATCCGATGCGCAAGCCGGTTTTGGGCTGGTACGACGAGGCCAACCCCGAGTGCGTCGACTGGCAGATCAAATGGGCCGTCGAGCACGGCGTTCGCTTCTTCATGGTCGACTGGTACTGGCACCAGGGCAACCGCCAGCTCGAGCACTGGCTGCACAAAGGCTTCATGAACGCCAAGCACCGGCGGTACATGAAATGGTGCGTCATGTGGGCGAACCACAACCCGCCGGGCTCCCACTCGGTGGACGACTGGCGCAAGGTGACGCAGTATTGGATCGACAACTACTTCGGCATGGAGGAGTACTATCGGATCGACGACCGCCCGGCCGTGGTGATCTGGGCCCCGGGGAACGTCCGAAACGACCTCGGCGGCACGCAGCAGGCGGCCAAGCTCTACGCCATGTCGCAAGAGATGGCCAAGAAGGCGGGCTATAAGGGCGTCTACTTCGTGGCGATGAGCTCGCACGGCAGCCCGGCCGAGTGCGCCCAACTCAAGTCCGAGGGCTACGAGGCGATGACCTCGTATCACGGTTTTCAACTTGCCCAGCAAAAGGCCGGCTCCCAGCGGTTTCCCTTCGCCGACGTCACTCGGTACAGCCCCGAGGTCTGGCGGAGCGAAGACCAACGGGCCGGCGGACTGAAGTACTACCCGATCGTCGACTCGGGCTGGTCCTCCGAGCCCTGGCACGGCGACCAGGCCCTGGTAATCCACGACCGGACGCCCGAAGAGTTCGGCAAGCTCTGCCGTGCCGCCCGGGAGTATGCCGACAAAACCGGCCAGAAGATCATCGCGATCGGGCCGTGGAACGAATGGGGCGAAGGAAGCTACATCGAGCCGTATGCCGAATTCGGCTTCGGCGACCTCGACCAGTTCCGCTCGGCGTTCTGCGAGCCGGGCGACTACCCACCGAACTTGATTCCCTCCGACGTTGGTCTTGGCCCATACGACCTGCCGCGGGAACCGTTGCGGACCGCGTGGGATTTCGACACCGCGGGCGATCTGGCGGGCTGGAGCCCCAACGGATCGCTCAAGGTGGAGGCGCGCGACGGCGCGCTGCGGGGCCAGTCGACCGGCGCCGATCCCATTCTTCAGGGACCCGCCCTCGAAATCGAGGCGGAAGCCGTCGGGGTGTTGTCGGTCCGCATGAAGAGCGACGCGGCCGATCGGGCCCAACTGTTCTGGGCCACCAGCGACTCGCCCCAGAGCGAACGCAACAGCGTCGCTTTCGACGTCATCGGCGACGGCGAGTTCCACGAGTACAAGGTGGACCTCGCCAAGAATCCGCATTGGCGCGGCCTGATCGTTTCCGCCCGGCTCGATCCGGTCAGCGGAGCGGACGCCCATTTCGAGATCGACTGGATCAAGTTCCAGTAAACCCATCGCACCAGAACCAAATCCACGCAAGGAACCCTACCATGTTCGACCGCATCCCATCGTCCCGCCCCGCGTTGTTCGCGGCCTTGCTTCTCGCGCTCGCCTGCCCGGCGCTGGCCGCCGATGACGCGAAACAAGAACCCATCCGCCCGACCGACGACGTCATCCGCCTGTTCAACGGCAAGGACCTCGAAGGCTGGACCACCTGGCTTGGCGACACCAAGTATGAAGACCCGCGCAAGATCTTCACAGTCGAGGACGGAATGCTGCACATTTCGGGCGACGGGCTGGGCTACATCCGCACGAACCAGGCGTACCGCGACTACCACCTCGTGGCCGAGTTCAAGTGGGGACCGCGAACCTGGGCGCCGCGACAGAAGTGCACCAAAGACTCCGGCATCCTGGTCCATTGCATCGGCCCCGACGGCGGCTATGGCAACGCGTTCATGGTGTCGTTCGAGGCTCAGATCATCCAGGGCGGCGTCGGCGACTTCATCATCGTCCCCGGCACGCGCGACGACACCAAGAATATCCCCATCTCGTTGTCCGCCGAGGTCGCCAAGGACCGCGACGGCGAGAGCGTCTGGCACAAGGGCGGCGAGAAGAAGGCGTTCACCAGCGGGCGGATCAACTGGTACGGCCGCGACCCCGATTGGGCCGACACGCTCGGCTTCCGCGGCAAAAACGACGTCGAAAGCCCCGACCTCCAGTGGACCCGAATGGACGTCATTTGCGACGGCAACCGCATCACCATGAAGGTCAACGGCGTCACGGTCAACGAGGGCTTCGACGCCTCGCACACGGCGGGCAAGATCCTCTTGCAGACCGAGTTGGCCGAGATCTTCTTCCGACGCGTCGAACTCTGGCCGTTGGGCAAGGCCCCGACCGGAGAAAGGTGACGGGCGCCGTTTGCCCAGCCCACAGTCCCAGGAATCCGTCCGCTATTCCCGCGCCGGTCCCACGAGTTCATTTCGGCAGCACGACCGACTCGCGCGGGATCAGCCGTACGGGGCCGAGCAGACCGGACTTCAACGGCCCATCGCCTTTCTTCCAAAGACGCCACGAGGTGAAAGTCTGCCGGTCCGTCGGGCTCGGCTTGCCTTGTTGGAGCCAATCAGGCCAATCGCGGAGCGTGCCATCGGGATTCCTTTGGCTATCCTCGGGCAGTTGCTCGTCGCCGATCATCCGGTTGGGCCAGAGATTCGTCACGCTCACGTCGAGCGTGTTCTCGCCCAGGGTCAAGGCGTCGGTCACGTCGAGGCCGTAGGGCGGCTTCCACAGGACGCCGAGTTGCTTGCCGTTGACCTTCACCTGGGCGAAGGCCTGCACGTCGCCCAGATCGAGCCACAGGCGGCGGTCCTTGCCAAGCGTCTCGGCCGAAACCTGGAAGACGACCCGATAGGCCGCCGTGCCGCTGAAATACTTCACGCCCAACTCGGGACGCTCCGTCCACGAAACGAGCCGGTCGAAACGCAACGGCTGCGTCAGCCCGCTCTCAGGTGGAAAGCTCACGTCCCACGGACCGGCCAAGTCCAGCGGCGGAGGAATCCGCGCAACGGCCGCCTGCCGCGTTTCGCCGCTGGCGAGCTTAACGGCATACTGCCCCGGCTGCCAGGCATCGAGCCGCAACCGGCCGTCGGGTTCTCGGGTGAGCTCAGCCACGCGATTCGCGGCGGCGAACTGTGAGAGGACGACGTTCTGGGGATCGGTGCCGGTGGCCGTTAGATGCTTTCCGTCGACGGTATATTCGACGATCAGCGTCTTGACGATGCCGAAGGCCGGATCGCCTTCGGCGGCGAGGCTGGCCACCTGAAAATCGTTGGTCCCGCGGTCGACGAGGTTCTGAACTTGCCCGCGGACGTCGCGCGTGCGCTTCGGATCGTCGAGCACGCCGTAAACCGCCCGGTCGATCGTGATCTTCGCGGTCGGTCTTCCGGGAAATGCCAGCGGCAGCCAGTCAAGCGACAGGTCGACGGCCGCGTCAACGGCGGGAGCATCGCGGAACACGACGAATACCGAGCCGCTGGGCTCCAGGGCGAAGGAGAGTTGCGTCAGGCCATCGTGTGAGCGGAACAAGGCCGCCGGCCGCATTCGGCCGCTCTCCGGGCACCACAATTCCGGCGTCTTGCCGCTGACGCGGAAGCTGGGAGTCGCCAATACCCTTTGGCCCATCGGATTCGCCACGAAGTAGATGTCCGTGTCTTCGGTGCGGCGGTGAATGTACCGAAGCGGCGAGCCGCTGAAGTCCGCTCGGACGCCCGCGCGCTCCAAGACCTGCTCCGGTGTCGGCCCCCAGACGATGCGTCCGAGGCCGAGCCGATGCTCTTGGACCGCGTTTCCGTCGCAATTCGCCCAGATCTCGGCGGCCAGGCGTCGCACTTCGTCGTCGCACTGCGGGTAGTTGTTCAGACTGGGCGAGGCCAGCGGCCGCGGACCAACGACCGTCGCCCCCGCCTCGATGAGCTGTTTGATCTTCGCGAGCAGGGCCGGGGTCATCCGCTGTGCGTCGGAGAGAACCAGCAACCGATAGCTCATTCCGCCGGGCAACACCAGCCGGCCGTCCTGTACTGCCATCTTCGAGAGCACGATTTCCGGGCTGCACTGGTCCCAGCCGTAGCCCAGCGGCGGGTGACCGGGCATGCCCTGCGGCGAATCCTCGGCCGTCAGGTAGCACAGGTCGGCGGCAAAGGTGCCCTGGCGGAGCAGGAACTGGCATCGGGCAAGGTACTGGTGCCAGCCGGGCGTCAGTTCCCACCAGGTTTGCGTGCGCTCGAAGTGCGTTCCCCAGGGCCCCATGGTCATGCCCGGTCGCCGGTCGAGCCACGGCTGCATGGCGAAGCGGTGAAAGACGAAGCGATTGATCCCTTCGGTGAAGGCCCGGTCGCCGAGTGCCTTGATCGTGGCCGGATGGTCGCGCCATCGTTCCTTGTCGTCGGCGGTGAACGACTCAGCGCCGACGATCGACTTGCCGCTGACATGCGCGGCGGAAGCCATCCCGCGGCACGTTTCCATCGCGCTGCCGCCGACCCAGAACTCGCCCATCGGCTCGTCGCATTGACTTGCATAAGGCAGGTTGTCGCAGGGGCTGCCGTAGGCCTCGATCGTAAAACGCAGGCCGCGCCGGTGAGCCAGCTCCCGCAGATGACCGGCGTAGTTTTCCACGACCAGCTCGGAAACCGTGCGACGCAGGTCCCACAAGAACCGCTCGGAAATCTCCAGGCTGCCGACGACCCGGCCGGTCATCACGGGCAGAAAAGGCACGAGGTCGTAGCCGCGTCGGGCCTGGAATTCCTGGGGCATTCGGGCGGTCCAGTTCTGAGAGCCGTTTTCCCAGCTATCCACGTGCGTGGCCGCCAGCGCCTTGCCCGCCGCGGGTCCCACGTCGTCGATCAAGCGGGCCATCATGGCGTTGAAATGGGCCTCGATGCCTTCCTTGCTGAGTTTGTCGCATTCCAGCCCGCAACCGCTGGCCGGCGCCGGCGCGTTGCGCGCGCCCGTGCAGGTGTGTCCGATCCGCAAGACCGTCCACCGGCCGGCGGGGACATCCCAGGTCAATCGACCGTTCTGGTCCATGCGCGAGCTGAGATTCACGATCCGCTCGCGAGGGATGACCATCTCCTCGGGAAGTTTTTGCGTGGCGATAGGCGGCGCCGCGCCCACCTGGTAGGCCGCCTTGATCTGGACGTCGGGAATGCGGTAGTTGCCCGGCGTGGGAAAGGCCAGCACCGCGACGTCGCGG
This sequence comes from Planctomycetia bacterium, assembly GCA_026401055.1. GTDB lineage: Bacteria > Planctomycetota > Planctomycetia > Pirellulales > Thermoguttaceae > JAPLNP01. The sequence continues at coordinate 11,146 of JAPLNP010000210.1, forward strand.
TAGAAACCGGCGACCGTCTCCGGCTGCGGCAGCGACGCTTCGACGACTTTCGGGCCGGCGACCTCGGTCTCGCTGGCGACGACCTTCTGCATCGACAACTCGGGTTTGACCCACGGGCCGCCGCTGCCGTTCCAGCCGGCATCGTTGTTCATGTTCACTTCCATGCCGAGCCGGCCGGCCTCGGCGACGACGTGCTTGAACAGCTCGCGCCATGGGTCGCTCATGAACCCGACCGGACCGACGGGCGCTCCTTGATCGACTTCCATGATGAGCACGCCGCCAATGCCCACGCGCCGCATCGACTCCAGGTCGGCGGTGATGCCTTCGCGCGTGATGTTGCCGTTGAGCCAGAACCAGTAGACCCACGGTCGGGCTGACTCGGGCGGCTGGACGAAACCTTGCACAAGCGCATCAGTGTCTTGCGGCGCGGCAGCCTCAGCCGCCCAAGCCGCGCCCGCGGCCGGGATCAAGAGACTCGCCGCGATTGCACTCCACGTTCGACATCGGACGCTCGAACTCATGGGTTTGCTCCTCTCGATAGGCGTTCACACACCGCATTGAGCCGAAATCAGCCGCTTCGACTCCGCTCGGGTATTCCGAGCAGCTATTGTCCCCCCATATTAACGAAGTGGCTCGCGACTTTCCAGTTGACGCGCCAATTCTCCGCAATCGAGTCCCTCGGGTGGTCTCGACGTTTGTCGGCCTCTGGGCAGAGGCCGAGCAGTCTGTCGCAAGAATCCCTGCCTGATCACGAAGGTGGGAGGGCCGAGACTGCGGCGGCAGCATTGCAGGGTGTCTCCTCATTTCCCAGAGCAATGGACTGAAGGGCCACGTCGGCGCCGGCCCGGCGTTGTGTCACTGAATTCCACGCGGTATCATTCATGGGGCCGACCGTTGCCGGTACTGTTGCCGGAACACGGGTTCGGCATGGGTTGCGCAACGGTACGCACCCCCGTTTTTCCCGAGAAAAACAAGGGTTTGCGAAGGGTCCGCACGGTATACGTAAATTCAGGGAGGGCACATAATCGGAGCCATGGATACCCCCCATTCGCTGGACCAGATGCCGGTGCTGTCTCGGACCGCGCTGCGGCACGAGGTGGTCCGCCGGCTGCTGGCGGCCATCTTCCGTGGAGAACTGACCGAGGGAACCCGGCTGGTCGCCCAAAAACTGGCCGCCCGGTTCGGCATCAGCGCGACGCCCATCCGCGAGGCCTTGCTCGAACTCGCGGCGGTCGGCGTCGTGGAATTCTCCCACAACCGGGGCGCCGTGGTCAAAGCCTTCGGCCCGCGGCAACTTCGCGAAATCTATCACCTTCGCCGAATCCTCGAGACCGAGGCGACGCGATGCGCCTGTGGGCGGATGGATCCGGCGGCGCTGGAGAACTTGCGGCGCGAGACGGCCGGATTGCTGCAGAATCCGGAACAAGAAGGCTGGTCCGAAACGGTCATGGCCGTGGACGGGACGCTGCACGAGAAGATCGCCGACGGTTGTGGCAACCCGCGGCTGCGAGATGAGATCCGCCGGTACAACACCCTCGTACAGACCGCGCGCGAGGTCGTCGGCAACCAGCACAAGGTGCAGACCCAGGCGATGCTCGAACACCTGCCGATTGTCGACGCCCTGTTGGCCGGACAAGCCGAATTGGCCGGCCAACACATGGCCCGGCACGTCGACAGCACGGCCGCGGCCGTCGAGGCCATCATGTTTCCCGACGACGCCTAAGGGCGGCGGCGTAGCGTGACACCCGCGGCCGCGCTCAGGGACGTGCCACCGCCTGGCGACGTGCCGCTTTCGGTTTTCCGGTCAGCACGCCGGGCATCGCCAGGGAGGCCACGGCCGCCAATGCCTCCAGTTCGCCGAGCAGTCGAAGCCCCAACGGAATGCCTTCCCGAAGGCGCCGCTCGCGCTCGATCATCTCCGGTTCGCCGGGGAAAAGGACCCGGCCGCCCGGCTCGCAAGGCGCGAGAGCGCCCCAACGCTGGAGGAGTTCCGCCACCCGGGCGTGAAACCGCGAGAGGGGGACGAAACGGCCGATGTCGATCGCGCCGACCAGCCCGCCAAGCCGCCGGGGCTCGCCGAGGTCGCCGTACATCTTCGGGATGTCCGGCCCGAACGGCGAGTCGCTGAGCATCGCACAGAGCACGTCGATCACGAGTCCCAGGCCGGAGCCCTTGTACGCGCCGAACGGATGGAGCGACACGACGGCAGCGGCGTCGGTCGTGCCGTTGCCATCGGCGTCGACGGCCCAGCCCTCTTCGATGGGCACGCCTTCGGTGGCGGCGTTGGCCACGGTGTTCCACGGGACCTTGCTGGTGGCCATGTCCAAGCAGAGGGCTCCGGTCGACCCGTTGCCGGAGCCGTCCGCCGCGCGCGGCGAAGTGATGCACAGCGGATTGGTGCCGCAGAAGGGCTCCTTCGACCCGTGGGGGAGGACCATCGTATCGACGTGGGAGAAAACCATGCCGATCATCCCGGCCTCGGCAATCCGAAGACCGTAATACGCCAACGCCCCGCAATGGCTGGAATTGGCCACGGCGACCCAGGCGGAGCCAGCCCGTCGGGCGAGTTCGATCGCCTGCTCGGCTGCCGTGAGCATCACGAGTTGCCCCAGTCCCCGGTCGCCGTCGACCCGGGCGGCAGCCGGGCCGAGGACCTCGACGCGGATTTGCGGTCGTGGGTTGATGCTCCCATGCCGGATTCTCCGCAAATAGTGGGGCAGTCGCGCTACCCCGTGGGAGTCCACTCCCCGAAGGTTCGCCTCGACGAGCGAGTCGGCCACCACTCGGGCGTCCTCGTCCCCGAGCCCCGCCACCCGCAACATCCCGGCCGAGAACTCCCGGAGTTCGTGCGGGTCGACCGATCGGCAGTCAAAACGGATCTGCGGCATGGCGCGATGGCAAGTTGTTCTGTATGGTATGACGTCGCGGCGTGGCTTGCTAGAGCCCAATATAATATGTAATATTGGGAACCGCAAGACCCCTGACCAAGGATCAATGGCCGGTCGATGGTTCCCCGGACGTGGCAATGCCACAACAGAGGGGACGCCATCTCGACACGGAATCCTCCGCGCGTACACTGGTCATTCGTGCTTCGTCATCGGCCATTGTGAACCCCCCACCCCTGGAGCGGCCCATGAAACTTCGTGACAAGGTTGCCATCGTCACCGGCGGCTCGAAGGGGATCGGCCTCGGTTGCGCCCGGGTGTTTGCCCGCCACGGCTGCCGCGTCGTCATCGCCGCCCGGGGGCAAGCCGCGGGCGAGGCCGCCCAAAAGGAGCTCGCCGACGCCGGCCACGACGCCGTGTTCGTGCCGACCGACGTCACCCGGCGGGAGGACATCGAGCGGGTTGTCAACGTCGCCGTCGAACGGTTCGGGCGGCTCGACTGCCTGGTGAACAACGCCGGCTGGCATCCGCCGGCCATGACCATCGACCAGACGAGCGTCGAGGATTTCGAGCGCCTCTTGCGGTTGAACCTGACCAGCACGTTCCTGGGCTGCAAGTTCGCCGTGCCGCACTTGCGCAAGACCCGGGGAAGTATCATCAACATGTCCAGCGAGGTCGGCCTGATCGGCCAGGCGGCCGCGCCGAGCTACGTTTCGACCAAGGCGGGCCAGATCGGATTGACCAAGGCCCTGGCGCTGGACCTCGCGCCGGACGGCGTCCGGGTCAACGCCGTCTGCCCGGCCGGCGTGATGACGCCCTTAATGCAAGAGTGGGCCGACACCGAATACGACGCGGCCGCCGCGCTGGCGATGGTCGATAGCTGGCATCCCCTAGGCCGGATGGCCACGATCGACGAGATCGGCGAAGTCTGCGCGTTTCTGGCGTCCGACGAAGCCGCCTTCATCACCGGCCAAGCCCTCTGCCCCGACGGCGGCGCGGCGCTGGGGTATCGGCGGTAGCACGGAGAACGCTGACCCGGTATCGTGTTCTTGCAGACCGCCCCCGGGGGATTACGCATGTCTCTGGAAACCGCCAAGTGTGAACGTCGCTGGTATCACCTCACGCCGGGTCGGTTCGTAGCGGCGCTGCTGGTGCTGGAGATCGTCTTGGCGTTGTCCGAGCGGTTCCAGTGGTTCGCGGTCAACCGGCACAAAGGCTGGACGCTGCTGATCGCTACGGCCGCACTGGCCTCGGCGGTCCTCGTCCTCTTGACCTGGTTTGCGATCAGCCGGCTCGTTGGTCGCCGGTTCCAGTTCAGTCTGCGAACGCTGCTGTTGTTCGTGCTCGTCTGCGCCGTCCAGTGCAGTTGGTGGGCCGTGACGATGCGTAAGGTAAAGACGCAGCGAGAGGCAAGGGAGGCAATCACGCGGTTGGGAGGCTCGGTGGGATACGATTACGAATACGAGCATTGGAAAGCCCATGATTTCGAGACTGGGTTCCAAGAGCAACCGGTACCTCCCGGCCCGGAGTTGCTGCGAGCCGTCGCGGGCGACGACCTTTTCGATACGGTTATGACCGTTTCGTTTTATGGCTGCGTCACGTCCAGCACGGAAGGCCGACTTGACCCTGCCATCACGGACGACGACATGGAGATTCTCTCGGCATTCCCCAGACTCCGGGAAGGGCATTTCATCTTTCAGCCGATTACCGACCGCAGTCTTGAGACGCTCTCCCGCTTTCGCGAGATAGAATCGGTCGACCTTTACGGGACGCAAATCACGGATCGTGGCTTGGCATCGCTAGCGAACCTGCCAAGGCTCAAACAAATCGGCATTGGTGGGACACCGGCGTCGGTGCAGGGAATCGCCGCCATCCGCGAGCGACTGCCGGCGCTCGAGAGCGTCGAGGTTGATGCCGCTCAACTGCAGGCGGCCGGTGGCTGGAGTCGTGCGGAGGAGCTGCTTCCCGGCGTGAGAATCGTCAGAGTTCACAACGACGCAGATGGCTTAGGGGGTTCCTTCGAGGTGAACATGAACATGGAGTGAGTCGACGTGCGGAAGGAGAACGAGCCGGACCAACAACGCACGAGGGCGTTTTTCGCACGAAAATCGCTCGCCGATCATTAGCCCGAAGGGCTTGCGCAACATGCACCCCCCGGAGAAGAAGCGAAGTAGCGGGCATGGCCGCGGCTCACTTGACCGCCAGCCACCCGACGTGGTAGGCTGAGTTGCTTCGCCGGTCTCCGATACCACCCGAGTGGCAGTGCCCATCCCATGCGTCGCGACGACGTTCGAAATATCGCCATCATCGCCCACGTCGACCACGGCAAGACGACGCTGGTCGATTGCATGCTCCGCCAGAGCGGCCAGTTCCGGGCCACCCAGCTTGTCGGCCAGCAGATCCTCGACTCCAACGACCTGGAACGTGAACGGGGAATCACGATCCTGGCCAAGAACATCTCGATCCCTTACCGGGGCGTGAAGATCAACATTATCGACACCCCGGGCCATGCCGACTTTGGCGGCGAGGTGGAACGGGTGCTGCGGATGGCCGACGGCGCGCTGGTGCTGGTCGACGCCGCCGAGGGGCCGATGCCGCAGACGCGATTCGTGCTCACGAAGGCGCTGGAGTGCCAGTTGCAGCCGATCGTCGTCATCAACAAGATCGACCGGCCCGACGCCCGGCCGCACGAAGTCGTCGACGAAGTGCTCGACTTGTTCCTGAAGCTGGGAGCCGATGACAAGTTGGCCGATTTTCCCTATATCTTCGCCAGCGCCAGCCACGGCTACGCCACCACCGATCCCGCCCAGCCGTCCGACTCGATCCACGCCTTGATGGACATGATCCTCGAGCGCGTGCCCGGCCCGGACGTCGACGTCGCCGGATCGCTGCAGATGCTCGTCACCACGCTGGACTGGTCGGACTACGTCGGGCGGATCGCGATCGGCCGCGTCCAGGGCGGCACGATCCGCAAGGGCCAGAGCGTCGTGCTCATGCAACGCGACGCCAAGGTCACGCCCGCCAAAATCGCCTCGGTCTTCGTCTTCGAGAACCTGGGACGGCGCGAAGTTCACGAGGCCGACGCGGGCGACATCGTCGCGGTTGTCGGGCTGGAGAACATCGAGATCGGCGACACGATCTGCTGCCCGCAAGATCCCGTCGCCCTGCCACGACTCCACGTCGACGAGCCGACGCTGCAAATGACGTTCGGCATCAACACCTCGCCGCAAGCCGGCCGCGAGGGCAAGTACGTGACCACGCGGCACCTCCGCGAGCGGCTCTTGAAGGAACTCGAACGCAACGTCGCCCTGCGCGTCGAACCGATCCCCGGCACCGAGCAGTTCGCCGTCTCGGGCCGCGGCGTCCTCCATCTCTCGATCTTGATCGAGACGATGCGGCGCGAGAGCTACGAGATGTCGATCGGCAAGCCGCGGGTGATCTTTCGCGAGCACGACGGGCGGATGGAAGAACCGTTCGAGACGCTCGTGGTCGAAATGCCCGAACCGCATACCGGCGCCGTCATGGAACTGGTCGGATCGCGGCGGGGGCAGTTGGTCGAGATGAGCCACCGCAACGAGTACGTCCACGCGATTTTCTCGATCCCCGCCCGAGGGCTCATCGGCCTGCGCACCCGGCTCTTGAACGCCACGCAGGGCACGGCGGTGATCCACCACCGGTTCGAGAGCTACCGGCCCGTCGAAGAGGGCATTCCCGGCCGGGCCAACGGCGTCCTGGTGTCGATGGTTGCGGGCCGCGCGGTCGCGTTCGGGCTGGACGGCCTCCAGCAGCGGGCCGATCTGTTCGTCTCGCCCGGCGACCTCGTCTACGAGGGCATGATCGTCGGCGAGAACAGCCGCGGCGGCGACATGAACGTCAACCCGACGAAGGAGAAGAAGCTGACGAACATGCGTGCCAGCGGCAGCGACCGCAACGTGATTCTGAAACCGGCGCGGAAGATGTCGCTCGAAGCCGCGTTGGAATACATCGCCGAGGATGAGTTGGTCGAAGTCACCCCGACGCAAATCCGCCTGCGCAAGATCCTCCTCAAAGAGCCCGACCGCCGCCGCGCCGGAAGACAACGGGCGTAGCGGACGCGGCGTCCGGCACTCATCGGCGCCGCCTACTCTTCCTTGATCATCCGAAACGGACTCTCGTCGAACCGGTATCGCATCTCGGCACAGCCCTGGGCGGCGAGCCACTTGACCACGGCCAGCGGGCCGTCGACGAGGCGGTCGAAGGTCAGGGTGACGTGGAGAATAAGGCCGGTCCGGGCCACCACGCCGGTCGCCGAGAATCGTTCGGCGGCGGCGTTCGGCGCCTCGCCCGCCGCCGGCAATTCGCCCAACGGCGCGACCGCAGGATCGGGATGCCATGGCGGGGCGAGACGCAACCCGTCGGCAACAAGGTACCCGCGGAGTCTCTGCTCGATTTCGTCGGCGGCTTGCTCGTCGGGCGCAATCGCCGTCAGCGTCAGGATCAAATCCCTGGGATCGCTTGCCACTTGTACCTCGCCGCCGGTGGGTCCGACTCGCGCGGACCACTGCTGGGCAGCCTGCTTGTCCTCGGCGGGAAGGGCCAACACGAGCGACTGGCCGAACCGCAAGAGCGTCGCCCGAGGCGGAAGCTCGGGGCCAAAACGGTCGAACGCCGCTTCGGCCTCGGCGGGCTCGGCGAACGTCGCGACGATCGTTTCTTCGCGCGCGCCGGCCGCCGGTTCACCGGGGCCGCGACGGACTTCCAGGCTCGCGGCGTCAACGCGATTGCGAGGAGCCTCCATGGCCTGGGTCAGAAAGTGTTCCACCCCGAAGTGCAGGGCGACCGTGAAAATGGCGACGGCCACGAGCGCCACCGCGAAGCTCCCCAGATAGACGCCCGTCAGGGCCAGTGTCGCCAGCCAGCCCGGCGGTCGGGCGTTGATCGCCTCGTACGCCTGCACGGTCAGCCGGGCGAGGTTACGGTGGGCCAGCGGCTGCGGGAACCGGCGTTCGATCTCGTCGATGAT
>JAPLNP010000436.1 GCA_026401055.1 Planctomycetia bacterium
GGTTCACCACGACGCCCTCGCCCCGCGCGATCATCGCCGGCAGAAAGCGGCGAATCACGTTGACGACTCCCTTGACGTTCACGTCGATCACGCGGGAGAAATCTCCCTCGCTCACTTGCCACAACGGGGCGTTGGCGTTGATCACTCCGGCGTTGTTGACGAGCAAGTCCGGCGGCCCTCCGACGAGGACCCGGTCGGCCCAAGCCCAGACGTCCTCGTCCCGGCTCACGTCGACCACCTCGAACGCCGAAGGGGCGCCCCAGCGCTGCCGGAGTTCCTCGATCGGCCCCTCTGATCGGGCACAGCCGAACACGGCGTGGCCGCGGTCGACGAATCCCCCGACCATCGCGCGGCCGAGGCCCCGGCTGACGCCGGTGACGACAATACGTTTCGATGAAGGCTCCATGACCATCAGCGCCCCCTTCCTTGATACACGTGCTCTTCGGTAATGACCCAATCCACCACGACGTCGTGCGGCCCGACGGGAATCTCGGCGAACATCTGGCACTCGAACGCCAGGGCCACCAGCGTCGCGTCGGGCCGCGCGTGCTTCAGCAACCGGTCGTAGTATCCCTGGCCGTGCCCCAGCCGCCCGCCCCGCGCGTCGAACGCCACGCCCGGCACCACGACCAGGTCCACCTCGGCGACGTCCACTCGTCGTTCCGGCCGATCGCGCAACTCGGGCCGGGGCTCCAGGATCGTGAACGTTCCCTCGGCCAACTCGTTCATGTCCGTAAGCCGAAACAGCTCCAATCGCCGCCCGACGCAGTACGGCACCGCCACCCGCTTGTCCCCCCGAAGCGTCTCGGCCAAAAACGCCTGGGTGCGGACCTCGTCGCCGAAATGGACGTAGAACAGCACGGTCCGAGCGGCAAGGAACTCCGGCCGGGCGGCCAAAGTGCCGCAGATTCGTCGGCTCGCGGCGTCCTTGTCGGCCCGGTCGCGCCGCCGCGCGCGGGCTTCCGCCCGGATTGCCGCCTTCCGCTCGTCTTGATCTGGCGCGTGCATGATATAAGCCCGGCGTAGCGCTCAACGGCCCGGAGCATCGTACCGCGTTTTCGGGGTGAAGGCAAGCCGCCGCGGAGTGGCATTTCCCGATCCATTGACGTTGCCGGAAACGTCGCGATAGAATCCGTAAGCCACGCCCTTCGCCAGAGGCTCAGGGACGTGCCACGCACCGCAACACCCACCGCATCCACGGGAGACCTCCCATGACCAAGATTTCGATTGCTCTCATTCTCTTCTTGACGCTGCCGGGCGTCACGGCGTCCGCCACCCCGTGGCAGGTGGGCATCGCGAAAACCGACATCACGCCCAGAGGGCCGATTTGGCTCGCCGGCTACGCGGCGCGAAATCACCCGGCCGAAGGCACGCTCCACCCGCTCTGGGCCAAGGCATTGGTCATTCAGGATGCCGAAGGCGGCAAGGTGGCGATTCTCACCACCGACCTGATTGGACTGCCCGGCACGATCTCCGAAGCCGTCGCCAAGCGGATCGAGACCGAGACGGGCATCACCCGCGATCGCCTGCTGATGAACTTCTCGCACACGCACAGCGGCCCCGTGATCGACAGCCTGACCGATCCGTGCTACGGGCTGACCGGCGAACTCAAAGCCGCCGCGGCGGAGTACACTCGCGCTTTGCAGGACAAGCTGGTCGCGGTGGTCCTCGAGGCGACCAAGAGGATGCAACCGGCGAACCTCGCCTTCGGCCAGGGAAAGGCTGCGTTTGCCATCAACCGCCGCTCGCCGCGCGACGGCGGCTACGTTATCGCGCCGAACCCCGCCGGACCGGTCGACCACGCCGTGCCCGTGCTCCGCGTCACCGACCAGGGCGGCCGCCTGATGGCCGTGCTGTTCGGCTATGCGTGCCACAACACGACGCTCTCGGGCTACGAGATCAACGGCGATTACGCCGGATTCGCCCAGGTCGCCGTGGAGAAGACGCACCCTGATGCGACGGCGTTGTTCATGATCGGCTGCGGCGGCGACCAAAACCCGGAACCCCGCGGTAAGATCGAACTCGCCGAAACGCACGGCCGGGCGTTGGCCGGCGCGGTCGAAGACGTGCTCAAGGGCGAGATGACGCCGGTCGCCGGGCCGCTTCGCACGGCGTTTGCCTGGGTGGAACTGCCGCTGGTCGATCCGCCGGGCAAGGAGGAACTCCTCAAGCGTCGCGGTCAGGGCGACATCTACCACCAGCGAACGACCGAGTATCTGCTCTCGCGGCTGGACACTCAAGGGTCGATCATGGCGACGTATCGCGCTCCGCTCGGGGTCATTCGCTTCGGCGACAGTTTGACGATGGTGGCCTTGCCCGGCGAAACCGTCGTCGACTACGCCCTGCGGCTGCGGAAGGAGTATCCCGGGCAGCGACTCTGGATTGCCGGCTACTCGAACGACGTTTCGCTGTACCTTCCCTCCGACCGTGTGCTGGCGGAAGGCGGCTACGAAGGCGGCGGCGCCATGGTCTACTACGGCATCCACGGCCCCTTCAAGCCGGGCGTCGAGGAACGAGTGGTCGAGGGCGTCCGAGCGCTGATCGCGAAGTGTGCGGAAAGCGGTAGACGGTAGACTGCGAGCGGAAGAACTGACAACCGGCAACCGACGACCGATCACACCCGCACGAACGTCCGCTTCCGGTACATGTAGAGCAGAATGAGCCAGATCACGACGACGGCGGCGATGTTTTGCAGCAAGTCGCCGACCGCCGGGTCGAAGCGGGGGACGAGGTAGGGGACGAGGTTGCCGACGAAGACGTCGCCAATCTTGTGGAAGTCGAAGACGTGGGCGGCCATGTAGACGGCGATGGCATTGGCGCCAATCACCACCAGCGGGAACGCCCATTTGCGGAAGCCCCAGACGTCGATCACCAGGTAGAACCCCGCCAGGAGCAGGTAGCTCCAGCCGGCGGCCCAAAGGACCATCGAACTGGTCCACAGGTGCTTGATGATCGGGAACCAGAGTCCCCAGGCCCAGCCCGCCGCGAGGCAGCCGGCGCCCAGGGCGACGAGGCCGCCAACCTTCATCGCGTTGGACGCCGACGACTTCAAGATTCGGCCGGCGAACACGCCCAAGAGAACGGTCGCCCCGAAGGTCATGCTGGCGAGGATCCAGGCGTAGCTGGTCCCGTCGCGGAAGCGGCGGAGGATGAGTTCGTCGAGGTACAGGGCGAGGTTGGCCTTCGGTTCGAGCGTGCCCGCCGGATGGTCGCCAAAGGGCACAAACATCATCAGCGCCCAGTAGCCGGCCAGCAAAGCGATGGTGAGGAGAATCTGGCCCCACCACTTGAGGTTCAGTATCGCGAGGGCGGCGATCACGTAGCCGCAGGCAATCGCTTGCAGCGTGTTGCTGAAAAGGTGCAGCTTGGCGAGATCGTATTCGAGCAGATTGCCCTGGGCGATCATGCCGAGCACAAACAGGATGACAAACCGCTGGAAGATTTTCAGGTAGAGCCGCGACCGCGACTGGCCGGCCTCGATCCGTTTGTCGAACGACAGCGGCATCACCGCTCCGACGACAAACAGAAACAGCGGCATGATCAAGTCCCAGGCCGAGAAGCCGATCCACTCCGTGTGCCGCATGTGGTACAGCAGCCACTCGGGCATTGGACCGACGACCGATGCCAACAGGGCGAGAAGCGCCAGGGCCACGCCCTCGCCGCCGATGATCCAGAACATGTCGAACCCGCGCAAGGCGTCGATCGACAGCACGCGGCCACGGCCCGGCGCGTCTTGAGACGGTGAATTCACGGGGACCTCCTGTGCGGGGGGGCATGGGACGGCAAGGGTTTCCCCAATGCTAATGGACGTGACGGACAAGGACAAGCGATCCAGCCGTTTATCCCCCGGAGGAGTTATTTCGTTTTTCCACGGGCAGAAACGGAGGATTGCCCTAAGATAATGTTATTGATACACTTACGTTCTTCGGGTGCCCCACGCCGCAAATCCATGCAAGAACGTCGGGGCGGGAGCGAACCACTCTCGGACCGACGCTGGGGGACCGCGCCCGGTCAACTCGTCGCCGGAGGCCGCGACGGCCCACGTTCGCGTTCGATGGAGTTCGCATTGCGCGGCGCACGAATCGTGGGTAGAATAGACAAAGTCTCGTGCCGCGGCTACAGGCGACGAGCCCCCGAGTGAGCAGCCAACGATGCGATTCCGGATCACACTCATAGTAATCCTGCTACTTCTAGGTGGATCGGCCACGGCGGGTGTCCTGGGGCTACGGTCCTTCTGGAAGGAGAAAAACCGACCGCGATTTCGCGAGGCCGAGGTCGTCCGCGGCGACATTGTCTCGGTGGTCAACTCCACCGGCACGGTGCAGCCGGTGCTGCGGGTGCAAATCGGCACGTTCGTCTCCGGTCCCATTGTCGAGCTGCGCGTCGACTTCAACGACCACGTGAAGAAAGGCGACCTTCTTGCCCGGATCGATCCGCGGATCTACAAGGCGTTTGTTGCCCGGGACGAGGCAAACCTCGCGACGGCCAACGCCGAGGTGGCCCGCGCCACGGCGCTGCGGCAGCAAGCGATCAACGACGAGCGTCGCGCGGAGGAGCTTCGCGCGTTGAACCAGGACTACCTGGCCGACTCGGTGATGGATCAATACAAGTTCCAGCGGTTGTCGTTGGAGGCGCAGTTGGAGGTTGCCCACGCCGCGGTGAAGCAGGCCACGGCGACGTTGGAAAACTCGACGGCGAACCTCGACTACACGAACATCAAGTCGCCGGTCGACGGGATCGTGATCGACCGCAAGATCGATGAGGGCCAAACGCTGGCCGCGCAATTCACGACGCCGGAGTTGTTTGTCGTCGCCCCGAACATGGAGAAGGAGATGTACGTTTACGCCTCGGTCGACGAGGCGGACATCGGACAGATTCAGGACGCCAAGCGTCGCAATGAGCCGGTTGAGTTCACGGTCGACGCCTATCCCGAGGACCTGTTCGTGGGGACGATCGACCAGATACGCATGAATCCGACGACGGTGCAGAATGTGGTCACGTATCCGGTGGTGGTGAAGAGCGCCAATCCGGAGTTGAAGCTGATGCCCGGCATGACCGCGAGCCTTTCGTTCCAGGTGGGACGCCACGACAAAGTCATCAGGATTCCCAACGCCGCGCTGCGGTTTTATCCCCGGCCCGAGCACGTCCGGCCCGAGGATCAGGCTCTGTTGGAGGGCGCTGCCACGGACAGCGAGTCGGCGGAGGAAAGGAACACCGTTGCCGAGCGACGTTCCGCGTCGGAGAAGGCCGAGGCCGGCAAGAAACGCAGCCGCCGGCACGTCTGGATGGTCGAGGACAATCTGCTCAAGGCGGTCGAGGTGGCCACGGGCTTGAGCGACAACAAGTTCACCGAGGCGGTCGGCGACGAGCTCAAGGAAGGACAGAAGTTGGTGACCGGGTTGGAGAATCCGTAGTGGGCAGTGGCCAGTTGTCGGTTGTCGGTTGTCAGTGGCTGCGGCCGCAACCGACCCCGCCGACGCAGTCGGCGGGCGTTTGTAGCACTGAACACACCCTCACACCGCAAGACCCTAATCCCCAATCCCTGACCCCCAGCCCCTGACCCCTAGCCCCCCAGCCCCTGACCCCTAGCCCCCCAGCCCCTAGCCCCTGACCCCTAGCCCCCGACCCCTGTCATGCATGAGCTTGTGACGCTGCGAATCGCCGCGAGGGCCCTGCGCAAGAACAAGATGCGCGCGGCCTTGACGATTCTTGGCGTCGTGATCGGCATCGCGGCGGTCACGACGATGGTGTCGGTCGGCCAGAGCGCCAACGGGCTGGTGCAGGGGCAGTTTCAGGCGCTGGGCACGAACGTGATCGTCATCTTTTCGGGGAGCCGTCACGGCGGCGCGGTTCACCAGGGCCGGGGAAGCAGTCCGACGCTCACCGCCGGCGACTCCGACGCCATGCCCGTCGATTGCCCCTCCGTGCTCGCCGCGTCGCCCATCGTCGGGGCCGGGGGCCAGGTGATCTACGGCAACACGAACTGGCCGCCGCGAGAGATGGTCGGCGTCGGCACCGACTACCTGACGGTCCGCAACTGGCAGCTCCGCCACGGGGGCTTCTTCACCGAGCGCGACATCACCGCCGCCGCCAAGGTCTGCGTGATCGGCCACACGATCGTCGAGAAGCTCTTCCAGACCACCAATCCGTTGGGCGAGACCATTCGCATCAACAACATCCCCTTCCGCATCATCGGAATCCTGGAGACGAAAGGGGCCAACCTCGTCGGCGAGGACCAGGACAACATCGTCATGGCCCCCTACACGACGGTCAGAAAACGGCTCCGCGGATCCATGTTCAACAGCGTCGACGTGATCCTGGCCTCCGCCCGCTCGTCCCATCGCATGACCGACGCGGAGAGCGAGATCCGGCAACTGCTCTACGAGCGCCACCACATCCCGCCCGGCGAACCGGCCGATTTCGAAGTGAAGAACACGACCGAGATCGCCAAGGTCCTCGGGATCGTCACCGGAACGATGACGCTGCTTCTGGCCTCGATCGCGGGCATCTCGCTGGTGGTCGGCGGCGTCGGGATCATGAACATCATGCTGGTCTCGGTCACCGAGCGGACCCGCGAGATCGGCATCCGGCTGGCCGTCGGCGCCCGGGGAAGCGATATTCTGTGGCAGTTCCTCATCGAATCAGTCTTGCTTTCCAGCGTGGGCGGCCTGATCGGCGTCGCGCTGGGCATCAGCGGTTCGGTGGGAATCACGGCGATCATCAACGCGCTGATGAAGGGCGCCCAGTGGCCGGTGGTGGTCTCGTTTTGGGCCGCCGCCGTCGCCATGCTCTTTGCCGGCGCCGTCGGCGTTTTCTTCGGTTTTTATCCCGCGTTGCGCGCCAGCCGCCTCGATCCGATCGACGCGCTGCGGTATGAGTAGTTGTCAGTTGTCAGTTGTCAGTTGTCAGTGGCCGGTGCTGAGTGCTCGGTGAAGCTGCGAATCCCCAAACCCTAATCCCCAACCCCCAATTCCCGTGGCTCTCATCGAACTGACCGACGTCCGAAAGGTCTACATGCTCGACGAGGTCGAGGTCCACGCGCTTCGCGGCGTGTCGGTCACGATCGAGCGCGGGGAGTACGTCGCGTTGATGGGGCCGTCGGGCTCGGGGAAGTCCACCTTGATGAACACGCTCGGCTGCCTCGACCGGCCCACCGACGGCAGCTACCTCCTGGACGGCGAAGAGGTCACCTCCATGTCCCGCGACGCCCGGGCGCGGTTGCGCAACCGGCAGATCGGGTTCGTCTTCCAGAACTTCAACCTGCTTGCGCGGACCAGCGCCCTGGAAAACGTCGAATTGCCGCTCTTGTACTCGCCCCGCGTCTCCAGCCGGCAACGACGGCAGCGCGCCATCGACGTGCTCCGCAAGGTGGGCTTGGGCGATCGTATGGACCATCACCCCGGCCAGCTCTCCGGCGGCCAGCAACAACGCGTCGCAATCGCCCGGGCGCTGGTGAATAGCCCGTCGATTCTCATGGCCGACGAGCCGACGGGCAACCTCGATTCGCGGACCAGCAAAGAGGTGATCCAGATCCTCCGCGAGTTGAATGGGCAGAGCGGCATCACGATCATTCTGGTGACCCACGACCAGGACATCGGCCGCAACGCCAAGCGGACGTTGGTGCTCAAGGACGGGTGGATCGTCGAGGACACGACGGATTTCAGCCGTGCCGTCGGGGCGTTGCACTCGCACGAGGACGCGCCGGTTCCCGCCCCCCACGACGCGGTAGGCGCGGTCTACCGATCGCGTTGACTTTTCCGGTCGTGCCGGTTCTGCCGAGGGCAACGGTCGTAGCGGCCCGCCGCGTGACGCCTGGGACGATTCTAGCGATCCTAGGGGATACCGCCGGACCGGTTCTGCCGATTATGACCGTATGAGTGATTGTAGCCGAGTTTCCGGCGGGGCAATGGTGTGCGCGATTTTGGTTGTCGCGATGGCCCAATCGCCCCGCGCGGAGGAAATCCGCCGGCCGATCCTTCCCGAGCAGCGCCGGATGGCCATCCGCGACCCGTCGTGCCTGCCGCCGTCGCGTCTGCCGCCGGTGGCGGCGCCGGCCACGGTTTCCCAGCCCCGCGACGACATCCAGGGGAACAAGCTCTCGCTGGACGAAGCGATTCGGATCGCCTTGGCCAACTCCGAGGTGATTCGCGTGCTCGGCGGCAGCAGCGGACAAACCCAGTACGACCCGGCCATCACGAACACCGAGATCGACCGGAATCGGGCCGCGTTCGACCCGACGCTGAGCATCGAGAACCAGTTCTTCCAACGCAAGCCGCCTAGCGCCTTCATCGACCCGCACGACCCGAACCGGGTGTTGATCGACGGCGTCCGCACCAACGAGTACAATATGGGGCTAGGTTTGTCCAAGCCCACGATTTCCGGCGGGACGGTTGGACTGGGCGTCGATACCAATCCGTCCCGCAGTGCCGTCACCGGCTTGCCTCTGAATCCCGAGACCTCGTCGGCGGTGGACCTGAGCGCGACGCAGCCCTTGCTGCAAGGGGCCGGTGCCCGGGTGAACCTCGCCCCGGTCGAGATCGCGCGAATCGACACAGAACGCTCGTTCTTCCAGCTCAAGGACGCCGTTCAGGACATGGTTCGCGGCGTGATCGAGGCGTACTGGTCACTGGTCCTCGCCCGAACCGACCTCTGGGTTCGCGAGCAGCAAATCGTTCAGGGAACGTGGGCCCATGGCCTGGCGGTGGGGAGACTTCAGGTGGGCCTGGGCAACCGAGCCGAAGAGGCCCAAGCCCGCTCGGCGCTGGCCGAGTTCAAGGCCGCGCGAATCACCGCCCAGGCGAACGTCTTGGCGCGAGAAGACGTGCTGCGGAACATTCTGGGCCTGCCCCCGTCGATGCCCATGCGGATCGTCCCGGTCAGCCCGCCGTCCTCCGAACGCGTGCCCGTTGATTGGCAAGCGATCGTCGCCGTGGCGTCCGAGCGGCGTCCCGATCTGGTCGAGTTGAAGCTGGTCATCGAAGCGGACCAGCAGCGCGCGCTGGTGGCCGAAAACGACGCGCTGCCGAGCGTTGACCTCAACGGCCTCTATCGCTGGAACGGCTTGGAAGGCAGAAGCCCCGATCACCAGATCGTTTCTTCCGTGCCGGGCCAATTCACCGAGTGGCAGTTGGGCGTGAATTTCTCCGTGCCGCTGGGCTTGCGAAAGGCTCGCGCCGCGCTGCGCGCGCAGGAATTGGTCATCCTGCGCGATCGCGCTAACCTCGAACAAGGACTGCACAACGCCATTCACGAACTCGCCGCCAACTACCGCAACCTCGACCAGTTCTACGATCAATACGAGGCCTACCAGAAAGCCCGAGCCGCCGCCCAAGACAATCTCGAAGCTCAAGCGGCCACATGGGGAACGGGTCAAAACATCTACCTGAACGTGCTGCAGGCCATCACGACCTGGGGCAATTCCGTCAACTCCGAAGCCCAATCCCTGACGCTCTACAACACCGAACTGGCCACGCTCGAACGACAGACGGGCACGATTCTCGAAACCCACGGAATCCGCTTCGCCGAAGAACGCTTCTGCGCGATCGGTCCCCTGGGCCGGATGTTCCCCGGACGCCACTATCCGCGCGACATGCGCGCCGGCCCCAACACGAATCAATACAAAGAGACCGCCGAGCCGGCCGAGCAGGCGTTCCACCTGGACGAGTCGCTCCGGGTCCGACGCCCGAAGTCCGGCGCGTACACCTCGCCGTCGCCGGCTGAGATGCCGACCAACCAGCTCCGGGTCGTTCCACCCGAGCGAATCCCCGCGCCGACGCCCGCTCCGCCGCCGGGCCAATGACGGGGATCATTCACGTACGCTGGGCCGAGGCCGCCGCAACTCGGCGGGGCTTGGCGAATCGACCTCTCGCCGCATCGCCGTCGGGCGCAAGGATTCCATCCGGTCGGCAGCCGAGCCCCACCACGATCGTGGTGACGTGGCGCGATCGGGGGGTTCCCCGAGCGTGGCGACGGGCGGCGCCGCGACGCCGTTTGCCGCTTCGCGCGTGGCTCGCCAATGGATCACCTTGTACTCGGGCGCCCCGAGAGCCCGGCGCCGCGCGAGCCAGCCGTGCCAGGCGGCGCGGAGGGTGAAGCGGTGCCGCGCGCTGGCGGCGAACATCGTCGCGGCCGGCCCGTATAGTCTCTCCCGCGAGAGCGCCCGGCCCGCCCGAAAAGCGCACGCCGCCAGTGCCCGCTCGGCGATCTCGCGGCGGAACGCCCCTGAGTCGGCGTGATCGCGACAGAACCGCAGGGTCGTCGCATACCGAGTCACCGCGCCTTCGGTCTTGGCGGACGTGAGCCGATTCGGCCAGCGGCGCACGTCCACAAGGGGAAGGCCCATCGCCGCGAATTCGGCGACCAGACTCGCCCGAAGCCAATACTCAAAATCCTCGGTCACCCGCAGCGAGGCATCGAACGAGCCGACTCGATCGACGACGCTCCGCCGGACGACGACCGACGGCATCGTGATGAAGACGCTCTGAAGCAGCGCTTCGGTCACCCGCCCGGAGTGCATCCGTTTCGTCTGGCCGCCGATCACGCGGCCGTGCTCGTCGCTGACGCGCCGGGCGGAGTACACCACGCCCACGGACGGATGCGCCGCGAGAAAAGCGACCTGGCGCGCCAACTTCTCCGCGTGCCACGCGTCGTCCGAGTCCAGGAAGGCGATCAGATCGCCTCGCGCCTCGAGGAGCCCGCGATTGCGGGCGTCAGCCGGCCCACGGTTCGCCTGCCAGACGTAGCGGGCCTCCGGCGCGATCGACGCGACCAGGTCGGCGGAGCCGTCGGTCGAACCGTCGTCGACCACGATCAACTCGAGGTTCCCGTACGTTTGCCCAATCACGCTCCGAATCGACTCGCCGAGAAAACACTCGCGGTTGTACGTCGGCAGAATCACGCTTACCAACGGATCCCGGCCCGCAGTTGCGTTCATCGCTCCCGTCCTCCTCCGACGGAAAGGAATGTGTCGACCGCGCGGCGCCGCGCGGTACCATTGCGATGGGGGAGTTTAGGCGAAAACGCTCTCCGGGCCAAGAGAGCTTCGTGGGCGGGATGTGGCGACACGCCAGCCCGAGCGCACTATACTACTGTGTTCCACTTGGCGTTCGTCGCCGCCGCGGGCCGCCACCACCGTCGAGCCCGTGGTGGCCCAGCCGCCCCACCGAAAACAACCCCATGGATATAGTGCGTATCCCCCTATAGACTATGATCCTACTCGAAATCGTCTTCCTTGCGATCGTCCAGGGGATCGCGGAATTCCTGCCGATCAGTTCCTCCGGCCATCTCGTCGTCCTCGCCGCCATCTTCGAGCAATGCGGCATTCACCTGGAGGAGAAGCTCACCGTCAATATCGTCCTGCACCTCGGGTCGTTGGCCGCGATCCTGGTCTTCTATCGCAGACGCGTCTGGCAACTGCTCGGGGCCGACCGCCGGGTGGTTGGTCTCTTGGTGGTCGCCACCATGCCGGCGGTCGTGGTGGGGCTCGCGCTCAAAATATATTGTGAAGACACTCTCAAAGACCCCATGGCCGCCGGACTGATGTTCTTCGTCACCGCCGCCATGCTCCTATGGACCGGCCGCCATCAGTCGGGCCAGACCGAGTGCCGCGATTTGAGCTATCCCCGGGCGCTGGTGATCGGCGTGTTCCAAGCGATAGCCATTCTGCCCGGCGTCTCACGTAGCGGATCGACCATCGTGGCCGGACTGGCCGTGGGACTCAAACGCGACGAGGCCGCGACGTTCGCCTTCCTCCTGGCCATCCCCGCCATCGCCGGAGCCGGGCTGCTCGAGATCAAGGACTTGGTCGCACAAGGCACCGGCGGGCTGTCGGCCGCGGCGCTGCTGCTTGGCGCGCTGATAAGCTTCGTGGTCGGCCTGGCCACCCTGGCCTGGTTGATTCGTTGGATCCAGCAGGGCCAACTCCACCGTTTCGCCTGGTGGCTGCTTCTGATCGGCCCCCTGGTCGTCGTTTGGCAGTTGGCGACATACTGGGGCTAGATCATCGGGGGGGTAATGCGTATCCGATATACTACGTCGCCAACTGCGGCTTCCGCCTCGCGGCTACTTAGGATATGGTCCAGAATTACTTCCCGATTTGCGCGACCTAGGCGTGGCCGAGAAACAGCGCACGTAAGCTTTTGACGCATAATGACTTGTGGCAACTCGATAGACGGTGCCTAATTCGGGAAGTTATTCCGCACCAA
>JAPLNP010000343.1 GCA_026401055.1 Planctomycetia bacterium
GCCGAGCGTGTTCAGCGCCGGGGTGAGCCGCGCCGAGGCGACGTCGCCGACGTGAAGCCGGAACTGCGCGGGCCGCTCCGCCGGTTCGAACCGCAGTTGGGGACGCACTTGGGCCAACACCTCGCGCTGAAGCGAGAAGACGGTGAAATCTCCCTGCTGGTAACGCCACAAGCCGGGCTCGCGGCCGGCGTAGCCCTCGGCGTCGGGCGGGCCGGTGACTCCGACGTCCAGCAGGCTGAGGAAGCCGAGACTGCCGGTCGTGCCGACGTAGCCCACCAGCACGTTCATGAGCCCGCCGGCCGGAACCATCCGCCCGTCGACCATCTCGAACGGCAGCCCGAAATCCCTCAGCCCGCCGAACAGCCGCTGGTTGGTCAACTGGACTTCCATCGCCATCAGGTCGCCGGGGACGGGGGCGAGCCGCTGCTTGTCCGCCGAGCCGATCGATTGCGAGAGCATCTCGACGTGTCGCTTGGCGAAGGGATTGGCGTGGACGTCCAGCACGACGCGCTCGCGACGCTCCGGCAGGCCCTCCCGCTTGATGCCGACGATCATCGGGTCGAGCCGTCCCCACTTCGCATGATAGAAGTCGAGGAACTTGCGATACGCCTCGGCCTCGGCCGGCGCGATCCGCTCGACCGGCACGTCGGGGATGGGCACGAAATGCCCTCGGCCGCCGCGTAGGCTGTCGCGGACCTCGTCCTTCTCGAGCACCGCCGCGCTGCCGTCGGGCCGCGGGCCGAACCACGGCGGCAGGAACCTGCCGGAGACCAGTTCGGCGATCGTCTCGCCCGGTTTGCCCTCGGTCGCCGAGGCCAGCGAAGCCATCTCGACCAGTTCCATATCGGCGGTGGCCTCGAGGCGGCGGCGCATCTCGATCCAATAGCGCGGCCCGGCCATGTTGCGGAAAAAGGCGTCCGAGAGGTACACGAACACGGTGTCTTCGCGGGCAAGCGGCATCACGGTCCGCGCGTGGCGGAATTCCGCCGACTTGCCGAGGCTGTCGTTTCCCTCGCCGGTCTCGATGAATCGCTGCATCAAGACCTTGGAAGTCGTGACGAACAGATAGGCGCCGTCGACCAGGTAGTACGAGCGAACCGAGCCGTCGGGCGTGGAAATGTAGGAGACCTTCTTGCCGCCGATGGTGAGGGTCTCTTCGGTTGCGCCCTTGGCCCCCTTCAGCCGCTCGGCCCGCTGGGACGTGAAATCCCGCGAGAGAAGAAAGGCGTTCCGAGCTTCAAACAACAGCCCGAAGGCCGCGCCCTCGCGCATGAACATGTCGTTTCCGACCATGGCCACGTCGGAGACGAGCGTGCCGCCGAGCATCCGACCCAACTCCGTCTGCTTGACGACGAGTTGCTGTTCCATCCGCTCGGACATGCCGCGATCCAGCCCGCGCAACGCCACGAGGTTCCCCAGATCGCCGCCCCAACGCTTGAGCGTGTCCTGCATCCAGAGGAAGTTGGCAAAACTGCCGAAGCGGACGTAAAGGCACTCGGCCGGCACCCGCGCCGCAATCGGCTCGGTCTTCACCTCGGCGGCGGCCTCGGCTTCGGGCAACTCCAGCGGCGGCCACTCGGTCGCCACGGGCAAGGGCAACGTCGCCTCGCCCGACGTGCTCGGCGCGAGCATCCGGTCCCGCGCCATCGCCGTGCGCACCTTCTCCGTCCCCAGGAACAGGCCGAGCTGTTCCTCGATCTGGGCCTGCCACGGCTTTACCGCCGGTTGCTCGGGCAGCGCAAGGCCCAGCCGCCGACCGAGCATCGTCTTGAGATAGTTCTCGACGACCGGCGGGTAGTCGTTCTGTTTCAGCAGGCCCGAGGGCCCCGCCGTGTATTGTTTCCACCATGCCTGAACGAGCCGCGAGTGTCCGGCGGGGTCGTTGCGCGGGCGGAGCGGGATTTTTCGCGGCTGCCGGGCATCGAGCGTCACGTCCAGCGGCCCATCGCCGCGGAAGAGGAAGTAGATGGTCGTTCGCGGCGGCTGCTTGAGCAACTCTTGCAGCAGTCCGGCCGCCTCTCGACGAACGGGTCCCCCGGTCATCAAGGGCGAGCGGAGCAGAATGTCGGTGACCATCGTGTTGTCCGGCGGCGTCTTGACGGCCGGGTAGAACACCCGACCGTCGGCGTCCGAAAGCGCGAGCCCCTCGGCGCCGAGGGGCTCGGGCAGGGCCTGCTTGGGCAGCGTCACGTTGATCTGGCCGACGCCGAACGGCTCGCCCGTGAACGCCTCGTTCTGGGCGGCGACTGGGGAAGTAAGGTAACATGCGGATAATACGAAGACGACGCCGAGGCATCGCTGTACACGGGTGGCGCGCATCATACGGCTCCTGGGAAGAAAGCCCGACTCGGACCAAAATGTCATGTGGCACAGCCGCCCCCGGCTGTGTCGGATAGTGCCGCAGAGCCGAGGGCGGCTGTGCCACATATCCGCATCAATTCACGATAGACCAGTATAC
>JAPLNP010000503.1 GCA_026401055.1 Planctomycetia bacterium
GCGTCGTCGGCGCCGCCCACCGGCAGAACATTCCCGTCGTGCTGTCGACCATCGCGTGGTTCGACGTGGCCGGCTACTGGCGCGGGCAGGGGACGCTCGCCGGTCGGGTGGCGGCGTGTGCCCGGTTTGCCGTCCGGGCGGCGTGTCCCGCGTTGCCGTCATGGCGCCGCCGGCTCTACCATGAAGCCGACCTGCTGTTGCCCAACTCCAACGCCGAGGCCGAGCAACTCCTTCGCTATTTCCGCGTCCCGGCGAGCCGCATTCACGTCGTGCCCAACGGCGCCGAGGAGCGTTTCGCCCGGCCCGATGCCCAAGCGTTCGTCGAGCGATTCGACGTGCGGGATTTCGTGCTCTCGGCCGGGCGGATCGAGCCGCGCAAGAACCAGCTCGGACTGATCCGGGCAATGCGAGGGACCGGCGTGCCGATCGTCGTCGTCGGCCGCGTGGTGCCGGGACACGAAGCGTATCTGGCGGCGTGTCGCGCGGCGGGCCCCGACGTGAGTTTCCTCGGCCACCTGGAGCACGACGACCCGATGCTCGCCGCCGCCTACGCCGCATGTGGGTGCCTGGCGCTGGTGAGTTGGTTTGAAACGCCGGGCCTGGTCGCCTTGGAAGCCGCCATGTCGGGCACGCCGCTCGTGCTGCCCGAGGGCGGATGCGCCCGGGAATACTTCGGCGACGAGGCGGACTACGTTCGGCCCGGCGATCTTCGCGCGATTCGCGGCGCGGTGCTCGGAGCCCTGGGCCGGGGCCGCAATCCGTCGCTCGCCGAGCGGATTCGCCGCGACTTCTCCTGGACGACCGCGGCCGGGGCCACCCGCGATGCGTACCGAAAGGTGATCGGAAACGATGCTTAGGGACGTCGAAAAGACAATCCTGCCACCCGTTGTGATGCGAAGCTCGCTGGAACGCCGATTGCGAATCCCGCCCGAGTCGCGGCGATCGAGTCGCTACCGATACGTCCGGCTGCGGTGGCGGGTGATGTTCGCGGCGATCGATTTCGTCGGGGCCGTCGTGTTCGGCATCGCCCGCCGTGCGAAACGCTGGCTCGCCGGCCGGCAATGCGATGACCTGACGACGGATCCCCGGGTGATTCTGGTGGTGCAGTTGGACCACCTGGGCGACGCGATTCTCAGCACGGGGATGCTCTCGGTCTTGCGGCGGCGATACCCGGAGGCGTCGATCGAGGTGCTCGCCGGCGCGTGGAATCGCGAACTCTTCGAGGCGATGCCCGAGGTCGATCGGGTCCACGTGTCGCGAATCAACCGCTTTTCGCGGACGGGCCGCTTGGGTTGGGCCGTGGCGACGTTGTGGCACGGCTGGCGGCTGCGGCGGCGAAAAGCGGACTTGGCGATCGACGTTCGCGGCGAGTTCCCGTCGGCGTGGATCCTTTGGCTCTCGGGTGCCCGGCGGCGGCTGGGTTGGGCAGCCGGCGGCGGCGGATTCCTCTTGACCGACACGGCCCGATTCGTGCCCGATCGCCCGGAAATCGACTCGCGACGCGCGTTGCTGGAAGTCCTGGGCATCCCGCTGGCCGACAATGAAAACCCACGGCCCGTGTTTCGCCCGACCCGCGAGGCCCGAGAGCGAGTCCGACGGCGACTGGCGGCGCTCTCGCCCACCGGGCCGCTCGTGGTGATGCACGTTTCGGCCGGGACGCCGGCGAAGCAGTGGCCGCCGGGCCACTGGCGGGAACTGATCGGCCGGCTGATCGTTTCGCGCGGCGTCAACGTCGTGTTGGTCGGCGGAATGACGGATCGCATGATCGCGCGAGCGATCCTGGAGGGGCGGACCTGGCCGGGCGTCGTCGACTGGACCGGCCGGCTGGGCATCGTCGAACTCGCGGCGCTGTTGGAGCACGCGACGGTGCTGGTGGGCGCCGACTCGGGGCCGGCCCATCTGGCCGCCGCCGTCGGCACGCCAGTCGTCGCCCTGTTCAGCGGCACGAACCACGCGGCCCAATGGCAGCCGCGAGGCGAGCGCGTCGCCGTGCTTCGCCATCCGGTCGGCTGCTCGCCGTGCCATCGCGAGCGATGTCCCCGCGCCGGGCATCCGTGCATGAGCGGCCTGCGGCCGGAAGCGGTTGCCGCCGCGGTCGAGGAATGGTTCGCTCCGCGAGCTGAGGAAGAAGCGTTGCGAACCACGCCCTTCGCTGCGCTCGGGGACATGCCACCCGCCGCGATTGGGGAGGCGCCGCCCGTTCGTGAACAGACTCATGGAAAAGGAGTGCGAAGATGATTGCCCCCTTGCGTCCGCCGGATACGACCACGCGGCGCGTGAGCCGTCGCTTGTACCAGGCGCGAGACTTCGTCGCGGCCACGCTGCTCAGGCCGCCGCCCGAGTCGGGACCGCCGATTGCCGCGTGGAAAGCCTGGGCCTTTGTCGCCTGGCTCGCGGTGGTCACCGTGGCGTTTGCCGTGTCAATGTGGAAGGCTCTGTAGGAGGCGACTCCATAGCCGACCGACGGCGAACGAGAGATCCGTCGGCGACGGAGTCGCTTCCCACAATGATTGACATCGTGACACAAACAACCCCGCCGACGCAGTCGGCGGGCGTTTGATCTCCAATCGCTAACCTCTCACCTCCAATCCCCAACCCCTAATCCCCATCTTGCTCGGACTACTGACCTCGCTTCTGGCAATCGGCACGATTCTCCTGGCCTCTTACGGTCTGGGGCGGCCGATCGTCCGCGCCTTGGGCCCCGACGGCGTGGACGAACTGACCGCCGGCACGTGGAGCCTCGCGGTCGGGATGATCGCCGCGGGACTCGCTCTGGCTGCGTTGGGCCTCGTCGGGGCCCTGTACGCGCCGCTGGTGGTCGTCCTCAGCCTGGCCGCCGGGCTCTGGGGTGTTGGGGAACTTGGCCGAGGATACCTCTACGGCTTCGAGCAGGCCCGGGCGAAGGCAATGAACGCGGCGTGGGACGAGGACCCCTTGCCTCCTTGGGCCCCGCCGGCGCGGTGGCTTTGCCGCGGGATGCTCTTGCTGGCCGGCGCGGCGTGTGTCGGGTCGCTCGTCGGCGCGTTGGCCCCGCCCACCGCCGGCGACGCACTGTGTTACCATCTCGATCTGCCCAAGCGGTTCCTGGCGGAACACGCCTTGTGCTACCCGCCGTACAGCGACAACGCGACGTTTCCGCTGCTGGTCGAGATGTGGTATCTCTGGGGCTTGGCGTTGGACGGCGCGGTCGCCGCGCAACTGGTCCACTGGACGCTGGGGATCCTGCTCGCGCTGGCCGCGGTGGTGCTGGCCAGACCGATCCTCGGCAGGGCGTGGGCGTGGATCGTCGGCGCGGTCGTCGTGCTGGTGCCGGGCGTAAACAACCAGATGACCGCCCCGCTGAACGACCTGGGGCTCGCCGTGCTGACCACCTTGGCGCTGGCCGCGTGGTGGCGGGCGACCGTCGGCATGGAAGGCCGGCGATGGTTTCTCCTGGCCGGACTGGCCGGCGGCGGCGCGCTGGGGACGAAATACCTCGCACTGGTTTTCGCCCTGGCCGTGGCGGCGACTTGGCTTTACGCGCTGTACCGTCACCCCGGTCGGCGCCGCTTGCTGCTCGAAGGCGCCGCCGTGGTCTCGGTGGTCGCCGTCAGCATCGGCGGACTCTGGTACG
>JAPLNP010000089.1 GCA_026401055.1 Planctomycetia bacterium
GGCAAGCCGCCCATGGCACCCTCGTAATAAGCCGAGGCGGAGGTGTAATCATCCTTGATGGAAGCCGTCTTGTTTGATTTCGGGCAGACCCTGGTCGATTCGGCCGACGGGTTCCGCGCGGCCGAGAAGGAGGCGCAAGCCCGGCTGATGGACGACTTGGAGATCGCCCGGCGGGACGAGTTCCTCGAAGATTACCAGCTTGGAGGCGCTCTTGGAGCTGGAAACCATCCCTCTCCCAAAGGGAGGAATGCAGGGTGGTCTCGACCCACCCTGACCGTCAAAAGACCAACCGAATATCCTTCAACCGCGCTTCGGTCGCGGCCATCAGGGCGTCCTCGGCCGCCTCGTCCGCCGCCTCGTAGGTGACCGACAGCCGCAGGAAGCTGCCCGCGTCGTCCCACGGAACCGTGCAGATCGACTGCTCGGCGATCAAGTACTGGCTGGCCGCCTCGGCCGTGTCGAACACCCGGCCGTCGGCCGTGCCCTTGGGACTGGGCGTGTAGAGGAAATAGGTTCCGCCGGGCACCCGGCAATCGAACCCCGAGCGGCCCAGCACGTCGACCAGCTTGACGAGTCGGCGGTGATACTTGTCGCGGGTAAGCTGGGGGATGTCGTGGTTGTCCAGCGCGGCGACGGCCGCCCGTTGGATGGCGATGAACTGGCCGGAATCGCAGTTGTCCTTCACGTCGGCCAGCGCCCGAACCAGCCGCCGGTTGCCGCAGACCCACCCCAGCCGCCAGCCGATCATGTTCCAGCCCTTGCTCATCGAGTGAACCTCGACACCGACGTCCCGGGCGCCGGGCACCTGTAAGAAGCTAAGCGGCGGGCGCTCGTAGCTGAGCATCGCGTGAGCGGCATCCTGGACCACGACCACCTCGTTCTCCTTGGCGAACCGCACAACGCGGCCGAAGAACTCGGGCGTGGCCGTCTTGCCGGTCGGGCTGTTCGGGTAGTTGATCACCAGTAGCTTCGCCCGGCGGCGGATCTCTTCGGGAATCGCGTCGAGATCGGGGAAGAAGTCGTTTTCGGGCAAGAGCGGAAGGCGATAGACTTCGCCGCCGTAATACTTCGTGTGCGTCCCGCCGACCGGATAGCCCGGCACGGTCATCAGCGTCACGTCGCCCGGGTTCACCAGCACGGCCGGGAACATGGCCAGGGCGGTCTTCGAGCCGATGCAGTGGTTGATTTCCTGGTCCGGTTCGAGCGCGACGTCGAACTGCCAGGCCATGAATCGGGCGACGGCTTCCTTGAATTCGACGATCCCGTTGTCGGCGTAGCCGCGATTGGCCGGCTTGCTGATTTCCTCGGCCATCACGCGCCGGACGGACTCATCGGCCATGCCGTCGTTTTCGCCGATGCCGAAATCGATCAGCCTCCGCTCGGGATGCTCGGCCAGCGTCTTGCGCTTCGCCCGCTTGATCTTCTCGAACTTGTAGATCTCCGTGCCCTTGCCGTAGCCGGCGCCGCCGATACGCTCGGCAAAGAGTTTTTGAAAATAGGGGTCGCTCATAGGATGCTCTCGTCATTCTTCTTGCCGAGGCAGCATTTTTTGTACTTCTTGCCGCTGCCGCAGGGGCACGGGTCGTTGCGTCCGACGCGTGCCGACTCGTTCACGATGGGTCGCGGCGCCGGCTCGTCCTCATCATCATCGTCATCCTCATCCTCATCGTCGTCGTCGAGGTATTCGTCATCCTCATCCTCGTCGTAGTCTTCCCCGTCTTCGTCGTCGTGGTAGTTCTCGATGTTGCTGAAATCCCATTTCGCCCAGCGCAGGTTGACCTCCTCGACGTCGAACGCCTCGGGATCGATGTCGTCTTCGTGCCACTCCTTCATCTCCTCGTGTTCGGGGTGATCGGGGTCGCTCAATGCGTCGAGGAGCCGGTAATACCCCCAGATGCCGCCGCAGTCCTCGGGCGGGCAGGCTCGCTCGCCTTCGCTGCAGCGGGGATAATGCACGCCCGGCTTCGCCGGGAACGGCTTTTCGATCTGGATCGTGTGGAACCAGTCGTCGCCGAAGTCGTACCAGTACTTGATCTTCTTGACCTTGCGTTGGGTGATCTCGCTGAGTCGAGTCGTATCCCCGGTGTCTTCGTCGCAGGTCTCCTTCATCGGATTTCCGACGTATTTCTTCTTTCCGATCTCAAACTCGTGCATGTGGTCGTCGTCCCAGCCCATCGCGGACTGGATGACCTGGTGCAGCGTCGTCAGATCGCAGTCCTCGATCTGCACCCGCCGCCAAATCGGCGGATCGCTGTTGTCCAGCGTGATCTTGAGTTGATAGATGGTGGCCGGCTGGTCCGATTCGGGCGTGGCCATCGCAGTTCCCTCCTTGATCGAAATAATCACTATTGTCGCCTTTCGCTCCGCGAAAGCAGCGTTCTTTCGCGGAGCGAAAGGCGACACTTGTTTCCTCGCCGATCCCTACCGCCTGAACTCTCCGTAAAACGTCGACACCGGCAGGCCGGTCCGCGCGCGAACCCGCTGGCCGATCGCGTCGACCTCATCGTCTGCCAGCGGCGCAACCCAGGTCTCGGCCGGCCGCCGCGCCACGGTGTGGATCTGAACCTCTTTGATCCGACCGCCGGCGGCGAGAATCTCACTGAGTCGGTCGCCGTAGGCGTCCAACTCGGCGTCCGCGGGCGGGTGGCCGTCGATCCGCATGAACAACGACTGGATCACCAGCGGACGCGCCCGGGCCGCCTCGACGAGGTTGTCGAGAATCCGGTGAAACGGGACCGCGGATCGCGCCACCTGAGTGTAATACGCCTCGGTGCCGGCGTCCAGCTTGGCCCAGATTTCGCCGCCGTTGGCGTCCAGGATTTCCAGCCCCCGGCGGACCCGCTCGACGTGAAACAGGCTCGCGTTGGTGATCAGTACCAGCTTGACGTCGTTCAAGGCGTGCCGGCGGCGGACCTCGGCGCAAACGCGGACGGCCTCGAAAAAGTCCGGATGCGCCGTCGGCTCCCCGTCGCCGCTTAGGGCGATGTCGTTCAGCCGCCGCAACGGCCGGGGCGTCTTGGCGAACTTCACCCCGTCGAACAGCCGGCCGGACGTGACCATCGCCACGGCGGCGTCCAGTTCCATATCGAGACGAGCCAGGTCGATCGACTCCGCCTCCGGCTGCTCGGTCCGGTCCACTTGGCAATAGACGCAGTGGAAGTTGCAGGTTTTGTCCCGGTTCAGGTTCACGCCGATCGAGATCCCCCGCGCCCGGCGACTGAGCACCGGATACACGTAGCGGTTGGCCTCGAAGGCGCGCGGATGGGCCTCGAACAGAGGGCGAGCAGTGTCGTCAGGATGCATGGTCATCCGGCAGTGGAACGAGTGGGAGGCTACACGGGCGGGCGAGATTCTTCACCGTGGTTGTCCGAAGGACACAAGGGTTTTCGGCGGACGGCGTCAACAAGTTGTCCGGGCCACCTGGAGTCGTATCCGCGGGACTGTTACTGACAAGCAGGCACTTTCAGGAAGAGCATCGCGTCACTCCCCCCTGCTCCAGCGTCGGCACAGCGTTTAGCTGAAAGTTGACCTCGTAGGTCATGCACTCAATTTTCGATTGTCCATCCAGGGCGTACTGAAGTCGCCTGTCAATATCGTGGCTGACGACCAGTCCCCGCACATCGCCACCGTTAGCAAGATTCCGACGGACCCATCCCATATACCGGAGTACCTGCCCAACCGTTGTGTCGCTGGTCTGGTCCTTCTTCAGTTCGATTACGAGCCACGCGCCACCATCGCGGCGCTTTGCCAAGAGGTCGATCTCGCCGATCTCCCGCGTGTTGTAGTGAGAGCCGATAATCTCGCCGTCTTCCTCAAGTAGCACCCAATCCTGGAGTAGCTCGACGCTCTGCCAATTATCAAGGAGGAACTCTTGGAGGTACTTTTCAAGGCCAAAGACTCCGCTTGCCGACAGTCCCATTGTTGCTTCATCGGTCTCTGCCGCGTCATCGACCTCGTCCGCTTCACGCCCGCGTGGCATGTGTGGCTCCACTCGCCACCACAGCATGTCCAACGTCCACAGGTCGATGCCGATCTCTTCCGCATACTCATGCAGAACTCGATTGAGCACAACGTATCGGTCGCCGAAGCTCGCGCCGCGCGGCATATCCGGCCAGATGCCAAGAAGCTTCAACGCGCTTTCCGCAGTATTGTTCCACACTCCGTACTTATCCGGATATGCGACCTGCAGAATGGCCGTGATCACCGCGCGACCGAGCCCCCTGACCATCGGATCGCCCGCGGGCGGACGAAGCCGATTGAGCCGCTTGCGGATGTCCGACCTCTCATCGAGCAGAATCCTCAGTGCTTCCCGCAGCTTCTGCATATCCGAGGTCATCCACCCACCTTGGCGGTGCATGCTGTCCCAGTGCTTGTTGTTGCGAAACAGAAGGAAGCTGCGGAAGTCCTCTGCGTTCAGGTGGTCCAGGTTGTCAATGGCGAAAACCGACCGATACTCCTCCAGTACCGATGCCTTGGCGTCGCGGATCTCGGCCGCAACACGATACATCTCATCCGATGACTGATGATCGACTTTCGCCAGAATGTCTCGCAGAGTCTGTATCGCTCGTTCTCGTGCCATGCCGTCAACTCAACACCAATGGGAAGAGAAAGGAAAAAGGTGCTTGGGGGAAAAAAGGTGCCAGGAACCGTCTGTGCCACGCTAGCGTTCTGTCACCCGCACTCCTCTCAACCTTCGCTCTCATTCTTGCCCTACGCTCGGCGGAGCACGGTAAACTCGTCCATGGTGACGGTGGTCAATTCGCCGTCGGGCAGTTCGAGCAGGATGGCGTCGCTGGCGACCTCGTCGTCGTCGGCGCGGCGGAAGTGCAGTCCGTGGCGTTGCCGCTCAATGCGGAGCACCGTTCCGACCGTCTTGACTTCTTTGCTAATCCTGCCCACCGTGACCGTGTGTTCCACCTCGATGCGATCGCCCGGTTTGAGTTCCTCGAACCGCGTGGCGGGTGAGCCGTCGGCAGCAGACATGAGACTCCTCCAGCTACGGTTTCACGCCCGTTGGCGGCCGCGGGGCGACCGCCGGCGGACCGAGCAACATTGCCCCGACACCATTGTCGTCGCCGGCGCGATCGTGGCAAGAGCAGTCAGCCGCTGCCGAGGGGGTGTCTTTCGGGCACCCCATACGCACGAAGTTAAGGTATTTGATCTTCCAATAAAAGCGGGAAGTCCTTAAACCAGCACTGTTTGGAACAAAACACGGCTGGAAGAAGGAGCTTCCCAATGCAGATCGTATCGAAGACGGCGGTGGCAATGCAAGCGGCGTTTGGAGCGACGCTCGATGATTTGGCTCGCAGCACGGGCTGCGTTCGGCGACAGCGCAGGTTTTCCGGTTCGGCGTTGACCCGGATGCTGGTGTTGACGCTGATGCACAAGCCG
>JAPLNP010000390.1 GCA_026401055.1 Planctomycetia bacterium
TCCCGCGGGACGCAGACGCCTCGCTGTGTGCCCTGTCGCCGACCGGATCCGCCACGGATGCTCGGCGACGCGACCGCCGGCCGAACGGCGCAGCCATTTCACCCCCGTGTCCGGATGGGTGTTTGTGGAGCAAAACTCGTGCCAATCGGTGCCCATTGGACAGTTCGAGCTGTTTGCCAGCCGCTCGGCGACGTTCTTGGCGAAAACGCCGGCCGCGCGGCGGCACAACCGGCCTGACGCGCCGGGGCCAGACGGGGCCAGACGGGACGATCGACCCGGCAGGGAGCCAGATTCTGTCCAAATGGTCACTTCATGGACAGCGCAGGTGGGCCGCGAGGCACTCGCCGAGCGGCCGACGACGAACCTAAGCACTTTCCACGAAAGTACTTTCAGTCTTGCCCACCGATGGGCACGTCTCTTGCGTAGTCTCTACAACCGGACGAGCGTGTCCGATCGACCGCCTGCCGGCTTGGCGTTGTTCTCGACCGTCCTCGGCTTCATGCCCGTCCGCATTTTCCCCCCGGCCTGTAGAGAGAGTTGCCACTCATGAGTCACACACCATCTTGCCGCGCGGAGAGAGTCCCGGCCGAATTCGCGAACCTATGGGTTGCATGGGATCGCAACCAGACGCGGATTGTCGCGAGTGGTCCGACCTTCGACGAGGCGAAGCGGGCCGCGGCCGCGACGGGGCATCGCGCGATCATTCTCGCGAAGGTAGCGCCGGCGCCGCGTCGCGGCGGCCGGTCCCTGTCGGTCGTCTATGCCGTGGCGGTGTTCATGGCGCAGGTCGCGCCCTTGCTCACGGCCTCCTCGTAATTCGACCGCGCGAGCGTTGTGATCGTGCTTACGCCATCCGCGCCGACGCCGAGTCGCTCCCATTCCCCTCGGAGGCCCGGGATGGTATCATCATGATCGTCACGCGCCGGGCCGTCGAGTCGGCGGGGTTCGACGTCGAGGACGCCATTGTCGACCAGATGTGGGTGTCGGTGGAGATCGTCCACGGCGAGAAGCCGGCGCGCCGAGGGTAAAGCCACGGCTGGGGACGGTTTTCGGTCGCCGCGAGGGGGACAGTCCCATTTTCGCGGCGAGGACGCGGGTTGGTGGAACGACGTCCTCCGCGCCGCGAAAATCGGGACAGTCCCCTGTCGAAACGCGAGAAGCCTACGATGAAACGACGGCTGGGCCGGCTCCTGCTCGCGGTGGTGCTTCTCGGCGTCGTCGCGGGCGGGTTGATCGCTTGGACGTGGCCCGGCCGCGCCGCGACCCGCGACGAACTCGTCTTGTACGGAAACGTGGACCTGCGCCAGGTCGAGTTGGCGTTCTTCGTCAGCGAGCGGATCGCCGAGTTGCTCGTCGTCGAGGGCGACCACGTGACCAAGGGGCAACCGCTGGCCACGCTTGACGCCACCCGGTTTCGCGCCCAGGCCGCCGCCGCCCAGGCCAACCTCGACTCCCAGCGGGAGGTGGTGGCTCGGCTCGAGGCGGGCAGCCGGCCCGAGGAAATCCGCAAGGCCAGGGCCGACCTCGCGGCCGCCCAGGCCAAGGCGTTCGAGGCCGAGCGGAACTACAGCCGCGTCCTCGACCTGTCGAAAACGGGAGTCAAGACGGTCGAGGAGGTCGACGGCGCCAAGGCGGCCTGGCAATCGGCCACGGCCAACGTCGACGCGATGCAGGCCCTGTTGGACCTGGCGGTGGCCGGGCCGCGGATCCAGGACATCGAGGCGGCCAAGGCCGAACTCCGCGGCCGCGAGGCCGATCTGAACCTGGCCCGCTACAATCTCGCCGATGCCCGGCTGGTCGCCCCCAGCGACGGCGTCATCCAGGATCGCATTCTCGAGGTCGGCGACATGGCGTCGCCCCAGAAGCCGGTGTTCACCATCGCCCTGACGACGCCGCTGTGGATTCGGGCGTACGTGGACGAGCCGGACCTCGGGAAAGTCGTGCCCGGCATGGCGGCCATCGTCAAAACCGACAGCTATCCCGGCAAGGATTACCACGGCTGGGTCGGCTTCATCTCTCCGACTGCGGAGTTCACGCCCAAGCCGGTCGAGACGAGCCAACTGCGGACCCGCCTGGTTTACCAAGTGCGCGTCTTCGTCGACAATCCGCGGAACGAGCTACGGTT
>JAPLNP010000077.1 GCA_026401055.1 Planctomycetia bacterium
TGACCAGCCGCGGCGAGGCGATTCGCGCGGCGGCGGTCTCGGCCCTGGCTGCCGCCGGCGCGGACGAGCCGGTGTTCGCCGCCGCGACGGATAAGGCGTGGCAGGTTCGCGCGGCGGTGGCCAACGCCCTGCCCCGATGGCCAAACCCGCGAGGCGTCAAGCTCGCTCGCGCGTTGCTCGACGACCAGAGCATGGAAGTTCAGCGCAGCGTCTTGGTGGCGACCGATGCCTGGCCGCTGGCCCAGGCCGGACCCGTCTTGCTGGCCGCCCTGGGCAAGGCCCCGGTCATGACCCGACGAATCGCCATCGAGAAACTCGCCGCGCGATGGCCCGAGGCCCAGGCGTTTCCCGAACAGGGCACTCCGGAAAACCGCGCGGCGGCGCTGGCGGATTTGACCGCGCGGTTCCACCGGCAGTTCGGCGACGTCGAGCAGGCGTCCGGCGAAGGGCAAGCCGCGCCGGGCGACAAGCCCCGGCCCGTCGCGCCCGAGCAACTCGCCCGGGCCGAAGCCGTTCTGGCCAATCTGGCCGATCCGCGTCTGGCGTCGGCCGATCGACGCCGGGCGCTCGACAGCTTGGCCGCGATGGGTCCCGAGTTGGTCGAGGCACTGTCGATCCTGGCGGTCGACCGGAATCAAGTGCTGCCCGAGGATGTGTACACGGACGTCCTGCCCAAGCAAGACCCGGTGTTTGCCGCGTTGGACCGGCTGCGTTCGGCGGACGTGATCGCGCGGCGTCGGGCGGCGTCGGAACTTGCGGAGCGGGCGGGGGATCACCCGCCGGGACGGTTGGCGCTAGCGCGGCTGGCGCGACTGGTGGCCGAAGAGCCCGACGCTTTGGTCTGGCGAAGCGTGCTCGCGGCGGTGGCGTCCGACGGGAGCGAGCCGGCGATCCGATTGGCCTATGCGGCAATCGGCAACCCGGCGCCCGAGGTGCGGCGTCGGGCGTGCGAAAATCTGGCCGCGCGGCCGAGCCCTCGGCACGTGAAAGTCCTGCTGCCGGCGCTGGCGGACCCGAGCCAGCCGGTCGCCGGCGCGGCGATTGCGGCGCTGGTGGCCGGCGGACAGTTGGACGACACGCGGCCCTTGCGGCAACTCTTGGCCACGCCCAACGAGCCGCTTCGCGTTGAGGCGGCCGCGGCGCTTGCCCGCTTCGGCGATCCGTCGGGCGTCGATGCCCTGGGCCAACTGGCCTACAGCCGCGACGTGGCCGTTCGTCAGCAGGTCGCCCAGGCGATGGGCGATCTGGCCGATCCGCGATTCACTCCGGTCCTGATCCGCATGTTGGACGACCACCTGACGGTGCGCCGCGTCGCCCTGGCCGCGCTAACCAAGGTTACCGGCCACGACGCGCCCCATTCCGACAACCAGCAGCCGCCCCGGAGCACCGCCGAGCAGATCGCCCTGTGGAAAGATTGGTTCCAGCGGCAGGATAATTCAGTAGACGGTAGACGGTGAGCGGTACGCGGGGGGTGGTGAATAGCCGTGAGGCGGAAGCCCGCGGTTTGTGGTTGTCGGTTGTCGGTGACGAGTGTGGCGCGTCACCCCACGTTGATCCAGGAATCGACTTTCGCGAAGGTCCAGGGGTCGCGCTGCTCGCGGGCGCGGCAGAAGTGGCGATTGGCCTCGTCGGCGCGCTCGCCCTCGAACTTCTCGGTCTTCGGGTTCCACGACAGCTTTGCGCCGCCCAAGAGCATCGAGATGTTGCCGATGTGCGAGATCGTATGATTGCGGTGGCCGGTCTCCGCCGAGTAGTAGCAGAGCTTCCGCGATTTGACGCAGTTGGTGAAGTCGAGGTGTTCGCCGCCGAAGTTGCCGTCGCCGGCCTTGACCGTGCTCTCCGGGCGGCCGAGGTTCTTGTCCCCCTCGAACACCAGGCCGAGTAGTGCGTCGTCGCTCGCCCGAAGCCCTTGACGCCAGCCGCGGATCATGATCCAGCCCTTGGTGCCCTCGAACTTGATGCCCGGCACCTCGCTCCAGACGTTCAACGTCACGCCGTTGGCGTAGCGGTAGTGGATGTTGAACGTCTCGGCCGTGTTCCAGGGCTCGGCGAAGTCGGGGAACTTGCCGGTTCCTTGGACTTCGATCGGGCCCGAGTCGTCGGTGTTGTTCGCCCATTGGGCCAGGTTCACGAGGTGCGACGCCCAGTCGGTCAGCACGCCGCCGCTGTAGTCGAAGTTCCACCGCCAATTGTAGTGCAGCCGCGCCGGGATGTACGGCTTCTGCGGCGCCGGGCCCAGCCATTTCTCGTAGTCGAGCGTGGCCGGCGCCTCGGACACGTCGAAACTCGGTTGCTCCTTTGCCTTGTTCGGGTCGCGGTCGCGGACGTTGCCCGGCGGAAGCATCACTTTGACGTTCCGAAGCTCGCCGAGATGACCGCCGCGGACGACGTTGACGATGTACTGATAGTTGTCGATCGAACGGCTTTCCGAGGCGGTTTGATACACCCGGGCGGTCGTTTTCTGGACGTCACTCAGGAGCCGCCCTTCGGCGATCGTGAGCGTCGGCTTTTCGCAGATGACGTCCTTGCCCGCCTTCATCGCGAAGACCGACATCATCACGTGCCAGTGGTCGGGCGTGACGATGTCCACGGCGTCGATGTCCTTGCGGTTCACCAGGTCGCGGAAATCGCCGTACGCCGCGCAAGCCTTGTACCCGGCCCCGGCCTTTTGCGAGTAGAAGTCATCAACCTTCTTCCGGGCCTCGGCCACGTAGTCCTTGTCGACGTCGCAGACGGCAATGATCTGCTGCGCCGGGTTGGCGAACATCTGGTCGATGTTCCACCCCCGCCCATGGCTTCCGCAGCCGATCAGCCCCATGGTGATCCGATCGCTCGGGGCGGTATTCCCCTCGAACCCCAGCGCCGACGAAGGCACGATTGCCGGAATCCCAACCGCGCCGACCCCCACAACCGCCGCGCCCGCGCGGAGACTGTTGGTGATGAACGCACGACGATTCAACGCTCGGGTCATTTGGCTCTCCTTCGACTTTCGGGAAACGGGGCAGCAGGTTGCGTGCTCGCACACGCCAAGATCCTGGACGTCCAGTCTACCATACTGGCGAGCCGTCGACCAGCGTAGGCGGGCTCGCGACCCGCCATCGCAGAACAAGCGACGCGGTGAAAGCTTGCGTCAGAGACCCGCTCTTAACCTATGTTGAGAACGAAACCGAAATGTCTTCTCCGAACAACGCGTCGAAGGCCGAGAGTCCCAGAAGCAAGAACGCAGACAGGCCACAAGCCCACGGCGGGCTCATGGCCTGTTTGGTGTTTGGTGTCAGCTAACGTCCTCGTCGCCAAGCGCAGGCTAGCAAGCTCATCGCACCGATGCCGAGGAGGACGAAGGTGGATGGTTCGGGGACAATTTGTTGAATCTCAGCTTGACTGAGCGCTGAGTTGTAGATTCGGACTTCATCAATGCGGCCTTCAATGAAGGAACCGTCGTTGCCAACGTCACCGCCAAACACGAGAGGCCTTTCGTTCTGATCGAGCGAACCAGAGATAGGTTGATTGGCTGCAATTTCGCCGTTCACATAGAGCGTAAGCCCAGTTCCATTGCCATCATACACCCCCGCCACGTGAGTCCAGGTCTCCTCTGGAAGCAGAGGCTGATCGCTTGTCGCCCAGTAATAGTTGCCGCCGACATTAACTCGGGCCTCCAACTTGCGAGGCGCGTTTGGTCCATCGTAGATGCAGAGTGAGTACATTTCTGGGACTAAGTAGGTGCCCTTGTTGAGGATGTACCCCCCGTCTCCTCCCTGATCAAGATACACCCAAGCTGCGAATGTGGCAGCAGTTGTCGGGTTCGGAGGGGGAGGGGGATCCACTTCTTCTTCTCCAATTGCAATGTATCCAGCATCGTGAATGCTGTAGGCACGATCCGCTTCGCCAAAACGATCTGGACACAGCGTCGCACCGTGTACGGTGCCATCGTACCCATGACCGCTTTCGTCATTGGCATTCCCGTTGAAGGGATAGTAGGCCTCCATCTCGGCTCCGTTGGACGGTGCGATGGCGGCCAACGCAACAGTCAGAAACATGACACACAGCAGGCAAATCGACATTCTCATACCAGACATCTCCCTGGAAAAAAGTGTTGCGGGCGACTTGTCGCCCAGGAATCGAAGAACACAAGAAACAAGCACAAATCACTGACTCGCTCCGCGCAACACCGCACTTGCCAAATCACAACGAAATACATTATACCGTCGAGGAATGGCCCACCGCAAGGTGGCGTGTGACACGGCGCATGCGGTACTACGAATTGCGGTCCGCCTCTGACGAGGGGGGTTCCAGCTCACACGGGTTGAAACTGGGTTGCCACGAGAATAAGTCCCTTTTTGAGGCGTAATGGCGTAGAAAAGACTCGCCGCTCTGAAAAACCTCGCCCGAATCAGGCCGATGTCGCCAGCCGCCGCAGCTTCACCCATCTGCTCAAGGCTACTGTTATTCCGATCATTCCCAAGTCATAATGAACCTCAGTTTCTCTTCGCGGCGCCACTTTTCTCGATATAGGGATTTCGCCTTGTGTCCTATTCGCGTTGCACTGCGGGGAAGGTTAGCCATTCCCAAAGGGGCCACACATGGTCGGTCAGGCC
>JAPLNP010000449.1 GCA_026401055.1 Planctomycetia bacterium
CATCTACGAAGGCGGCCAGGCCGGGTATGTGGCGAGGTGAGGACCGGTAAATTCGTAATTGTCGCCTTTCGCTCCGCGAAAGTAGCGTTTCTTCGTGGACCGAGAGGTGAGAACGCTACTTTCGCGGAGCGAAAGGCGACACAGGTTTCCTCGACGGTCACCTGTCGGTTGGTGATTGACGGTGATGGCCGGCGCACCTCCAACGCAGTCCGGGGGGCGTCTGATCACTTGCTCTCCGCCCAAATCGCCGCGAGTCGCTTCTTCTTGGGATCGTTGCTTGCGCCGTAGCCTTCAAGCACCTTCTCCAGGCCCTCGCACAGTCGTGCGGTCGTCTGGACGTAGCATTGGTCGGCCGCTGCCTCCGAGGGCTCGGACAGCGGCTTGAGCGTGCCCTCGGCCAGGAGCTTCCGGCGGCGGTCGCGGACGAGGAACGCTTCGACGGCCATTCGGGCGTGCGCGGCTTCGTAACCGTCGGCCAGATTCGCCTTCACCAGCGCGGCGTGAAATATCCGCAGGCGCTCGACACGGGGATGAAGGCCGGCCAGCTCCGCGCCCGCCGCCGCGTCCATCGCCGGCAAGGGCGGCAATTCGAGGTCGGGATCCTTCGGCTCGAAGGGTTTCGCGGCGGCGCCGCCCAGGGCGATCTGGATCACCGCCCGATCCGGCGTCGCCTCGTAGGGCAGAGAGACCGTTTTCGCGTCGAACGATTCGTGCGGCTTGCCGTTGATCGTCACGCCGGTAATCGGGCCCGAGCCGGCCGTGGCCAGGTAGAGTCGTTTGCGGCCGAAACGAATCGGGAAGTGCTGCTCCAGCCGGGTGATGCCGGGCGGAATGTGCGGGACGAGCGTCACGCCCTCGGCCGTGTACAGGTACTCGAACAGCCCTCGGATCATCGCCGCCGGCGCGCCGAAAGTGTCGTAGCAGAGGTTGACTGGCTGCTTGGGCTGGTACACGGCGCCGCCGAAATCCACGAGCGGGTTGTCCATGCGGAACTGCCGGGCGAAGTCCAGGATCCGCCGCATCGACCGCCGCGCGTCGTCGTACTTCGCCAGCCGGTAGTAGCCCATCATCATCCGCGCCTCGCACGTCGTCCAGTGGCCGCCGTTGACCCAGGTGCCGAACTTCCACAGCCAATCCGTCGGCTGCTGGTACATGTCGTCCAGCCCGGGGCAGTTCGTGATGATCAGGTCGTGCGGCCGAAGTCCCTCGATCGAGGCGATTTTGCCGTAGATCTTTTCGGCGGCCGCGTCGTCGACCACGCGGAAACAGATCGCGTCGTGGTTGACGACCGCTTCAAAGTAGCCGTGCTTCGCGGCGCCGTGGACGCCGTGCCGCGTGCCGTCGGGATCGAGCGACTTGATGAAGTAGCCCTCGTCGGTCAAAATCCGCGGCAGGCCCGCCCGAGCGAGGTCGCGACGCTTGCGATCCACCTCGGCCCGCTGGGTGTCGCCGGCGAGCTTTTCCAGTTCGATCAGCCGATCCAGCGCGGCGATGTACGTGACGGACAAGCCGGCCAGGTAGGCTTTGTCGAACGAGCCGTCGGGCTTGGCCCAGCCCGCGTAGCTCGGGGCCAACAGGTTGCCCGCCGGACCGGCGAGAAAGAGATTCGTCTCGGGGTCGCGTCGCGACTCGACGAAGTCGGCCGATCGCTGGAGCATGGGCAGGTAATGCTTGATGGCGTCGAGGTCGCGGCTCACCAGGAGCAGTTCGGCCTGCATCACGACGCCGGCAGCGGTGAATTCCATGCCCCAGTCGTGAATGTCGACGCGGCCGTCGCCCTGCTTGGCGATGAACCATCCGGGGCTGGCGGCGTCGCAGAGACAGCCGTCGGGAGCCACCCAATCGTTTCTGCTCTTGCGCCGGCCGTCGCCCATCTGGTTGAACCAGAGGTCCTGGGCGTTTTGCAGGAAGGCGGTCAGGGCGTCGTCGTAGAAGGGCAGCGCGCAGTAGGTCGGGCCGTAGCTGTTCTGGATCCACCACGCGCCCCAGGTGGGTCCCTCGACCAGCCCGTTCCACGCGGGCGTGTAGAGCATGCTCACGTTCTGGAACTCGGCGTCGGGAGTGAACATCCGCCGGGAGATGTCCAGCAGTTGGAGATACTCGACGTCGCCCTCGCCGCGATAGAACCGGCCCTCGAACGCCTCGGCCGCTGGCGCGGGGCACGGGCCGCCGAACCATGCCGCCAACAGAAGCAGCACGATGCCCATGGGGAAAAGCGGTCTCATCGATGCGAACATGACACCCTCCGATTCTTGGTGTGGGGAATTGGGTTGTCCTTGGTGGTTTTGCCGAACATGCCTCCCAGCATACCGGGTCCGGTCGCCGAGTGCCAGTTGACGGCCGGCGGCGCGGCGGGCCGGGCCGAGTCTTGTGGTCCGGGTTGAATAACCGGCATTCCGCGCTCTTGCGGCGACTCGGACCGTGCCGGGTCACGACCCGGCCTATTGACTGAGACCCGTCCGCCTGGGGGACCCCGCGCCCTGCCTCCAAAGTTTTTCGCCGAATATCCCGAGTAGATTGACAGGGGCACATTACGTTGCTGCGACGATCGCGTCTGCCGGCGAGGCGACATGAGACGCCCGAACGCCAGGGCAAGGTCGCACGCAGTGTACCGAGGGCGCATAGGTCGCCCGGAATACCCCAATTCTGACCCGCATCGCCGACATTCCCGCTCACATGTTCGGCGGATTCCAGCGGGCCCACCCACGGAGGGAAGAGAGATGTCTCGTTTTGCACATTGCCTTGTGTCTTTGGCGGTGGTTCTGTTGCTGGCATCGCCCACGGCCGCCCCGGCCCAGCAATCGGCGGTCCCCTGCAACACCTGCGACGGCGCGAGCACGGACTGCAATAGTTGCCGGACGACCTGTGCCGGATTCATTGCCGGCGCCGACATGGTCGTTCTCCGGCCGTACGCGAGCGATCCCGAGAGGGCGACCCTGACGGACGAAGAGGGCGTTCTCTCGATGACGATGGCGGACAATAAGTTTGATATCTGCCCGCGATTGTGGTTCGGTTACGTCGGCGCGAAAGGACTTGGGGCGCGTGCCCGTTACTTCCGGTTCGACCACGGCCTTGACGCCGAAGCGATCGACGTGGAGACGACCGAGGATTCCTCGTTCTTCGACGCCGGCACCCGGGTCATCGGAAACGGCCGCCTCGCGATCTATGCCGTTGACGTCGACATGTTTCAGCAGGTGCATCTCGGCATGTGGAACGCCGTCCTTGGCGGCGGCATTCGCGCCGGCGGCGTCGGCCGCACCTTCGACTACGTGGTGGACGAGCCCGAGGAAGCGATCCGCGCCGGCGAACTCTCCAAGGAATTCGACGGCGTCGGTCCCACCATCTTCGCCGAGTTTCGGCGGCCGATCGGCTCTCGCGGGCTGGCTCTGATTGCCAACACGCGCGGGTCGGTGCTGTTCGGCAGCGAACGGCTTCGGATCGCGGGCGCGGAATTCGATGCGATGGCCAGCAGCGCGTCGGAGAAGAACGACGCCATCGTCGGCGTCGCGGAGATTCAGCTCGGCGGCGAGTGGAGCCGGCCGCTGGCCAGAGGCGGCAGAGTCTTCGTCAATGCCCTTTGGGAGGCCCAACTCTGGTCCGGCTCGGGCCCGATCATCGACGTAATCAGCAACGACATCGGCCTGGTGGGCTGCTCGATTGGGGCGGGCATCGTGCGGTAACGGGTTGACAGCGATTCGGCGGCGACGCGGACGATCGAGTCGAGAAGGCGAGAAGGCGGTCCTCCCGGATTGCCCTGGCCTTGCCGTTGTTGCGTGTGGTAGAATCCTCCGGGTGATAGGCGCAGTTCAGCCGGGGGGTAATCCCATGGACCCAACCGAGAGCAACTCGAACCGTGTCGCCGCCGAATCCGGCATCGTCAACCTCGCTCCGGCCGACCAGCCGACGACGATCCGGGAGATCGCCGAGCGGCTCTTCCCGGCGTATACCATTGACGGCGGCACCGCCCACCTGGCCGGCTGCACGTTGGAGGACCGGCTGTTTCTCCGCGTGAGGACGCACCACGCGGGCAAGTCGGTCGAATTCTGCCTGGACGACGGCGGCAAGGAACTTGACCCGACGCTGGTCGGCACGCTGGGGATGGGCCGCACGATCGAGTTGAAGCGGCCCCCCGTGAAAGCCGATGCGAGGATCACGAGTCTGGCCGAGCGGGGCAAAGAAATGCTCGTCCAGCAGTTTCCCGCCAAGAATCCGCCGGAGCACGTCGACCTGGCCGCTATTTGGTGCAAGTATGCACAAGGGAAGGTGCGGTTCACGGCCGGGGGGAACATGGTCGATCTGCCGTTTTCCGGCTGGGCGCGGATCCTGGAGCCGCCGGCGTTCGTCTGCCCCTCGACCGGAGTGGCCACCTTCCAGTTGGCCGCCACCGACGACCACAAGATTGTGGCCGCCGAGCGGATCGCTTTGTGCGACGAGACCGGCCGGCGAATGCTGGACGAGGATCTGGTGACGTGTTCGGCCACGGGCCGGCGGGTGTTGGCCGAGTTGACCGAGGTTTGCCCCGTCAGCGGCAAGCCGGTCCTCCGCGCGGCGATGGTCCGCTGCGCGATGTGCGGCGAAACGGTTGCGCCGGCGGCGATCGAGGGCGGCGCGTGCCGGGCGTGCCGGACGCTCGAACCGGTCGGCAAGAACGACCCCCGGCTCGTTCGGCTGTTGGGCGAGCATCCGCTGATGGATCGGTGGCGAAACTGGCGAATGTCGGAGACGGCCACGGTCTACATCCTGACGGCCGCCGGGTGGTTTCGCAAGCTGCTGGTGGTGGTCGACAAGGAGTCGCTCCAGTTGCGGCTGCTGGCCACGGGCGGCCGGCTTCTCGCCGGCTGGCACGCGATTGATCCCCAGCAGTACAACGTCATTCTGGGGGAGTGACTGCGTCCGGGGATTCGGTCTCGTCGATCTCGTCGACCTCGTCGTCTTCCCGGGGCGGTTTCCGGATGAAGAAGCCGCCGAGGAGCGTCAGGATCCCCAGTCCGAGGAACACGAGCGTAATGCCCATCCGACGATGGTAGGCCGCCAAGAGTCGCTCGTAGTAGATGTCGACTTCGCGCTTCGTCGAAAACCCCTGCCGCAGATAGTCCCAGAGCTGCATGGTCTGGATCAGCGATAGGCTCTCCGTGTGCCTCTCGAGCAGGTCGGTTTCGAGGATCTTGGCCGGCGGCTCCGGTTCGCCGCGGTGGAAGAAGGCCAGCACCGCGACAGAAGCGAAAACCAGAACCAGGCCGACGAGGATCACCCGCTGCCGGGCCCCCCATTCGGACTTCGAGATGGGCCAATCGCTTTCCGGCTCGGCCAAATCCAGTGCCTTGATTCCGAGCATCGTCGGCACGCTCAGGGACCGCCCACACGAGCAAGAAACGGTCTGACCTGCCTGGGCGAGCGTCACGGAGACCTCGTTGCCGCACTCACATGGCAAGAGGTAAATCGCTTTCACGGTTCTTTCCACGGGGGCGCTCCGGCCTGGTTGATGGGGATTAGGGCAGTGTACCGCTCGACCGGCTGTTTGACGAGTTGGGCGTCTCGGGTTGGATACGGTTTTCCAGTTGGGTGGGTTCAACAGCCGGCGGGGAGTCTTCCCCCGACAAGCAGGGCATGTGCGGCGGTGCCCTGCTGTTTATGCTATATACCGCTTGCCTAGACTTCCCATCTTAACATCCGGCGTTGGCACTCGCTTCGGCCGGGCAGCAAGATTTTCGAGAATTGTGGATCCTAGCCTCTGGACTCGCCGGCTCGTCTAACTAGAATGACATAATGTCTCCCCCTTCGTGAAGCTCGCCTTCGCTAGAAGGCCGCGGGTGAGAAAGCACCCACCGCCCGCATCCCTGTCACGCCAAGGGGCAGTTCACGTCCCACACCTGATTGAAACGCTCGGCCTCCGGCTGAAGTCGTTTTTTGGTGGTCTTCGACGTCTGCTTTGGTCGCGTGAATCTCTGTGATTAAGTCATGGTGTACGGCCGCAGTCTCGCCGTCGGGCTATGCTCGCGACGATTTGGGGTAGCTAGGCTTTTTGTGCGCGCGGACCTAATCCTTCGTCAGTCGTAATTCCTTTCCAAATGGGGCGACGGTGCCATCGCCCCGGGGAAATCGGTGTTAGAATTTGGTGGCCGTGGACGGCCGCCGTGGGGATAATCGTGGAAGGGGGAGGCGGCATTCGCTCGGCGAGCCCGTGATGATCGGCGGGAGGCG
This sequence comes from Planctomycetia bacterium, assembly GCA_026401055.1. GTDB lineage: Bacteria > Planctomycetota > Planctomycetia > Pirellulales > Thermoguttaceae > JAPLNP01. The sequence continues at coordinate 6,202 of JAPLNP010000449.1, forward strand.
CGCACCCCGACGGATGCCTCCGCGACACGGGTTGTCGATGCTCCGCGGCCGACGGCTTGCCCCCGGACTTTCCATCATCGCAATTGTTTTGCCTTGGGAGTGTTGCCTTGTACGACGCACTTATGGACGACCTGGAAGATCGTTCCTCCTCGCATGAGGAGGAAATAACCGATCTCGATACGGAGGAAAAGTCGGACATTGATGGCGAGTTGGAGGACGCCCTTATCGTCGTGGTCGACGCCGACGACGAGGAGATCGACGCCGAGGGCGACGAACTGGCCGGCCCCGATGACGGCGATTCCTGGTCGGACGACCCGGTCCGCATGTATCTCACTCAAATGGGCGAAATCCCCCTGTTGACCCGACTACAGGAGGTCACCCTGGCCAAGCAGATCGAGATTACCCGGGCGAAGTTCCGCCGCAAGGTGCTCGAATGCGACTACGTCATGCAGCACGCGCTTCGCGTGTTGCACCGAGTGCGGGACGGCGATCTGCCGTTCGACCGCACCGTGCAGGTCTCGGTCACCGATCGGCTCGAAAAGGAGCAGATTCTCGGCCGCCTGCCGCACAACCTCCGGACGCTCGACGTGCTCCTGAAGCGCAATCGCCGCGACTACCAGACGGCCACCGGCAAGTCCGCGCCGCTGAACGTGCGAAGGGAAGCCTGGCGGCGGATCGGTCTGCGCCGGCGCCGCGCGGTACGGCTCGTCGAGGAGTTGGGCCTGCGGACCCAGCGGATCGAGCCGATGATCAAAAATCTCGACGAGTTCAGCCGCCGCGTGGACGAACTCAAAGCCCGCGTCGACGAACATCGCAAGACCGACCGGCCCGCCAACCAGCGCGAACCCTGGCTCATGGAGTTCCGCAACATCCTCCGCGCCACGCAGGAGACGCCCACCAGTCTCCGCAACCGCGTCCGCCGGCTCAAACTCATTTTCGCCGAGTACCAGGACGCCAAACGCGGCCTGTCCGAGGGAAACCTCCGTCTGGTCGTCTCGATCGCCAAGAAGTACCGCAACCGCGGGCTGAGCTTCCTCGATCTCATTCAGGAAGGCAACGCCGGGTTGATGCGGGCGGTCGACAAATTCGAGTACCGCCGCGGCTTCAAGTTCTGCACCTACGCCACGTGGTGGATCCGCCAGGCGATCACCCGGGCGGTGGCCGACCAGAGCCGCACCATCCGCATTCCGGTACACATGGTCGAGACGATGTCGCGGGTGCGCAACGTCTCGCGCCAGTTGCTTCAGGACTTGGGCCGCGAGCCGACGATCGAGGAAACGGCCCACCACAGCGGCACCTGCATCGACGAAACCCGCCGCGTGCTGGCGATGAGCCGCTATCCGATCAGCCTTGACCGTCCGGTCGGCAACAGCGAGGACAGCCATTTCGGCGACCTCTTGCCCGACGGCATGGCCAAGAGTCCTTCGATCGGCGCGGCGCAGGAGATGCTCCGCCACCGGATCTCGAAGGTCCTCAAAACGCTCAGCTACCGCGAGCGCGAGATCATCAAGCTCCGCTACGGCCTGGGCGACGGTTACAGCTACACGCTCGAGGAAGTCGGCCATATCTTCAAGGTCACCCGCGAACGGATCCGCCAGATCGAGGCCAAAGCCGTCCGCAAGCTCCAGCAACCCAGCCGCAGCCAGGACCTCGTCGGGTTCCTCGATTAACCGCCGTGTGTTGGTTAGCCCAGCCGCTCGCGGCTGGGTCGTCGCGTCGTTTACCGCCGGCCGTTTGGAATACGTCGTGATGACGGACTTGTTGTTGCGCGATTTTGCCGAGGCAGGCAAGCTTTCGCCAGCCGAGCAGGATCTGTTGGCAAGTCGCGTGCTGGCGGAATTGGCCGCCGAAGATGACTTTGACCGCGCCATCGCAACGTCGGCCGACAGACTCGCCTCGCTTGCGAACGAAGCTCTTACCGAGCATCGCGCCGGCCAAACGCAAGAGCGGTAGGGTGGGCCGAGTGGAGCGAGTCCCACCACGATTTGCCGATACTCTGGCGAATATCTACTCCTGGTGGGACTCGCTCCACTCGGCCCACCCTACGGAAATCTTCGCACCAGAGCGAGTGGAGAAACTCATGGTGGGGCTCAAACAACGCTTGCTCGGCTTGTGCGTGCCGCCCCTGCTGCTCTGCCTGCTTGATTGGACGCTGACTCTCCTCGGGCAGTCCGCGGACTATTGGGCGGGCTATTATGCGATTGTCGACGAGGGCTCCCCAACGTTCCACCAACTTCTGCAGGCACACCCCGCCGCATTCATGGCGGGCGTCGCGGCAGAAATCGTGGTGCTCTTCGGGCTCGTCCTTCTGCTTCCCGATACGCTGGCGCTGGTGGTCAGCATCGCAGCCAGCTTCGGACATACGCTCGGAGCGGCGACCTGGCTGCTCTATCGATTCCATTATGGCTACCACACCGCATGTTGGTTGATCCTATTGTCCGCGATACTCGTTGGCGTCGGTATCCGGTGGGGCTGGCGGGCTCTGCCCGAGCGCGAGTATCGGCCCTCCTGGCTGCCCTCGTTTGTTCGATGGGGGCTGGCGAGCGTGCTGTTCGGCGTGACTGTGTACGTATCCCTGTGGCCCCGGCATCCCATCGACGACGTCGCCGACGACGAAATCACGACGAAAGCGGTTGAGGCCACGGTCAGTACCGATCAGGAATTGGAGCGACTTGCGCGCACGCCCGACCTCACCGTGTTGTGCCTGTCCGGCACCCAGATCACGAGCGCCGGGTTAGACCACCTCAAGCAGTTCGATGAACTTGAGAGCTTGGTCATCCGCGGCCTCCCACTCACGGGCAGCGACCTGGACAATCTCCAAGGTCTGGGCAGCCTGAAATCGCTCTACTTCGACAACGTCAGCATCCCAGATGGCGACCTCAAGCATCTTGCCGGATTTACCCAACTCGAAGGCATGACCCTTCACGGCCCGCAGGTCACCGACGCCTGGTTGGAGCCCCTCAAGGGGCTGTCTCAACTTCAATACCTGGACCTTGTCGGCACCAGGGTCACGGATGCCGGGCTCGCGCATCTTGACGGGTTAAACCGACTCGAGGGTCTGGACCTCGCGGGCACTTTCGTGACGAGCGACGGGCTGCAACACCTCAAGGGATTGTCGCAACTCCGTCGTTTGATTGTGGTAGAGACGAAGATTACGGACGCGGGGTTGGAACATCTCAAAGGACTCACCCGACTCGAAGAGTTGTACCTCCGCACCACCAATTGCACGCCCGAAGGCGAAAAGAAGTTTCAGCAATCGCTGCCGAAATGCAGGATTGTGAAATAACCGGCGACAGACCGCTCTTCCACGGCCGGCGGTCGGTGTCAGTTCAGCCCAAAAAGTCCCATTGGATCGGGACCTTCTTGAGCGCGTAGCCGACCTCCCGGGCGTAGTCGCCGTAGACGAGCATCCAGTGGAAGCCTGGCATCCGTCGGGCCACGACGTCACTGGGGGCATGGAAACGCACGTCGATCTGGCAGCGGCAGATCGGCAGGAAGGCGTGGTCCGCGATCTCGCCGGACAGGCCCATCCAACGCTTGGCGGCGAAGTCGGGAGCGATCATGGTCACCTTCTGCCCCACGCGCATGTCCACCTTGGGCGCCGCGCCGTAGTCCGACTCGAAGTGGGTCATGATCCGCGCCGGCTCCACGGTCTTGCCGTCCATCTTCCGCGGGCCCGTGCAGTGCGCCAGCGTGATGATCCCGTCGTGCGGATAGGTCGGGTCTTGCAGGAACGGCGGCGTGCCGGAGATCGCCCCCAGCAGGATGCCCGAGGGAATGACCACGAAATCCGATTCGCAAAACGCCATGTAGCCGTCGTCGTTAAGCGTGCTCAGCGGCAGGCAGGCGGTGGTTTCCGACAGCGGCATGATCGTCGTCATGCAGCCGTTGATCGTCATCATTCGGCAATCCGCCTTTTGCATCAGCTTGCGGAAGATTCCTTCGAGGAGGAAGGCGTTGTCGACGAACTCCCTTTTGGTTTCCAGCTTGGTGTCGGGGAGTTTGAGGTACGCTTCGGCCCGCTGGCGCGCCTGCTCGATGGCGGCGTTGTCCGCCCGGCCGGCTTCGATCAGCTTGCCCAGTTCCGGGTAGGAGATGGTTTGGATGTCGAGCTTGAAGCGGTCGCGGGCGAGCTCGGGGGCGTTTTCGGCGGCCCAACCGCCGGGTCCGCCCACGGCCAGAATCCTGCCGCCGATCGTGTTTCGCAGTCCGCACAAGGCCCGCAGCCGCCAGAGAATCTCGTCCTGGCTGTCGACCACGACGTCCGAATAGTCGATCCCTTTGACGGCCAGGACGTCCGTGTGCTGGTGCAGGAATCGGGCCATGATCCCTTCGTACCAGTAGTAGAGCGGCCCGGACTCGTGGCGGACGAAGTAGATCGTGTCCTTGCCCAGCGAGGAGATTGGATTGATGCTGGTCATCAGGTCGCCGCCGCCGTCGCCGGCCGCATAGAGCAGCAACACGTCGGCCTTGCCGAGGTCGTCGAGCTTGGCGAGCTGGTCCGACGTGCGGATCGCGGCGAGGGGCAAGAACTCCAGCGGAAAATCGGCCGCAGCCCTGAGCTTGTCGATCTCGCCGCGGATTCGCGCCGCTTCGGCCTCGACGTCCTCTTGGG
>JAPLNP010000144.1 GCA_026401055.1 Planctomycetia bacterium
GACGGTCTGGCGCCGACAGCCGAAAGCTTCGGCGATCCGGCTGTCGCTCCAAGCAGGGCCGTCCGCGTCCGCCTTCAACAAAATCTGGGCGCGCCTCACCTTCTCGCTGCCGCCTTTGAGCTTCTTGACCACCTCCCGCAATGTGTTGCGTTCCTGTTTCGACAAGCGCACAATGTACTTCTTCTGCATGGGACACCTCCGTGTTCCACGCAGCTTCCCAAAAAACCGCCCTACGACCAATCCCAATTTTTAGCTGTGACAAAGCACTAGCGACACTATTGCGGAATCACCTCGACGATTTTGCCGATCTGTAGCGTGGCGGGGTGCCAGAGCCTCGGGCCGCCCTCGCCGCCCAAAGTGTAGATGACGTCGCCGGCGATCGCCGCGCCGGGAAACGAGGTCTTCTCGATCAACCCCTCGGCGGTGCCCAATCGCCCGGCGGTCGTGTCATAAACGAGAACCGTTTTCTCGAAGAACTCCTTCCAGTCGCGGGCCTTCTCCTCGGCCGTGTAGACGTCGGTTTGCGTGCCGTCGAGATTCCAGGTTTTCGCGTACTTGTAGCCGGCCACGAGAAGGATGTAGCGATCGGCGTACACCAGCGCCCGACGGTTCGTGCCGTGCGGCATGTCGGGCAGCCGGGTCCACTGGTCGTTGGCCGTGTCATACCGCCAACTGTCGACGGCGTTGTAGTAGGGCGCGTCCTTCTTGACCAGGGGTGCGAAGATGCCGCCGAGTTGATAGATCTTGCCTCCCACGGCGGCAACGGCGGCGTCGAACTTCGGCACTCCGGGGCAGTCCGCCAGCCGACGCCAGCCGGCCGCGAGGTTGTCCGTGTCCAAGACCAGGAGCGCGCGGCCGACCGGGCTGCCGTTGCGACCCGCCTCCGAATGGAAGTCGTTATCCGCGGTCGGGGTGCCCGGAAAGAAGTCGGCCACGCCCAGCAGATAGATCCTTTTGCCGATCACCGCCGTGCCGGCCGAGGCGCCGTACACCTCCCAGGGAGTTCGACACGTCTTGAGTTCTTCCCAGGCCCACTGTCCCTCCTTCTCTCGCAGCCGGTACGTCTCGCGATAAGCGGACGGCGCGGCATAGCTCATTCCGCCGATCGCGTAGAGCATGTCATCGACGACCGCGACGGCCGCGCCCTGACGCGGGGGGCCGGGAATGTCCGCGATCCGCTTCCAGCCGGCCGACTCGTTCTTCGCATCCAGCGTGAATGCCAGTCTCGTGAAGCCGCTCGGCTCGCCGCCGAAGGCGTCGGGAATCTGCTTCACGATGTCGAGCGGATGTCGGGTGAATCCGCCCGCGGAGACCACCTTCCCGTTGACGATTCCCACGGCCGAATCCTGGATGCCCATCGGGTAGTCCGGCCCCAGCCGCCACTCGATCTTCAGGATGGGCTTGAGGTCTTCCGTCCGGGGTGACTTGAAGTCTTGCGCCCAACAGGCCCATGGCCCCGCGAAGGCGACCGCGCCGAGAGCCAGCGCCGCGATTCCCCATGTTTGCCGTTTCATCGTTCACTCCCTGTTGGTGTGATTCGCATTCGCCTCTCGTGGGTGCCGAAGGGGACAGGTCCATGTTTTCGGCCGACGTTCTTCGCGCAAAACACGTCTTCCCGCCGAAAAATGGACCAGTCCCCAGCCGCGGGTGCCGAAGGGGACAGGTCCATATTTTCGGCCGACGTTGTTCGCGCGCAACACGTCTTTCCGCCGAAAAATGGACCCGTCCCCAACCGGGACGTGACCTCTACAACGCCACCTTCACGTCGCGGGATTCCGCGTCGCGGCACTCGATGACGAGATGTTCGGGCGAGACGTTTTTCGCGCCCAGGACGAGCACGGTCATCTTGCCTTCGTCTTCCAGCCGGGCGAGTTCGCGGCGTTTCTTGTTGCTCAGGTACGCCGCCACCTCGTCGGCCACCGTCACCGTGACCCGGGCGACCTGCTCCTCCTGGGCGATCAACATCAGAAGGCGAATCACCTCGATGGCCATGCTTTCCGACGTCTTGACGACGCCGGTCCCCAGACAGGCCGGACAATCCGAGTACGCGCTGCGCTTGAGGCTGGGACGGATCCGCTGCCGCGTCATCTCCACGAGGCCGAAGGGGCTGGTGCGGAGAATCTTCGTCCGCGCCCGATCCCTCTTCACCGCGTCGCGCAGCGCCCGCTCGACGCCCCGCCGATGCCGTTCCTGCCGCATGTCGATGAAATCGTTGACGATGACGCCGCCGAGGTCGCGCAGACGGATTTGCCGGGCGATTTCCCGGGCGGCCCGAAGGTTCAACTGATAGGCGGACTCCTCGGCCGAGTCGTCAGCCCGGAAACTGCCGCTGTTGACGTCAATGGCCACGAGCGCTTCGGTCTGGTCGATCACCAGCGAGCCGCCCTCCCGGAGCGGGACGGTGCGCATGTGGATTTTGGCGATTTCCTGGTCGAGGTGGTACTTGTGAAACAGGGGCTCCTTGCCCTCGTAGAACTGCAGGCGGCTGACGTGGCGGGGCATCACGAGCTGCAGGAACTCCCTGGCCCGCTCGTAAGCCGACTTCTCGTCGATGTAGATCGTGTCGACGTCGCCGGTGAAGATGTCGCGAAGGGTCCGGATGATCATGTCGCTTTCTTCGTAGATGTCGGTCGGCGAGGGAGACTTCTTGATCCGCCGGACGATGACCTTCCAAAGCCGCAGGAGATAGGCCATGTCGCGAGAAAGCTCTTTCTTGGTCCGGTCGATGCCGGCCGTGCGGACGATGAACCCGAGGCCCTTGGGCGGGTTGAGCTCCAGCATGATGTCGCGCAGCCGCAGGCGGACGTCTTCGTCCTCGATTTTCCGCGAGACGCCCACCCGGCCCAGCGCCGGCATCAGGACCAGGTACCGGCCGGGGATGCTGATGTAGGTCGAGAGCGTGGGGCCCTTGGTGCCGATCCCCTCCTTGGTCACCTGAACGAGCACCTCGTCGCCGCGGCGAAGGATGTCCTGAATGGGCGGCTTGATGCGCGGCCGGACGCCGGGCCGCGGACGCCGCACCCGCGACCCGCCATTGCCCGATTCCTCGTTGTCTCGCGGGCGTCGGGGGCCGTTGTCGACCGGGTGTCGCGGGTCGAGACCGCCTTGGCGGAAGTATTGGGGCTCGACGTCGCTGATGTGGAGGAATCCGTTGCGTCCGACGCCGAAGTCGACGAACGCGGCCTGGATGCTTGGCTCCAGGTTGATCACGATGCCCTTGTAGATGTTGCCGACGTAGTTGTTCTGCGCGGTGCGCTCGACGTAAAGCTCCTAGAGGAGTCGGTCTTCAACGATGGCGATCCGGCATTCTTCCGGTTGCGAAACGTTGATCAGCATTTCTTGTTTCATGGACTCGCTTTCTTGCTCGGCAAGGTGGGCGAGTACGCATTCGTCTGCAAAGCAGCCGGTCGGCGGACCAGTGACTCATGGCAGCACCTCCACGGCGGTTCGCCTCAGGCACGCGCCGCGTGGCTCCAGGTCGTCCAGTCCCAACGCCGCCAGCAGGTCGCGCGGTCCCGGGCCGGCCCGCGGGGTGACTCGAAACCGCATCGAGAGCACCCCATCGTCCAGCGCGAGCGCCTCCAGGGATTCGCCGATGTCGATCGGCTCGTCTCGACCCGCTCGGACAATGGGACACGCCGGGCAGGCCAGAAGCCGCTCGATCCGCCCGGTCGCGTCCACCCGGCGCGCCGCCGGAATCGCGATCTGGTAGGTCACGCTACCGACCCGGGCTCTCTGCCGCTTGGGCCCTTGGGGGAGGACGTCGACGGATCGGAAGTCGAGGCCGGGCATGGCATGGGCGCGGAGTCGCGCCAGCAAATCGTCGGCGGTGTGCGCCCGGGCGAGTTCCACTTCCATCACTTCGTCGAGCCCTTCGATTCCCACGGCCAGGGCGGAGGGAAAACTCATCCTCGGCTTGGGATGAAACCCTTCGCTCATGGCCAGGGCCAGAGCGGCGCGGCGGAACAACCGCTGGAGCAATCGCGCCAGGTCCCGGTGTCCCACGAGTCGCAGATCTCCCTGCTTGCAAAAACGAATACGTACTCGCTGTCGAACCTTGGGTTCGCCTTGTGGTGTTGAATCCATCGGTTCGCTCTCCCCGTCCCTGCCGTTGGCGGCGGGGAGCCTTCATGCGGCCCGAGGGCCGCAACCAGTAAAAATAAGGGTTTATCGCGCGCCGCGGCGCGCGAGAACGTCAAATAGGTCGGTTCTCTATGGCGCCAGTTCGGGCACCCGTCTACGCAGTTCCTCTCGCAAATAACTCTTGATGTCGCGGGCGTTTTCCATCGTAAGGGAGCGGCGGGCGACTTCTTCGCAATCCGCGATCGCCACGCTGCGGCAAATCTTCTTAATTTCCGGAATGGCGCCGGGCGTGACGCTGAACTGCCGCAGCCCCAGCCCCAACAGCAGCATGGTATAGATCGCGCTGCCGCTCATCTGGCCGCACAGATTGACCGGAATGGACTTCTTCCGGCCCGCCTCGATCGCCATGGAAATCAGCTTCAGCACGGCCGGGTCCGAGGCGTTGTAGAGCCCCACCACGTCCGCGTTGCTCCGATCGACCGCCAGCGTGTACTGAATCAGGTCGTTGGTCCCGATGCTCAGGAAATCGACTTCGTCGACGAAGTGGTCGATCATCATCACGGCCGCGGGAACTTCGACCATCATTCCGATGGGCATGTCGCGGTCGAACGCGACGCCGCGCTCGTCGAGGTCTTCCATCACGTCGGCGAGCACCATCTTCGCCTGGCGAAGCTCCAGCACGGTGGTGACCAGGGGAAACATGACCTGCACCCGGCCGAACACGCTGGACCGAAGGATCGCGCGGAGTTGCGTCCGGAACATCGGCAAATTGCGCAGCGCCAGCCGTATGCTCCGCAGTCCGAGGAAGGGGTTGCGTTCCTCCTCGGGGCTGGGCCAGTGTGCGATCTTGTCCGCCCCCAGGTCGAACGTGCGGATGGTGACCGACCGTTGGCCCATCGTCTTCACCACGCGGCAGTAGGCTTCGTAATGGACCTCCTCATCCGGTTCGTTTTCCGCGCCAAGGTAGAGGAATTCGGTCCGGTACAAGCCGATGCCGTCGGCGCCCCGCTTGACGCAGTGGTCGACCTCGTACGGAAACTCGATGTTGCCAAACAACTTGATTCCCACGCCGTCGGCCGTCTCGGCCGGAAGATCCCGAAGCGACTCCAATTGGACCGCCAGCGTGCGGAGTTCTTCCTTTTCGTGGCGGTATCGGGCGATGGTCTCCTCGTCCGGGTGAAGGATCACCAGTCCCTGGTCGCCGTCGATAATGGCCAGATCGCCGCCGGAGACGTCGGAAAGGAACGGGCCGGTTCCGACCACCGCGGGGATCTCGAGGGCTTCGGCCACGATCGCCGTGTGACTTCCCAGACCGCCCACCTCGGTGACGAACCCTTGCACGAACTCGCGGTCGAGATTGGCCGTTTCGCTGGGGGTGAGGTTATGGGCGAGCACGAGCACGGGCGAGGTCAGGTGGGAGAGCCCCTCGCGGCGGCGGCCCAGCAGGTGGCGCAACAGGCGTTTCTCGATGTCGAAGATGTCGTTGGCCCGCTCCGCCAGATAGCGATTCTCCAGGTTCTGGAAGACCTGGCCGTAGCGGCGCAACGTGCGGCTGACGGCGTACTCGGGTGAGTAGTGGCGCTGGCGAATCATGTCATCCAACTCGCGGCGGAGTTGGGTGTCGCCGAGCATCTGGTAGTGGGCCTCGAAGATGGCGCCGTACTTGTGACCGAGTTCTTCGGCAACGGCGTCCCGATTGTGCGCGATCTCTTCGCCCGCGGCGCGCACGGCGTTGTCGAGCCGCTCCAATTCGCTTTCGACCGCGTCGCGCGCGACGAACCGCCGGGGGATGCGAAATCCCTCGTTGTCCATCACCAGGGCCTCGCCGATGGCGACGCCGGGCGAAACCGCTATGCCCTGCAGCTTCTGCATTTGGCCCCTTCACACCGTCCTTTGCTCACTCGATGGCCGTCTCCCCGCGGGCGCAATCCGCCGGAGGGCGTCCCGGCTCGACCTGCCGCTCGCCGCGAGGCTCCTCCTGGAACCCGGAGGCGAACAGGTCCGCCAGGGCCTCCAGCGCCTCGTCGGCGTCGTCTCCGACCGCTTCGAGCGCAAGTTGTTCGCCCTGCTCCGCCCCCAGTCCGAGCAACTGCAGCGGCGTGCTCTTCCCGTCCGCCGAGATCCCGCCCTTCACCAGCGCGATGTCGGATCGGAATCGCCGGGCGAGAAGGACCACCAGCGTCGCCGCCCGAAGGTGGAGACCCTCGGGGTTGAGCACGTTTACGGTTCGGGTTGCTTTGAGATTGTCCACGGCGGATCGCCAACTCGCTACACATCGGTCAAGACTTTCGATCCGGCGCGGCCGTGATGAGCCCACCGGCCACGCCGCCAAGCCGTTGCGGAAAGAAACTCGCGGAGAACAACTGTCCGGGATCGCCTAGGACACGAACTGGTTGTTATCCGCCTCGTCCAACAACTGCTGGATTTCCTCGGCGCTCGTGGCCTTCTTGAGGAATCGGCAAAAAGTGTCGTCGCGGAGTTGACGGGAAATGTTTTCCAGAGCCCGGAGGTGGTCGCCGGGCCGATCGGGCGGAGAGATCAGCAGAAACAGCAACTGCACCTTCTCCCCGTCAAGACTGTTGAAGTTGACCCCCTCGGCGCTGACGGCCACCGTGCCGACCAGCCGGTCGACGCTGGGGTGCTTGGTATGGGGAACCGCCACGCCCCGGCCAATGCCGGTGCTGCCGAGTTCTTCCCGTTTCAGGATTGCCTTGACAATGCTGAAATACGCCGGACTGCCCTCGCCCGCCCGACGCGCGGCATCGGCTCCTCACAAGCTCGCTTCTTCCTCGGAACCGCTGGGAGTCTCTTGTCGGTGGTCGGTGTTTCGATGGCGGTCCTGGAGCTTCTCCTTGTACCTGCGCAGTTGCTGCTCCAGCTTGTGAATCACCGCGTCCATCGCCGCCAACAAGTCCTCCGACTGTTCGCTGGCCACAAAATCGTGCTTGTGCTCCGCCGAGACCTTCACGTCCACCACGGGAGCGTCCCGACGCGTAAGATCGACCGTCACCTCAATCGCGGTGAGCCGCTCGAATAGCCGCGTCAGTTTCTCCGCCTTGGCGACGACTTTTGCCTGAGTAGCCTCGCTCAGTGACCCATGCCGGGCCGAAATCTGAATCTGCACCGAGTCGACTCCTTGGTACGCATTGCACATAACGGCTGCCCGCTCTCGCCAGTGAAACCACTCATTCTAGCGAAGACAGCCCGAATAGACAAACGCAAACCGGGGGCCGCCGTGGTTGGGCACTCCCCATTCCCCTTCAGTCTAGCTTTTTATCCACAAAGCGTAAGGGGGCAGAGTAGGGGGTAGACTGCGGCAAACAGGCGCCCTCCGGGGTACCCTTCACCACACCCCCTCTTATGGATTACTCGTCGCCTTGTGTCGGATCTCGCCGGCCTCCTGCCGCTCCTTCCAGGCGCGGAGTTTCGGCCGCCGAATCACGGCCGTCGCCTCCGGCTCGTAGTACAACCCCGCGCCCGTAATCTGCCGAAGATTCCAGAAGCTCACCACCCGAAATGCCAATAGGTCGTGATCAAGATACCCGAACAACGTCTTGTCCTCGCCGGCGGCCAACTGTTCGTCGGTGTAGCCCCAGAACATCCTGAACATCTTGTCCCCCTCGGTGCCGTAGGCCTTCTCGCACGCCGCGCGGATTGCGGCCGCCGCCCCCGGATCGAGGGCCAACGCCGAACGCAGTTGCTGGATGGTGTCCGACCAGTCCAGCTTCCGGGCGCGATCGATGAGGACGGCGAGCATCGGGTCGAAGTCGCCGACGCAGCCGAGCGAGCGCACCGCCAGGCCGCCTACCTCTTTCTTGCGGTGATCAACCAGCTCGCGAAGCCCCTGGACGACCGGCCGGTCCGCCTGGAGCGACTCGGCCAGCGTGGCCGACGCCCAACGGTCAAGCTGGCTGAGCGTGTCGGCGGTCAGCCATCGAGGCAACGGCTCGGCCGTCGCCGCCGCCAGCGGCCGAGCGTCGAGCGTGATGCGACCCGGGCCGGTGATCGCCAGCGGCTCGCCGCCGGCGCCCTCGTCCCAGAGAATCCGACCCGTCACCGCGTACACGTTCGCCGTCGTCGGCGGCGGCTGCGTCTCGGGATTGGTGCCGGGCACGAGCGTCCGTCCCATCTCGACGGCCAGGGCCGACTCCGGATCGACGAACGTCACCAGGCCTTTGCGTCCGCCGACGTTCAGCGACAGTTTCGTATCCGGCTTGCCCGCGGTCTTGCCCACGTTCCGCACCACCATCCGACCGTACTCGATGGCGAGTTCGGGAATCTTCTGCTCGCTCTTCGGCTGCAACCGGATCCGCGTTGCGCCCGTCAACTGAACCGTCATGCCCGCCGTCAGCAAGATCAACGGACGAAACGTGGGCAGCGACAAGAGTTCACTGTCGGGAGGTAGGATCCCCTGTGCCGGAAGACGGGTCCACGACTTGGTGGCCGGATCCAACCGCAGAACAACCTGGTCGTCGGAGATGAACCGGCCAACGCTCTCGGCCGGGGCCGGCGCGGCCTCCGGACCCGGTTCCGC
>JAPLNP010000124.1 GCA_026401055.1 Planctomycetia bacterium
CCTTCAAAGGCCCAGCCGTCCCGGTCGCAGTCCACCTTCCACGCGAGGCGTCCCTGGGCCGTGAGATCGAGACACACGAGGTAGCTGCCCCCATCGGGGATCATTCCATCGCGGGGCTGGCTCGTGAGCGTGTTGCCGAGCCTCGCATAGAGCCGTCCCTCAAAGGCCGTCACAGTGAACCGCGGAACCCCCAGCGTACCGACCGGGTGCCGACCGGGCGCGAGCGGCGGCGAGGCATCGCGAAACACTTCCGCCGACTGCCCCCACGCCGGCTTGCCCGTCGCCAGATCGAGCGCCAAGATCGCCGACCCTTGGTTGACCAGGACGAGGTTGCCCAGCCGGATCGGGTGGAAGGCCAAGTCGCCATCCGCCAGGGCAGATGCCGGAACGACTGCCGGGGCCGTCGGGGAGTTGGGAGCCACGAGGCCCACACCCGGCGCGGCGCCGCCGCGAAAATCCGGGATCGCCACCCGCCAGGCCACCTCGCCCACATCGACCGCCTGTGGTGCGATCTTCTCTCTCCACGGCGTCCCAGCAAATGTCGGCCAGTCGCCGTCGGGCTTGGGCCCGGGCCATTGCGTGCTCTCGCCGAGCATCGCGGCCAGCGCGTCGGCGAAGTTGGCTTCCTGGCCGCCGAATCGCCCTCGCGAGTCCGGGTGGAGCCGTTTGAACTCGACCAGTTCCGCTTTCGCCCGATCGAGCGAGCCTTCGAGGATCGACGCGAGAACGAGTCTAGCGCGGACGGCGGCCGGATCGAGGTCTGAGTTGGGATAGCCCAGCCAACCGCCCCGGGCGTCCGGCGGCGGCTCGACCCGGAGGATCTTCTCCCAGTACGCCCGGGCGCCGGCGGGGTCGCCCGACTCCAACGCCATCTCGCCCAAGGCCAGCAAGGCGTCGTCTCCCGAACTGCTGGCGAAGGCCTGCCGAACGACGTCCAGCAGGGGCCGCCGATCGTGCCGGGCGATGCCCTCGTCGTACCGCTGCCGCGCCGACGCATCGACCCTCGCCCGATACAGCGCCAGCGCCTCCGGCGGCAAGGCGGCGAGTTCGAGGTGGCAGTAGTCGCGGACGGTGATGAATCGCCGTTCGCTCACGGGCCAGAGCTTCTCGCCGGAGTTCTCCATTACCTGGCGCAGGGTTTGGACCGCCTCGTCCCACTGCCGATCGGCCAGGAACGCCTTCACCCGCTGCAATTGGGTCGCCACTTCACCCTCGGCCCGATCGACCTGCACCGTATCGGCCAGTTCATACCGGCTGTCCGGCCCGAGCAAGCCGACCTGCCCCGCCGCCCGCTGAGCCCCGGCACATAGGACGCCAAGGACGACCATCGCCATCGTCCACGGCCCGGCATGCTCACCGAAATGTGATCTCGCGGCCACCACAACCCCAGTATAGGACAGGTGGCCGGTAGGGGGAAAGGGGCCGGATCGGCCGCCATGTAGGGGTATGGGTGTCGATGCGTGCCTAACCATCGAGGACCCCACTTGCGGTACCCGGCGCACCCGACTACCATAGCGAAACAGACGATGGGAGATGTCACGATGATGGCCAGGGATTTCATGAACGCGGTGGCTCGCGGAGAAGTCGATATTCTCCAAATCCTGCTGACCATTCTCGATCAGCTCAAGGCGTCGTACTGCGTCATCGGAGGGCTGGCTGTCAACGCCTATGCGGAACCCGTGGTCAGTCTCGATCTCGATCTTGTCGTCGTGTCGGGAGACATCGCGAGAATCTCCGAGGTGGCGGAATCAAGGGGACTGGCGGTACAACAATTTGAGCACGGCGTGAATCTGTCCCTCGTGGGTTCCGATCTCAGAATCCAGTTGCGGACCGATCCTCGATATCAGGCGTTTTTGGCCCGGGCACGGAAGCAGACCGTGCTGGGCTACGAAATGACCGTTGCGTCACTCTCCGACGTTGTTCAGGGAAAGATTTGGGCGTACGCCGATCCGACTCGACGACAGAGCAAGAGACAGAAAGACCTCGCGGACATCGTCCGCTTGGTTGAAACCCATCCCGAGCTAAAGACTCAGTTGCCCGGGCATATTCTTTCCAAGTTGGAATAGAACGGGCGCGAACCATCGCTTTGTCGCGGAGGCAGCCAACCGATCGCAGTCGGCCCTTCTATTGTGCTGGTGGACGGCGCCAAGGGCACAAGGCTTACGCAAATCGCGCCGCCTGGCCGGTCGTGCTCAGGACGAGGTTCCATAGCTCGCCCTCGGGATCGATCCGGCGCCGCTCGGCGACGACCATGGCGATGGGTACGTGGATGAAGTGGCGATTCCACGAGCAGATCAACACGTCCGTCTTGCCGGCCATCGCGGCGTGGACGGCCCGCCGGGCGAACTGGTCGCAGAGGATGCTGTCGTCGCAGTTGGCCGCCGTGCCGCGGATGATGTAGCTCGGGTCGATGTACTTCAGAGCGATGGGGATCCCTTCGGCGGCGAAGTAGTCGGCGATCTCCTGCTTCAGCAACAGCCCGATGTCCTGGTGGAGCCGGTTCCCCGAGGCATCACACCCGGCGCCGGGCCTGTCGAACAGGTCCTGTCCGGCCCCTTCGGCCACCAGGATCAGCGCGTGACGCCGGTCGAGGATCCGGCGCCGCAGGGCCGCCAGGAACCCGTCTTCGCCGTCCAGGGCGAAGGGGACCTCGGGAATCAGCGTGAAATTGACTTCCTGGCTGGCCAGCGTCGCGAAGGCGGCGATGAAGCCCGCGTCCCGGCCCATCACCTTCACCAGGGCGATGCCGTTGACGGCGCCCCGAGCTTCGATGTGGGCACCGCGGAGGATCTCGTCGGCCTTTTCCACGGCGGTCATCAGCCCGAACGTCTGCTGGCAATAGGCGATGTCGTTGTCGATCGTCTTGGGGATGCCGACGATGGCGATTTTGAGTCCGCGGCGGGTGACCTCTTCGTAGATGCCGTGGGCGCCGCGCTGGGTGCCGTCGCCGCCGACGCAGAAGAGCATGTCGATGCGATGGTTCTGGAGGAAATCGACGATGACGCCGGCGTCCTGCTCGCCCCGCGACGAGCCCAACACGGTTCCACCCTCCTCGTGGATGTTGTCGACGAACTCCATCGTCAGCGGGATCGGCGGCTCGGCCACGGCCGCGTTGAGTCCTTGGTAGCCGTAGCGGATGCCCAGCACCTCGGGGACGCCGTAGTTCATGCGAAGCTCGAGAAACGCCGAGCGGATGACGTTGTTCAAGCCCGGGCAAAGGCCGCCGCACGTGACGATCGCCGCGCGGGTCTTCGCGGGATCGAAATAGAGCAGTTCGCGGGCGCCGGCCTCTTCGAAGAATAAGTCGTCCGGCGGCGGCTGGCCTTCCATGACGTGCAACTCGTGGCGGACGAGCATGGCCTCCGGGACGAACTTGCCCTTGCCGTCGCCCGAGACGGTCGAACGCCGCAAGGGAGACTTCAACTCCGCCTTGCCCAGGGTGGCGATCGGGATGCGTTGGATGCGTGCGGCCACGAAACGGCTCCTTCCAATTTCTGGTCGGACCCGGCGGAAGGGGACAGGTCCATTTTTCGGCCGGCGTTTCTCGCGCGGAACACACTTTCCGGCCGAAAAATGGACCAGTCCCCAGCCGGCTCCTTCCTATTTCTGCTTGAGTTGCCCCTGGTCGGCCTGGCTCTTCCGGTAGAGTTCGACGACGCCGGGGAAGTCCCACCGCTTTTTCTGCGCCGGCCGCGATTGCACCTCGACACCGTCGAGAGGAGTTTCGAGCGGACGCGACTCGGGCAGGTGCAGCACGATCCGCCGCGGCGGCTGGCGATCCGGCGGAGTCAATTGCACCCGGCCGCCGGCGGCCGTGCCGCGAACCGACAGGCTCAGGACGCCAAAATGGGTCGGCGCTCGGTCGACGCGGATCTCCCGGCCTTCGTCGAGCCACCCGTCGGGCACGGCCGACAGCAGGTGCAGTTCGTCGCCGCGTTCGTGCACGAGCATGTGGCGGAGCATCACGGCGAAGTTGCACGCGCCGGTCACGTGGGGAATCGTGTCCACCCAGGCGAAGCGGCGCTTGTAGAAAATGCCCTCGGGAAAGGCGTGGGCGGCGGTCGAGTGCAGCAGGTACCAGTAGAAGTCCTCGACCACCTGTTCGTCGCGGCCACGGACGAGATCGGTCATCGTCGTGTACGCGCCCATGTAGGGGTGGATGCAGTCGGCCCATTCTCCCCGCCACTGGATCGTGCCCTCGATGTAGCCGCCGCCGAAATTCTCGCGGACCTCCTTGACCAGCGCGGCGACGCGGGGGTCGTCACGCTCGAACAGTTCGGTGGGCCAAAGGGTCTCGGTGTTGCCCCAGTGCGTTCCCTCCTTCTCCCAACTGGGCGGGAAATGGGGCAGGCCGGTCCGCTTCCACGCGGCGTCGATCGCCTGGCGATAGAGCCCGGCCTCGCGGACCAGGGCCTCGGCGTCGTCCGTCTTGCCCAACATCCGGGCGGCGTCCGCCGTGCAAAGCATGCCGCGGAGGTTCCACAGATCGTAGCCGCAGATGTGGTGTTTGCCGCCCCAGAGATACTCGCCGTCGGCCAGCGCGGCCGGAAGCACCCCGGCGTAGGGCGAGTCGGCGGGGGCTTGGCGCCGGGCCTCCATCGTCCAGTCGACCGCGCGGCGCATCTTGGGATAGACCTCGGCCAGCCACGCCCGATCGCCGCTGATCTTGGCGTATTGCCAGAGCACCCAGACTGCCTGGCCGTTGGCGTCGAACTGGCCCTTCTGCGATTCGAAGCGGCCGTCGGGTCTTTGGCTATCGAGGTAGAACTTCAGGGCCTTTCGCGCGGCGTCGAACAGGCCGGCCTCCTCGAACTCCATCACCTGGTACGCGCCGTCGCGAATATAGAAACTGTCGTAAAAACCCTCGCCGCCGTGGACTTCGCCGTGGTCGTTGGCGATCAATTGGCAGACGTGGGCGGCCAGCATCGCCTCGTTGGCCTTGCGGCAGGGCACTTCGACGTGGGTGGCCTTCTCCAGCACGCCCCGCCAGTACTCCGCGGTCCGGTCGCGCCAGAGCTTGGGATCGGCCGTGGCAAATCGCGAGGCATCCGGCTCGGCCTGGAACGGGACGCGAAGCGTGGCGACCTCGCTTGCGCCCGGGGCCAACGTCCAGGCGAACGTGTCTTCCTTCGCCGGCGTGGGCCCCTGCCGAACCACGAGTTTCGCTTCGGCCGGCGTCGGCCCGGTATTGGTCGCGGTGACGTGAATCCAGTTCAGGAAGTTCTCGCCCTCGGTCGGCCAATCGAAGGCCTTTTGCCAATCCTTCACGTCGGGCATCGGCGTGGCCCAAAGGGCGAACTCATACCGCACCGCGCCGTCGGTGGTCGCCAACAGAATGATCGGCAGCCAGCCGTCCTGGAGCGTCTTCGTCTGATCGCGGCTAAGCGGCTTGGAGTCTTTGCCGACAAACAGTTGCGCGGCGCGGTCGCCGTCGAGCAGCAGCCGGTTGTCGGGCGTGACGCGAGTTCCCCGCGCGTAGTCCTTCAGTCCGATTACGTTCCACGAGTTGACGAAATAGTCGAACGGCTCTTCGGCGCGAAGCGTCGCCGCCGCGTGCCACGCGAGAAGAAACGCAATACAACAGCGGCACAGTCGCCGTGCAAGAGAAACGCACATGGTTGGCCTCCTACGAGAGGGTGACACGCCGCGCGGGATATTCCACGCAAAGGCGCCAAGTCGCGAAGAACCGGTCAGTCGGCCATCAGTCCGTTGACGACGCGGGTGACGCCCGTCTTGATCAGCTCCTCGCCGAAGTTAATCAGCAGTCCCAGGCGTTTGTCGGCCAGACGGAGATACGTCAGAAGCTGTTTCTTGTGGACGCGTGCCACGCTCTCGACGGACTTCAGTTCCAAGATCACGGTGTCTTCGACGATGATGTCGGCTCGAAATCCCTCGTCGAACACGATGGAATCGTACTGGATCGGGACCGGCACTTGCCGCGTCGCCGCCAGTCCGCGCTGCTTGAGCTCGTGTGCCAGAACGATTTCGTATACGCTTTCCAGGAGTCCGGGGCCGAGCGTCGTATGCACCTTGTACGCGGCGTCGACGACCTCTCTAGCAATCTCATTCTCTGTCATCGCCTTTCTCTTTCCCCCTTCGCGCGTTTGCGCCTTTGCGTGAAACCCTATCGTATGACATCTCCGCGATCTAGGGTCGAAAGCTCCCAAGAGGGTCTCACGCAAAGGCGCGAAGGCGCAAAGAAGTGGTTAGTCCGGCATCAATCCACTTACGACACGGCAAACACGGCCACCCCTTTGGCAATCTCATTCTCCGTCATCTCCCCACCCGTTCCTTCCTTTGCGCCTTTGCGACTTTGCGTGAGTCCTCCAACCCAACCCAAGCTTGGCCCTACAGCGACAGCACGAACTCGATCAGGTCATTGAGCTGCTCTTCGGTCAGCTTGTCGGTCGCCGCCATGGTCCGGCCGTGCTTGCCCTCGACCAAGAGTTCCTTCATCGTGAGATAGTGTCCGTCGTGCATGTACGGCGCGGTCCGCCAGACTTCCACCAGCGTGGGCGTGTCGAAGTCGTCCCGCCGGTCGTACTGGCCGCGGCTCTGGACGTCGTGCATCTTCAGATCGGTGTACAACGGCGCCGGGTGGCAGCGGTGGCAGCCGGCGGCGTCGCTGTTAAAGAGCGCCTTGCCGCGCTCGGCCGCCTCGCTCGGCTTGCCGCCCACCAGCCGCGGACTGGGCACCGGCTGAAGCGCTTTGAGATAGGCGTCAATCGCCTGCGCGTCTTCCTCCGGACGCACGGCGAACTGGATGTGCGTGATGCCCGACCGCACCGCCTCCTCGGCGGTGGCGCGGATGCCCGTTGCCATCGACGGCGGCGTCACGTGCGCAAGCAACATGCTGCGGTTGTTTTTCGGATTGCCCATCCCGTCGTTCATCAGGTCCCAGTTCAGGCCGTCCACTCGGGCGTCCGGATGGCAACTGGCGCAGCTTTGCCAATGCTGGAAGCACAGGTCGGCGTCGTGGAAGAACATCTCCCCGCGGCGCTGGGGCGTCAATTCCGGCTTGGGTCCCAATGCCACGGACGTCTTGGTGCGCAGGGCCTTCGAGTCCAGGTCCACGACGGCGAGCGTGTCGCTGAAATACTCGGCCACGAAAGCCTTCGAGCCGACGATCGCGAGCCCGCGAGGACCGTCGCCCGGCAAGCGAATCCGCCGCC
>JAPLNP010000191.1 GCA_026401055.1 Planctomycetia bacterium
GGCGACGCTCATGCCGAGGTCCGCGGCGACGTCGGCCGGGGATTGACCGTCGACCGTGGTTCGCCAAAAGGCATCCCACGTGCGGGCCTCGAACTCCGAGCGGACCAACTCCAGGACGCGACGCGGGAGCGAACTCTCGGCGTCGGCCAACTCCGACGGCTCGATCGGCTCGGGCAGTTGTTCGAGTTGCTCCCGGGCGTCGGTGCCGCCCCGGGCTTGGGGGCGATTTTGCCGGCGGCGGAAATGGTCGTGGATCTTGTTCCGCGCGATCACGGCCAGCCAAGCGGTGAAGCTGTCCGTGCCATCGCGGCGCCGGAAGTCGGTCACGTGGGCGGCGACGGCGCTGAAGACCTCCTGGACCACGTCGGCGGCGTCCTCCGGCCCGACGCCCGACGAGCGACACCATCGGTACACGACCGGCCCAAAGAGATCGACAAGCCGCGACCACGCCTCGGGCCGGCGTGCCTGCACCCGGGCCAACAGCGTCGAGGAGATCGAACTGGGCGGATCGGCCATGGGGCAGGGACTAGGGGCCAGGGATTTGGGGTCAGTCTCGTGTCTACCGGTCCGAACGTCCGCCGACTGCGTCGGTGGGGTTTGCGGCCCGGTTGTCACCGCTCAATGTAGCTCAATGTAGCACAGGCCGTTGGTCGGGGACAGACGGTACGGCCCGGTCAGGGGGGCGGAGGGCGTTTGACGGCCCCTTCGCCGGCGGCTATTCTGGTTGATTACCCTGCGGCGGTCGCCACCACTGAAGAGAACCGGCCCAAACCGTGAATGACGCGCCTTCCGATGTTTCCCAGGACGTGCCGGCGCTGAGTCCGGTGGTCGTCGGCACGGCGTGCTGCATCGTCGCCGCCTTGGGCTACACGGGGGCGCACATCTGTTTGCGCAAGCTGGCGGTGGCGTGCGATCCGGCGTGGGTGACGTGCGTGAAGGCGTCGGTGGCGATGGTGGCGATCGGCCCGTGGATTGTCTACCGCTCGGCGGTTGGCCGGTCGGTGGTGCCGCCGCGTCGGGCGCTGGTTTCGCTGATCCTGGTCGGACTGTTGGGCCAGGTGTGCGGGAACCTGAGCGTTCAGTTCTCGTTGCGGATCGTCGGCTTGGCCGTCACCGTGCCCGTGCTGTTCGGAACCCTGCTGGTGGCCAGCGCTTTGATGGGCCGGATCCTGCTGGCCGAGCGGATATCCACGCGGACGACGATGGCGATCGGCGTGTCGATCGCGTCGGTGGCTCTGTTGGGTTGGGGAGCGGGCAACGTCGACCCAGTGGCCCTGACCGCCAATGAATGGGCCACGGGGAACCTGCTGGCGTTGCTTGCGATTGGGGCGGCATGTTTGGCGGGCGTTTCCTTTGCGATCATGTCGGTCGTGATTCGGGCGGCGGTGTCGGGGGTGACCTCGCCCGTGGCCGTCGTCTTTATTACCACGGCGGTGGGCGCAATCACACTGAGCGCGGCCAGCGTCTTCAGCATCGGAATTCCCGCCATGCTCGACACCCCCTCCGACGATCTAACCGTCATGCTACTAGCGGGCGGGTTCAATCTTTTCGCCTATCTTGCGCTGACGAAGGGGCTACAACTGACGACCGTGGTTCACGCTAACGTGCTCAATGCCTCGCAGGTGGCGATGTGCGCCGTGGCCGGAATTTTGCTGTTCGCCGAGCCGCTGAGTCCGGCCGTGATCTTGGGCATCGCGCTGACCATCCTCGGCACCGTTCTGATCGACCGGCCTCGCGACGAAGAAATCGTCTTCGTCCAGGAGTGAGTGTCGAGTCGGCGCCGGGTGTCATCCTCTTCCCTCATATCGGGGACAAACGTTGAAATGGGCCCTCGTTCTGGTTAGAGTATTAGTGGAATGTTAGACATCCGTTGGGGATTGGTTCGGGCTGGACCATGCCGTACCGACATCGACTCCAGGCGAGCCGGTTCGAGTTGAAGTACCTCGTTGAGGAGCGGTGCGCGCGAAGCGTCCGCGACTTCGCACGCGGGTACCTCGAGCCGGACGAACACGCCAAGCCGGATAACCCGCATGGGGCGTACCGCGTCTCCAGTCTCTATCTGGACACGCCGGCCCTGACGCTGTTCGGCCAGACGATGGGCGGGCTCAAGAACCGTTTCAAGCTGCGGATCCGTTTTTACGACGACGCTCCGGGCAGTCCCGCGTTTCTGGAAGTCAAGGGTCGGGAGACGGACGTGGTTCGTAAGCAACGGGCCGCGGTCACGCGCGACGGGGTCCGCCGGTTGTTGGACGGCGCGATGCTCGGCCCGGCCGACTTGATCGGCGAGAATGGGGACGAGCGCTCGGCCGGCGCGCTGGCGCACTTTTTCGGGCTGTGCCGGGCGATCGACGCCGAGGGCGTCCTTTACGTCTCGTACATGCGCGAGGCCTACGTTTCGCCCGGCAGCGACCAGGTGCGGCTGACGTTTGACCGGGACCTGTCGGGCGGTGCCTTTGATCCGTGCTTCGGTCTGACGTTGCCGTCCGAGCGGACGGGGCCGATCCTCGACGGCGTGGTGCTGGAACTGAAGTTCACCGATCGCTTTCCGTCGTGGATGCGGGACCTGGTCCAGACGTTCAACCTCGAACGATGTTCGGTCGCCAAGTACTGCGCGTGCGTCGAGGCGATGGGCTACCGGCCGGGACAATGGCGTTTCATCCGGCAGGGGATCGCGCGATGAACGACTGGATCGAGATCCTGTTTCAGGGTGATTTGGGCGCCGTCGGCGGAGTGGAGACCGTCGCCTTCATCGTGCTGTTCTCGTTCGTCTTGGGCCACTTCATCGGCTGGGTTTACATGTGGACCCATCGGGGTCTGTCCTATTCCCAGACGTTCGTCGCCTCGCTGGTGGTGATCCCCGTGATCGTCGCGATCATGATGGTCCTGATGTCCGGCAGCATCATCGTGGCCTTCGGCCTCTTGGCCGTGTTCGCCGTGGTCCGGTTCCGCAACGTCTTGAAGGACACGCGGGACACGACGTTCATTCTCTGGTCGATCATGGAAGGTCTGGGCGTGGGGACGACGCGTTATTCGACGTCGCTGGTCGGGGCGCTGGGGATCGCCGCGGTGCTCGTGTACCTTCGGATGACGGCGTTCGGAAGCCGGCACCGTTACGACGCCGTGCTGTCGCTGCGGCTGACCGGCGATTTGGCCGGCGGCGCGGCGACGGTCAGAGACCTGCTGCGGCGACACAGCTCCCGGATGTGGCTGGCCAGCGAGCGGAGGCTCGGCGACGAGGGGCTGGACCTGTCATGGCGGCTGCTGCTGCGCGATCCGGCGCGAAGCGACGAGCTGCAGCGGGCGTTGAAGCAGACCGAGGGCATCGAGAACGTCTCGTTCTTCCTGCGCGAGGACGAATCGGAAGTCTGAGCGATGGCGCGAGAGAAACCGCCCGTGGCGCCGCCGCCCCCGGCGGTGTCGGACGAATCCTCACGGCCGAGGGCGCCTGTGCCACGGGAATCCGCGCCGGCGTGCTTCACGTTTCGGGGAGTTGGGTTACACTTAGGAGAGTGCGCGCCGAGGGCGGAGGAGCCCGGTGATAAGCCGAAGGGTCTTTTCCGCGAGGCGGGTTTAGTATGACTAGGTAGCATGGGGAATCTAGTAATGAAACTTGCTGGTCTGTTCAGTTGGATCGTATTGCTGTCGGCAACGACGGTATGGGGGCAACTGGTGCCCGAACAAGTGGCGATCATTGCGATGGCCCAAAGCCAGGAGTCCCGTGAACTGGCAGGCTACTATGCCAAGGCGCGGGGGATTCCGGAGTCCAATATTTGCCTGCTCGAGGGCAAGCCCGGTCGGACCGTCGCCCGGTCCGCCTGGGACCAGCAGATGCGGCCGGCGATCCTCAAATGGCTGGCCGAAAAGGGACTGTTGACGAAGATTCGTTGTCTGGTCACCGTGTGGGACGTGCCGCTGAGGATCGAGAACCAGCCGGCCGACTCGTCGGTGGTCGCGGCCCGAGTGGTGTATCTTCCGCAGATTCGGGCGCGGAAGGTGAAGGAGGTCGAGGGCGCATTGCGGTGGCTCGAGTCGGCTGGGGCATCGCAGGCCGCGGCGGCAAAACCGCCGTTGGCGGCGGACGCGTCGCTCGATCAGATGAGGGCTGAATTCGACAAGGCCTTCAGTGGGGCTTACAGTCGCCTTCAGGCCGCTTCCGCGGACGAACAGAAACAGATCTACGCGGGGTTGGAACAGATTGCGATTCTCGCTGGCGGCAACAATGCGGCTTTGCAGATGAGCGCCCCGCGCGCCAACACGGAGAAGCCGACGCCGGAGCAAGTCGCGCAACAGGCACTTTTGGCCGGACGCCTGCAGGGGTTGCAGATGGGGTCGGAGTCGCTGGTCATGCTGCCGGGCACGGTCTCCAGGGACGAG
Source organism: Planctomycetia bacterium (assembly GCA_026401055.1). GTDB lineage: Bacteria > Planctomycetota > Planctomycetia > Pirellulales > Thermoguttaceae > JAPLNP01. The sequence continues at coordinate 4,375 of JAPLNP010000191.1, forward strand.
AAGCTGATTGAACTGACTCAGGCAGTCGCCGGCCGGTTCGGCGCGATTCAATGGATTGACCAGGAACTGCAATTGCTGAAGAAGAACGAGAATGCGGCCAGCTTCGACAGCGAGCTGTCGTTGCTCTACTGGCAGGAGTACCCCCTCGTGGGCTGGTTGCCCAACCCCTGGCACTATTCCTACGATTCCAACCCGGCACGCCGGGCAACGACGCTCATGGTCGCCCGGCTCGCCGCCCCGACGCCCGAGGTCGTGCGGCGAATGATCGACGACGCGATTGCGACCGAGAAAACGTCCTTGCAGGGTACGGTCTACATTGACGCCCGCGCGGCCAAAACCGATCCCGCAAAAGCGGCTGCGACCGGCTCCTTCGATCAGTACGAACAATCGCTGCTGGACCTGGCGGCGCGTCTGAAGCAGCACTCCAAATTGCCGGTCGTTCTCGACACCAAGCCCGCGGTGTTCGCGCCGGGCGCTTGTCCCAAGGCGGCCTTGTACTGTGGATGGTATTCGGTGGGCAAGTACGTGGATGCGTTCGACTGGGTGCCCGGGGCCGTCGGGTACCACCTGGGCAGCTACGAGGCGACATGGCTGCGCAACCCGAATCCGTCGAAGACTCCCGGCGAGAAGGCATGGTGTCCCGCCATGCTCGAGGACGGCGCGTGCGCGACGTTGGGACCGGTCATGGAACCGTATCTCTCGGCTTTTCCCCTGCCGGACGACTTCTTCTCCCTCCTCCTGACCGGCAAACATACCCTCGTCGAGGTCTACTACCGCACCAATCCATTGCTTTCCTGGGCGATGACTTTGGTGGGTGACCCGCTGTACAACCCCTATCGGAATCATCCGATCTTGGCCGAGGACGCGCTGCCGGAGCGACTTCGGCGGGCCCAGCCGGCCGCCAAAACTCCATCGGACACGCCGGAGCAAGCGGGTTCGACCGCGCCAGACAAAGCGACGCCCAAGGCCCCGGAGGCCAAGCCCGGCAGCGTGGTTTTGCCGGGGACAAAACCCTGACCGAGCGAATCGGGTCGCGCGATCAGTACGGAACGGCGACCGGCTCGTTGCCGTTGATCGTCGTCATGGCTTTGAGGAGTTCGGGGTCGGTCGTGTCGCTGATCGCTCGGACGGAGCCGTCGGCCATGAGCACGTTGGCCACGCCGGGGTGCGAGCTTTGGATGCCGCCGGCGCGGCTGTTGACGCCGAAGCCGATATCGTCGGTCGTCATGTCCCGTGGCTCCATCCAGTGGATGCCGCTCGCGTGCGATTCGGCCAGCATAATCGTGTTCGACGTGCCGTCTTTGATGTCGCCGATGGTCGTCGATCCCACGTCGCGGAACACGGCCTTGGGACCGACGATGGCCAGATAGTCGGCGTCCAACCCGGCCGCGTCGGGATTGCTCGGGCAGCGGTAGCCCGAGGGCATCGGGTCCGCCAACATGCGATTGTTC
>JAPLNP010000403.1 GCA_026401055.1 Planctomycetia bacterium
ACGACAATCGCCTGGTCCAACACCTGAAAACGCGTCCCGGCTACCCCTTCACCCGCCGCCCCAAACCCGCCAGTCCCCCAACCCGAGATCGCAAAAGCTGACGTGCACCCACCGCCGGAAGGCGTATAGTAGGCCGGCGACCGGTTCGCGCGCTGCTCGGAGGTCCGTCGCGCGAATCGGTTTTTTCGCTGGTTGCATTTTCCGACAGGATCCGATAGAATTCGGACAAACGCCTTCAGTGCGTTGAACACTTCTCATGGGGGTTCACCCGTGGCTGGACAGATCGGGGCGGCGGTCGCCGTCGCCGTGGCTCTCCTTGTCGGCGGATTACTTCTCTGGAAGCCGCTGCGTCTGGCGTGGCGAAAGCCGCGGTTCGAGAACGCGCGTCGCAGTTTCCATTGGCAGCGGGAGCACCTCGAAGCCAGATTCCTCCAGTTGGCCCAGACCAACGCCAAACGAACGACCCCCCGCTGGACCGACTGCGAGTTTGACGACGACGTGGCCTATGTCCGCAACCGATTCACCGGCGAGCTCTCGGCGTTCGTGGCCGTGAACATTGCCCTGGAGAACCCGGCCGACTACCCCAGTCAGGCACAGGTGAATGACTCCCTGGAGGGGGGGTTGTTGGGCGGCGCCTCGTTCGACATGGTCGGCAATCTCCGCGCGGCCACGGCGGTCTTCCGCTTCGATCGCAATCACTGGGAGACGGACGGCCGGGCGATCTTCAACCTCAGCCCGTCCGAGACCATCCGCTTCTACCAGCACGACCTGGAAATGATCGGCCAGGAAGTCGCCGGGCGACGGTAGTGGTTCGCGTTGTGTGCCATCCACCTACCGCTCGATCACGATGCTCGCGCCCATGCCGCCGCCGACGCAGAGGGTGGCCAGCGCGCGATGGAAGCGGCCGGCGGCGATGGCGTGGGCGAGGTGGACGATCAGCCGGGCGCCGGTGGCGCCGATGGGATGGCCCAGGGCAATCGCGCCGCCGTCGAGATTGACGCGGTCGGCGCCGAGGTCGAGTTCGCGCATGCACGCCAGCGCCTGCGCCGCGAAGGCTTCGTTCAGTTCGATCGCGTCAAAGCAATCGAGGTCCAGCCCGGCGCGCTGACAGAGACGCCGCGTGGCATGAACCGGTCCGAGGCCCATCAGTCCCGGCTCGCATCCGGCGGTGGCGTAAGGGCCGATCATCGCCAGGGGCTTCCACCCTTGCCGCCGGGCGAACTCGTGATCGCAGACGACCAGCACCGCCGCGCCGTCGTTGATCCCCGAGGCGTTGCCCGCCGTGACCGTGCCGTCCGGCTTGAACGCCGGCCGCAGCGCGGCGAGTTGTTCGAGGGTGGTCTTGGGTCGCGGATGCTCGTCTTCGGCCAGCGCGTCCAGCGGCGCGAGTTCGTCGTGGAACCGGCCTTCGACGTAGGCGGCGGCCGTCCGCTGCTGGCTCGCCAGGGCGAAGGCGTCCTGGGCGTGGCGGTCGATCGCGTAAAGCTCGGCGAGTCGCTCGGCGCTCAGGGCCATGTGTTCGCCGGTCGTCGGGTCGACCAGCCCGTCGCGGAGCACGACGTCGACGAGCGTGCCGTTTCCGAGGCGGTAGCCGCTTCGCGCCCGATCGAGCAGGTAGGGCGCGCCGGACATCGATTCCGTTCCGCCGCAAAGGATCGCCCGCGACTCGCCGGCGACGATCGACTGAACCGCGAGGATGACCGCTTGCATGCCGGAGGCGCACATCATGTTGACGGTCATGGCCGGCCGATCGACGGGGATGCCCAGTTCCAAGGCAACCTGCCGGGCGACGTTCATGCCCAGCCCGGCGCCGAGCACGTTGCCGAGGATCACGCGATCGATTTTTTCCGGGTTGACGCCGGCGAGCATGGCCTTGCCGGCGGCGACGGCCAGGTCCTTCGCCGACAGCGCGGCCAGGGCGCCGTTGAGGCGTCCTTGGGGGGTTCGCCGGGCGGCGACAATGCAGACTTGGGCCATGGGTCTATCCTCGGGGTGGCGCGAAAACATGCGCGGGCATCGGCTTGACCGACCGCATCACCGGCGTGAACGGCATCCGCCGCAGAACGTCGTTTTCGAGGTCGACGCCCGGGGCGACTTCGACCAGTTCGAGCGTCTCGGGTCCGAGGCGGAACACGGCCCGCTCGGTGACATAGAGCACGTCCTGGCCGATCTGGCGGCTTCGCTCAGCGCTGAACGAGAGCTGTTCGACCTCGTCGACAACCTTGCCGACGCGGCCCTCCTGGACGATCGTGAGGCGTCCCCGCTCGGCGGCGATCTCCAGTCCGCCGGCGGTGAACGTGCCGCAGAACACGAGCCGTTTGGCCGTCTGGCTGATGTTCACAAATCCGCCGACGCCGGCCAGACGCGGCCCGAACTTCGAGACGTTCACGTTCCCTCGGCCGTCGATCTCGGCGGCGCCGAGGGCGGCGAAATCCAGCCCTCGGCCGTCGTAGAAATCGAACTGCGAGGGCTGATCGATGATCGCTTGCGGATACCGCGAGACGCCGAAGCTCAATCCGCCGGCGGGGATGCCCCCAATCGGGCCGCTCTCGACGGTCAGCGTGAATCGCGCGAGCAGTCCTCGCTCGGCCGCGATGTTGGCGATGCCCTCGGGCATACCGATTCCCAGATTGGCGATGGCGTGGTCGGGGATTTCGTCGCACGCCCGGGCGGCCACGATCCGGCGCGGGCTCATCGGCAGCGTTTCCAGGGTGATGCCGGCCATGTCGGACGAGGGCGGCGGGGAGACGAGCGCGGGGTTGAACCGCGCTTCGCCGAACGTCTGCGGGTGCTCGTGCTCTTCGGCGCAAATGATATGGTCGACCAGGATGCCCGGCACGCGAACGTGCTGGGGCGGGGCGGGCGCGTCGAGCAGCTTGAGGACCTGGGCGATGACAATCCCGCCGGAGTTGTGGGCGGCCTGGGCGATGGGCAGCATCTCGCCAAAAAGGCCCTCTTCGTCCATCACCAGGTTGCCGAAGGGGTCGGCCGAGGTCGCCCGGATCAACCCCACGTCGATCGGAATCGCCTTGTACCACAGCCAGGTTCGCCCGCCGAGTTCGACGCGCTCGACCATGCCGGGCGGCGTTCGCGAGTTGAGTCGGCCACCCTGCATCGCCGGATCGACGAAGGTGCCCAGTCCGATATGGGTGATGCAGCCGGGCCGGCCGGCGGCAATGTCGCGGAAGAGGCTGCAGATGACGCCCTGGGGCAGGTTGTAGGCCTCGATCTTGCCGTCGACGGCCAACCGGCCGATCCGCGGCGCGAGGCCCCAGTGGCCGCCGATGACCCGTCGCACCAAGCCTTCGTGGGCGAGGTGGTTGATGCCCCGGTCCCGCCCGTCGCCTTGCCCGGCGGCGTAGATCACCGTAAGATCGCGCGGCCCGGCGGTGGCGAGGAAGCGTTGTTCCAAGGCATTAAGCAGTGCCTCGGGCACGCCGGCGCCGACGAAGCCGCCGGTGGCGACGGTCTGGCCGTCTCGCACCAGCGCCACGGCGTCGGCGGCACAGAGCAGCTTCTGGTCGCGGGGGATCGTCACGCCCACCATCCTCCGTTGACGTGGATCGTTTGCCCGGTGATGTAGGACGCCAGGTCGCTCGCGAGGAACAGGATGGCGTCGGCGATTTCCTCGGCTTGGCCGAATCGTCCGAGGGGGATGTTCTTGAGCATTTCGGCCTGGACTTCCTCGGGAATGCTCTTGCCCATCTCGGTGAGCACGACGCCGGGCGCCACGGCGTTGACGGTGATCCGCCGTTTGGCAAGTTCCTTGCTAAGCACCTTGGTGAGCGCGACGACCCCGGCCTTGGCGGCGGCGTAGTTGCCTTGGCCGAAGAACCCGACGGTGGCGGAGATCGACGCAAGATTGACGATCCGCCCTCCGTCCCGAAGACGTTCGGCCACCGCTTTCGAGACGTGAAAGACGCCGGTCAGATTGGTGTCGATCACCTCGCGCCAATCCTCGGGGCTCATCTTCTTGATGGTTCGATCGCGGAGGATGCCGGCATTGTTGACGACGATGTCCAGGCCGCCGAATCGGCCGATCGCCTCGTCGACCATCCGCTCGACGGCGGCCACGTCGCGGACGTTGGCCTCGATCACCGCCACCCGGTTGGGGTCCATCTCGGCCGCGGCCTGCTCGGCCCGGGCCCGATTCGCGCCTTGCGGGTCGTCGAAGTAGTTGACGACGACGTTGGCGCCGGCCTCGTGCAATCGCAGGGCCGTTGCTCGGCCCAGGCCTTGCCCCGCGCCGGTGACCATCGCCGTTTTGCCGGAAAGATCGACGGGAATCATGGGTGCCTCGTGCTACGGGACTGCGTGAAAAACGACTTCTACGCGTAACCGAAAGGGCGTGGTGGAATTGCCGCCGCCGTCGCCACGCCCTTCGCCGGGGGCTCAGGGACGTGCCACCCGCCGCGGCCGGCGAGAATCGAGAGCGTATCATGTCAGGAACCGAA
>JAPLNP010000608.1 GCA_026401055.1 Planctomycetia bacterium
AGGCCCGCAAGGGGTCACGAAAGTACGCCCGGCAGGGATCGAACCTGCAACCTGCGGATTAGAAGTCTGGGTGTACCCTTGTTCACTCTACAGCACTCTACAGCAAACCCTGGAAAACAAGGGGTTTTCTGATCGTTGCTGTCGGGCGGTAGACGCTGTTTTCGCCCGGGCGTGGAGTGTTGCTGGAGTGTTGGCGCTGACGGATGTAGGCGCGAGTGGTCTTTTCCGGCGGTCGAATTCTTCGCGCCGGCCCCCCCTTTCGGGATGGTGAGCGTCCGGACTGTCCGGACTGTCCGGACGCGGACGGGAAAATTTTCGGATTGCTGGTAGGACTATCTTCGGCCCGCGTGGTATAAACGGATTTGACGAAAAGAGAGGCCCGCCGGTTCTTTGGCAAGTCGGGCGGGCCTCTCTGGTGTGCTCCACGGCGCGGATGGTGCGGACGGCACGGGCGTCGCGGGTGTTTTCTATTCTGACGCCCCGACGTGGCCACGTCAAGCACTATCCGCGCCGCCCCCAATCTTTTGGGGACGGCGTTCTTTTTCGGGAGGTAGTGCCATGCCCATGGTCTTGAGCCAGGTGATCGCCGAGTTGAAGCGGCTCGGCGTGCCAAACCCCACCGTTGGCAAAATCTCACACGGCATCCAGGTTGGACACGTCTCGCCGGTGCACAAGGACGGCCTGGGGTATCGCCAGTTCGAACAGCATCACGTCGACGAATTGCAACGCTACCTGTCTGAGCCTCGACGACGGGGCCGGCCGCGGACTGTCTCGTCGGCGGATTGAGGGCGGCAAGGATACGTGGGGGGAAGAAAGTTGACGGATCGAAATGCAGATTGAGATTGACGAAGCGGCGGCCGAGCGGTTCGTTGAGAAAATCGTCGATCGCGTCCTCGAGCGCACCCGGAACCAGTTCACCCGGCTGGATGGCGCCATCGGGATGACCGAAGTCCAGGCCGCCACGGCCCTCGGCCTGAAGCGGCACAATCTGCGGGACGCGAGGCTCCGCGGGCTGATTCGCGCAACGAAGGTCGGTAACCGCTACTTGTACAGCGTCGAGTCGCTACGCCGATTTGTGGGCGAAGGGGGTGGCCAGTGAAAAGGACCGGAATAGACCATCCCAAGGTTCGGCGACTGGCTCGCCTTCTGGATCTGCCCCACTACGGCGCGGTGGGTGTGCTCGAATGTCTGTGGCACTTCGTTGCCAAGCACGCCATCCGTGGCGACCTCGGCAAGTGGTCCGACGAGGAGATTGCCGCGGCGATCGACTGGCCACTACCGGACGCTGCGCGTCTGATTGGCGCCCTGATCGAGGCTGGTCTCGTTGACGTTCACCCCGTCTACCGCCTGGTGGTCCACGACTGGCACGATCACTGTGACGACGTGGTCCGAAAGACGGTCAAGACGAGAAAGAAGTGGAACTTCGCCACCGAAGAGGGGCCCGGTCCGTCCGATGTAGCGGACGAGTCCGGTACCTGTCCGGACACTGCCCGGTCTTGTCCGGACACTGACCAGTCAAGACCGGACGCAGACCAGTCTTGTTCCGACTCCGGCGGGTCAAGACTGGATAGCCATAGCCATAGCCAGAGCCGTAGCCATAGCCAGAGCCTTAGCCCCAGCCAAGAAAGGTCGACGTCGACGGCGAGTCGAGACGACCATTTTGATGCGGATCTCTGGGAGAGGGTCCGAGTCCGGGCAAACTCAGCACGGGCTACCACCAAGCTGCCGATGTCGCGTCCCGAGGATCGGTCTCTGATCCTGAAGTGCTGCGCGCTGGTCGAGCGGGGAGACTTGCCAGAGGCCTGGTGGACCGATGCGATCGGCTCCGTGTCCAGGACCAACGGGGCCGTCGGAACGATCGCCAACAAAATGGGGTACCTGTACACGACGCTCGTGACGAACGCGGCTGAGAAGTACCACGCGAAGCTCGAACCGCTGTTGGCCGCGATCGACGTGCCCGCGGCGATTCTGGCCCCAAAGAAACCACAACCGACGGAGGTCTGACCCATGCCATCCAACATCACGATCAACATGACGGGCGACAACGCCGATGCGATTCGGGCGTTTCAGGGCGTCCTCGCGGAGGAGAGAAAGCTAGACGAGGCAACCCGCAAGGTCGCCCAAGAGAACGCCAAGAGCGCCGCCGCGTTCAAGAAGCTCGAAGACGCCGCCAAGCGAGTGTGGGAGCAAACCCGGACGCCGCTCGAGCGCTACAACGGCGAAGTGGCGAAGCTCGATCGCCTGATGAAAACGACGGGGATGACCCAGGACACGTACAACCGCCGCGTGGCACAACTCACAACGGAGTACCACGAGGCCGCCTCGGCCGGCAAGAAGGCGTTTGGTGCGGAGGCCCTCGGCAGCATCGGGTCCATGGCGGCCGGCTACCTGAGTTTGTCCTCGGCGATCGGCCTGGTGACCCAAGGCATCAACGATATGGAGGCAGCCCGGCGGGCCGCGGCGGAAGGAGCCAGGGCATCGCGGTTTGCCTATGGCAAGCTGGCCGGTGTGAGCGAGTCACCGGAGGAAACGGAGTCGCTGATCGGACAAGCAAAGCGACTCTACCGCGAGGGCGGCGCGGGATCGGAGACCGAAGCGGCCGACGTCATCTACGCAATGAAGTCATCCGACCAAATGCAGTATTTCAACCTGTTTACGCAACTGCGCGCGACAGGACTTGTCGGCGATACCGGCACAATGGCGACGGCCGCGGCGGCGCTCTTGAACTCGATGGGCAAACCGGAAACCGGCGGGCTCGATACCATCATTGCCAAGGGGCTCGCGACGTCGGTCCCAGGCGTCGGAACCCCCGAAGAGCTTCTCCTTGCGGCATCCAGGTCGGGCGGCAAGGCGAAGCTGCTGAAGCTGAAGGACGAGGAACTGCTGGCCGGCGTTGCGATCGGGTCGAAGACCACGGGTTCGCCCGAGCGTGCCGGCACGAACATGGAATCGCTGTTGACGTCGCTGATCGAGAAGGGCGACGAGTTCCAAGGTCTGACGTTCAAGGAGATGATTCTGAAGCTGAGGGACAAGCGTCTCAGCGGCGCCGAGCTGCTGGCGTACCTTGGGCGAGGCGAAGCCATGGCCGGCTACAACTCGCTCGAAGGCAATTTGGACCAATACGACAAGGCGTTGACCGACATCGACGCATCGCAGAAACCCGACTACCTCCCGCGGAAACTCGCGTACATGAACCGGGTCCCGTCGTTAGTGGCGGCTCGCAGGGCGGACGAGGCTAAGGCCGGGGAAGAGCTTTCGCGCGAGGACCAAGGGACCTGGTTCAATAAGGCAGAGGCGTTTCGGCAGAACGCGATCGTCGCGGCTCGCGAACAGGGGTGGGGCGAGTCGACCATATGGGCTGCCAATCAGTTTACCGGGCTCGGCCGCAAGTGGCTCGGCGACAAATTCTTCATGGCCGGCGCGAACCGCGCGCTCGGCGAGATGGGCGTAACGATCAACGATGCCAGCGGGATTGGCGTCGCGAACCCCGCACTTGCTCCGTCGAGCGATCGTTTCGATCAGTCGGTCGACGCGCTGGGCGGCGCCGCCGCGGAGATCAAGGGCGCCGCCGCGGAGTTGCGTGGCGCGGCGGCCGAGTCGCGGGATGCGGCTCGCCAGCGTGGGAACCCGATGTGGAACCACGGCGACAAGCAGTAGCTCAACCACGGCCCGGGCCCGTCGCCGGCGGTGGGTTGGTGGCCGATCACAAAACCATGCCGGCGGAAGTGAGGATCAAAATGACCGACCTGGAAAAAGCCAAGTGCGAAATCGAACGCGACATCCACAAGCAGGCGTATGACGACACGCGGACGCTTCTCGCGATGACCGCGTACAACGAGGCCCACCCCGATGTCGCGCTCGACGTGTCGCACGTCGAGGCCAAGCGGGAAGCCGCCAAGCGTCTGCTCGTTGCCGTCTTTAGCGGCGTCGAGTTAGACCAAACGTACACGAAGGACTTGCGGCTCGTGCTGGTCAAACCCCCGGCGGCGTTGATCCACACGATCGTCGTCGTCAACCCCTGACCGCTGAGCATCAACACCGTCCGCAAGGTGAACGCATGACAATTCCGCTCGATAACTTTTGGTCGATCGAACCGGGGGCCGGCTCCAAGCTGGAGGCGGCGCTCAATTCGCTTTCGCCCGAAACGCTTCGGCTGCCGGCGGTCCTTCAGCCGGCCCTGCCCATGGAAATCATCCGTGGCGTGGCCGTGGTGGACGTCGCCGGTCTATTGACCAAGCGGCCGTCGTCCTTCTCGTTGCTCTTCGACGGCACGTCGACCGAGCAAGTGACGGAGGCCGTCACCAAGGCCGCCGCGGACGATCGGGTCAAGAGCATCCTCCTGCGGATCGACAGCCCGGGCGGATCGTGCGCGGGATTGGCCGAAGCTGCCGACGCGATCCTTGCGGCCCGGGCGGTCAAGCCGGTTGTGGCGTCCGTGTGCGGATTGTGCTGCAGCGCGGCGTACTTGCTGGCCTCTCAGGCCGGCCAAATCTTCGCCCACCGCATGGACTTGATCGGCTGTATCGGCAGCAAGATGATGCTGTACGACTTCTCGAAAATGTTCACCGAGGCGGGGATCCGTGCCGTGCCGATCGACACGGGCCCGTACAAGTCCGCTGGCGAGCCCGGGACGGAAATCACGCCCGCACACGAGGCGTATTTCCAGGGCATCGTGGACCAGTTCTTCGGCGATTTCATCCAGTCGATCGTCCGCGGCCGGCGGATGCCCGAGGCCGCGGTCCGCAAAGTGGCGGATGGTCGCGTGTTCGTCGCCGGCGAGGCCCTGAAGCTGCGCCTGATCGACGGCATCCAGAGTTTCGATTCAACACTCGCGGCCTTGCAAGAGGGCGCGGGATCAACCAAGTACCCAGTTTTCAGTGAGGAAACCCCGATGTCCCTTCACATGGACGCAACCCCCGCGACGCTTCAGGAAATCCAACAGGCGTGCCCGGGCATGGAAAGCGATTGGTATCTCGGCCAGCTCCAACGGCAGGCCACCTTGACCCAGGCGCAGACCGCCGCTTTGGCCGAGAAGGATCGGCAACTCGCCGCGGCCCAAGTCGGCACCGGCAAGAAGTCCGGCGTCAAGACGCTGGAGGATCGCGGCGGCGGCGCCCGCGACGTGAACCCGGACGCCGTGGCCGAGTTCAACGACCAGGTCCAGGAGAAGATGAGGGAGGGCATGACTCGCCGCGATGCGGTTCGTGCCGTGGCCAAGCGGAACCCCAGCCTGCACTACAGCTACGTCTCGGCGACCAATTCGGAGAATCGGCAGGTCCAAGACCTGATCGCCGAGCGGTTTTCGCTCTGATCCAGCCGGCTTCCGCGTCTCGTTTTTTCTGACCATCAAACCAATCAGTTTCGGAGATAGTTCAATGGCTTTCCCCAGTGTGGCAATCACGCGGACGGAACTGTCCGCGACCTTTTCGGAGTTCAACGCGGCGATGGATCGCCGCGGGTTCATCGGCCCCAGAGTGCTCGTCCCGCGAGTCGTGGGCGTCCAGAAGGCCGACGTCGGCAAGGTGCCGATCGAGGCCCTCCTGCAAACCCGGGAGACGTTGCGGGCGCCCAAGACCGCCTACAGCCGCGGCGACTTCGAGTTCGGCAAATTCGAGTTCGCCACGGAAGATCATGGCGTGGAGGAAGTGCTCGACGATCGGAACGTCAAAATTTACGCAGACATTCTCGACGCCGAGTTGATCCACACCCAACGGGCGGAAGACGCCGTCGCACGCAAGTACGAGATCGACGTCGCCGCGGCCGTCTACGACACGTCCGTTTGGACGGGCGCGGGATTGACCACGGCGCTCACCAACGAGTGGGACGATCCCGACGCCGCCACGCCGATCGAAGACATCGAGGCCGCGCGGCTCAAAATCATCAACCCTTCGGGTCTGGTACCCAACGCCTTGATCGTGAACCGCAAGCAGTTCTTTCACCTTCGTCGGACGGACCAAATCATCGACCTGATCAAGTATTCGGGCAAGGATGACCCGAAGAGGATCACGGCGTCGATGCTCGCCCAGGCGTTCGACCTGGACTTCGTTCTCGTGGCCGGCGGGATCAAGAACACGGCAAACGAGGCGGCGACGGCCAGCATCTCGGAAATCTGGGGCGACGAATACGCGATGCTCGCGCGGGTCGCCACGTCGCAAGACCCCCAAGAGCCGTGCCTCGGTCGCACGTTCATTTGGTCCGGCGACGGACCGGGAGCCCCGGGCAGTGGCGAGGAACTGGCCATTCTCGTCGAGGAATACCGCGAAGAGAAGGTACGCGGGTCGGTCATCCGGGCACGAAACGACCGCGACATCGTCATCATGTACAAGGAGGCGGCCCACCTGCTGTCGAACGTCATCACGATATGATCGGCGATTGGCCGGCTGGGGTCATCGGACTGGCCCGGCCGGCCGGGAAGGGCTCGTCGCGCCGTCTGGTTTGACCTCCCTGCGGCGCGCCGACCCTCCCTTTCCCCTCCGCACCCCGGGGGGTGGGGGGGGTGGCTAGGTTCTTCCCCCGGGCGGCGCGCGGGGCGAAGCCCGGTTATCGGCGTGGATCTATGCGTACGAGGCTCAATTCTGGGGGTAAGAAAGTTTGCCCGCCCTGGCGGCGGGAGGCAAGGATCATGGCAAAGAAACGAGCGAAAACGGCGCCGGTGAAGGGCCCCACGCCCTCAACGAAGCTCTCTAACCATCTTGACCGGGAGTTGGTCCAGTCGGCCTTGGCGAAGCGTGCCAAGGGCCAGAAGCCCAGCAAGGACGAATTGCGTGCCCTCTCTCGATTCGAGCGTGCCAAAGAAGACGCGGACCGCTGGAGGTTCTACGCCACGATTCCCAAGGGCCACTGGCAGACGATGAGCGGCCGAAGCTACAAGGTCCTGGCCGACCAGGCCGCCGCGCATGGCGTGCCGATCGGCGGCCGGGAAATCGACCTGGCCGCGGTGGTCCAGTGGCTTCACCAGTTCCTGACCGACAACGCTCGCAAGTTGGCCGTGCCCGACGTCGACGATCCGCTGATGGGCGGCGATTCGACTCCGGCCTTGGAGAGGTACCGCACGGCCCGGGCCATCCTCGCCGAAATGGAAATCAAGAAACAGTTGGGTGAATGGATTCCGCGGGACGTGATCCATGACGGTATCACACGGTTCACGTCCGTTCTGAGGGGCGTGGGAACCATCCTGCAACGCTCCAAGACGTTGACCGGCGCCGAGGCTCACCAGATCCTGAACGAAGGTTTGGACGACGCCGAGAAGATAGTGGAGTCTTTCTGTGGTGAACTGAAGGAAGGAAGCGAATCTGATGGCAAGGAAACGTGACGGGATGCTCGGGGTCGAGTTCGGGCGGATCGTCTTGCGGCTGAAGCGAGTGATGGCCGCCCAGAGCGAGAAGATGATCCGAGAGAACCCGGCCGCCGCGCGCGAGATTGCCGAGATCCACGTCAAGGCGATCCGCGAGATTGACCTGATTCCGCTGGAGGGCACGACGGTGGGGTCGCTGTGCGGCGCCGCCTTGGCGGAAGAGACGGCAATGAACTGAGCCGGCTGGCGGGGTGGCCGCGGCGTCGTGGCGTCCCCATCGCCCATGATCCAGGCCACCGCCGGCCGGCTGTAACCTGTTGTCTGACAATGGTTTACGCGGGGGGTGTTGACAACGGCGGCGCCCGTGGGATAATGCGGGCAGTAAAACTGGACTTCGGTCCTGACTCAGGCAAAGATGATGTCCGAAAAAGGCCGCATGCGCGTTGACCGTCGGGGATCCGCGAGGACCCCGGGGTGCCTCCTGAGGTGCCTTACTAACGATCAACGCGCCTGCGGCTTTTTTGCTGCGCGCTTGGGGGGACTCGGGCGCGCAGCGGGAGGTACCAGTAATGGCTCCATCCAACACCGGGCGACAAGCCGTCTACATCGGCACTCTGCCCGAGACGTTCAAGCCCCAACGGGTTTGGGACGTCCCGCCCTCGCTCACGTCCGTCGAGTTGTACGCCAAGAATCTCTCGATGGAACAAGCCGCCGGGTTCGCCCGGACGTTCAACAAGGCGCAAATGGAGTTGCCCCCGCCCGGCCGCCGCTGGGCGTTGGTCGTCAAGCACCTGAAAACCCGTGGCCACGGCGAGCATCCCGACGCGATCCGGGCGCGGAAAGGGGGTGCCTTGTGAGAACAATGACCCAAATCAGCCTCTCGAATGACGTCACCTGTTGCCACAGCCTGGTGGCCGTGCCGTTCTGCCGAGAAGAAACCGTCGACCGGCTCCGCGCGTTGCTCGCCGGCCAGACCTACGACGACGACCTGGCCGTCTGCGCCCGGGTCGATACCGACCCGATCGAGCTACACCTCTTTGGTTTCGACGCCGAAGCGTCGCTCGGCGAGTCGCGACGGATCATCGGCGGCTTATGGAGGAAGCCACGATGATTACCCCGAACACAACCCTGCCCGGTCCCGACGACCCGAGCGCGATGAGGCTGGCCGACTTTTTCAAGGACATCTACCTGCCCCAGCGGCTGATGGGTCGCTCGCCGGCGACCGTCGTTGACTACACCGTCATCATGCGGAAGTTCGGCCGGTGGCTCGCCCGCCCCGCCGTGCTCGCCGATCTCAACGACAGCACGGTGGGCCTGTATCTCGCGTGGCTTTTCCAGAAGGAGAAAAAGAAGCCCCCGACGTGTAATCACCATCGGCAATGCCTGTTGGCCCTGGCAAACTTCGCCAAGCGCCGCAAGCTGTTGGGCGAAGTCTTCGACATCGACAAGATGCGCGAATTCAAACGGGTTCCCGTTTGCTGGAGTTTGGAGGAATTCGGCCGGATCCTCCAGGCGGCCGGCCGGACCCCGGGAATCATCCCCAGGCAGCGCGGGGGCGGGAAGGGGGCGCGGATCGTGCTCGACACGCGGCGAGCCGACGACGGTTGGCCGCGGTACAGCGTTCGCTACCACGACAAATCCGGCAACGTCCGCACGAAGATCGCCGCGTCGCATCGGGCCGCGAAACGCCTCCGCCGGAAGCTGACCCGCGAAGCGGATGGCATCCCCGCGCGACTCTGGTGGCCGGCCCTGTTGCTCTTCGCGTTTGACACGGGCTTGCGAATCTCGGCGGCCCTGTCTATCCGGTGGCAGGACCTTGACCTGGCCGATCGCTGGGTCCTCGTGCCGGCCGAATTCCAGAAGCAAGGCGCCGACCAGCGGTTCCGCCTCCACGGCGACACCGTAGAGGCGATCGCCAAGCTACAGCCCTTCGGGCTCGATTGCGTGTTCCACTGGCCCCGCGCGAGGTCCGTCCTGTTTCGTCACCTGGGCAAGGTGCTTGTCGCCGCCGGCTTCGCCGCGCCCGGCCGGCTGGACAAGTTCCACAAGATCCGCAAGACGTCCGCGACCTACCTTGCCAACGAGTGCGGCAAGGCGGCGGCCTGCGATCACTTGGGCCACAGTTCCATGTCCGTCACGTCGCGGTACCTGGACCCCAGATTCATCAAACGTATCCAGGCGAGCGAGGTCCTCCCCCGCCCGGTCCTGCCGACGGAGTAAGCGTTGTAGTGTTTCGTTGATCGGTTTGACGCGGAGTATGAGAAGGATCGGGAGAGGGGCGAGAAGGCAGGGAAGGACCATGGCTTGCATTGGGGTAAGAACCATGCCTCACTGCGCAGCTTGAACCGCATGTTCAAAATGGCCACGCCCGAAACCGACGAGGACATCGTGTCCGATGAGGACTTCTTCACGGTGCTTGCGGAAAGTCCGTTCGATGAAAAGGCCTTCGACATTCTCGTCGAGCAGGTGGAAGCCATCCGAGACGCTTACTTGGACGGGTATCGAACCGGATTTGGCGAGGCACTGGAAGAGGTCAAGAACGAGTATGACATGGAGAGTGTGAAGAGGGCGTGTTTCCACTGAGGATGCGAGCTGGGGGGGGCGACAAGACAAGCATGCGGGCAAAAGCGGGTCCGGTAAATTTACCGGACCCGGTCACAATGGGGGATGCGCGAGATAAGGCCGGCGAAAAGGTGACTTTGCCGTCGCCCCGCCGGCGTTTGTCCGGTCCCGACTGCTATCCGGTTCGCCGGCGGGGTTTTTTCCTTCGGTAATCCCAACCCATCGACACGGAGCACGCGACGATGAAAGCATGGCTTTTTCAAGACAGTCGCCAGCGGAAGAAGCTCGGCGACGACAAAGCCCCCTGGTCGGTCGGCTGGTACGACCCCGAGGGCAAGAAGCGTTCCAAGCGGATCGGCGCCCACTCGGCGGCCGAGAAATTCCGCCGGCGGATCGAAGGCCAGCTCGCCGCCGGCAACTACCAGAGCAACGCGCGCAAGTCCTGGAAGGACTTCCGCACGGAATGGAACGAGAAGATCGGCGACGGGATGCTCTTCCAGTCGCGACGGGAGACGGTCCGGGCGATCGACTTTTTCGAGCGGATCATCGGGCCCAAATACGTCTCGACCATCCGCTCTCAAACCATTGACCAGTACATCGCCGCCCGCCGCGTGGAGAAAAACCAACGGGATGACCAACCGGTCCGGTCGGCGACGGTCAATAAGGAACTCCGCAGCCTGAAGGCTGTCCTCCGCATCGCCGTCGATTGGGGCTACCTGATCAAGCCGCCCAAGTTCCGGATGCTCCGGGAACTGAAGAAGCTGGTCCGCTACGTCACCCCGGAAGACTTCGCCAAGGTGTACGGCGCTTGTGGCTCGGCGAAGCGGCCGGAAAACCCGAGCTACTCGACGGGGGACTGGTGGAGGGCGTTGATCCTCTTCGCCTATATGACCGGCTGGCGGATTTCGGAGATCCTCGCGCTGAAGTGGGACGACGTGTCCCTGGACAAGGCAACGGCGGTGACCATGGCGGAAGACAACAAGGGCAAACGCGACGACCTGATCCGGCTGCACCCGCTGGTGGTGGAGCACTTGCGGACGATCGTCGATTTTGGGCCCCTCGTCTTCTCGTGGCCTCATCACGAGCGGACGCTCTGGCTGGAGTTCCACGAGATTCAAGCCCAGGCGGGCGTGGCGGCCGGCTACGGCTTTCACGACCTCAGAAGGGCGTTTGCCACGTGCAACGCCGATCGGCTCACAGGGGACGCCCTGCAAGCCCTGATGAGGCACAAGAGCTACTCGACGACCCAGCGGTACATCAACATGACGCGGCAGATAGACAAGGCCGTTGATGACCTTTACGTTCCGGAGTTCCTACGGCCGGGTCCGGAGGGTGGTGGTGGGGAGTAGAGGATAACGGATACCTTTGCGGGCGGGGCCTCGCACGGATGCGGGGCCCCGCTTTTTTGGGGTGTCGTGGAGTGTCGAGTATCGAAGTTTCGGCGTGGCGTGTTTATGGCGTGTTGGATCGGCCGATCGTTGTCAGAATTGCCGTAAGTCCTTTGGTATCAAGTACGCCCGGCTGGGGTCGAACCAGCAACCTGCGGATTAGAAGTCCGCTGCTCTATCCATTGAGCTACGGGCGCTAAAGTATGACTCAGTAAGTGGTTACGTCATCCTCGTTTTCGTTTCGTCCGGCCGCTTGACACTCTGTTTGACACCGCATGGAATTGAGGGCATGGAAGAGACGCCCACCGGATGAGGCCGATGGGCGTCAGTGACACCACCAATCACCCTTTGCGATCGAGGTGGCATCATGCCCAAGTCTACCACTTCTAAGAAGTCGGGAAAAGCGAAGAAGCCCTCCCCCGACTTCCCTCTCTGGCCCCACCCGTCCGGCCGCTGGTGCAAGGAGGTTTGCGGCCGCGCCCACTACTTCGGCAAAGTGGCCGATGACCCGAAGGGCGAAAAGGCCCTGGAGCGATGGAACGAGGAGAAGGATGATCTGCTCGCCGGTCGCGAGCCCCGGAAGCCCGGCGACACCCGCTTGACCGTTGCGGATCTGTGCAACCGGTTCTTGACGGCGAAGTTCCACCGGCTTGCAAGCGGGGATCTGTCCGGCCGCTCGTTTCGAGACTACAAGCACACGTGCACGTCCATCGCCGAAGCGTTCGGCGGTCATCGCGCCGTGGCTGATCTTGGCCCCTCCGACTTTGAGACGTTCCGAACAACGCTCGGCAAGCGCGTGGGCCCCGTGCGCGTCGCCAATGAAGTGAATCGCGTTCGGATCGTCTTTCGCTACGCTTTGGAGTCCGACGTGATCGAGAAGCCGGTCCCACGGGGTTTGGGCTTTGCCGGCGTCTGCGGGTGGGTCGAGCAAAGCCGCGGCGCCGGTCGAGCGTCATTCTTGTCGAAGCGAGTGACTTGCCGAGTGACCGGCTGGCGAGGCCCACCATGCACGCTCGGCCCGATCTCGGGGACCGGAAAATCGCGTGGCGATCCCCCCGGATGGTCGGCTGGCGGTGGCGGCGCCGGGTGCTAGAATGAAAAGCGGCTCGGGCTGAGAACCTAGAAGCCTACCATGACGCGGCGCAAGCTGGAAGAACGCATCGCCTCGCTAGAGGACACGGTTGCTCAACTCGTTGCCGTCGTTCGCCCCGCGAAGCAGAACGGGGACTGGCGGAGCACGGTTGGCATGTTCGAAGACGATCCGGTGATCAGAGAGATTCAGGAAGAGGGACGGAGGCTGCGAGAAGCCGATCGCCGGGAAACACAATGGGACACGCCTCCGTGATCCTTCTGGACACCGACCACATCAACGTCTTACAGTCGAGAGAACCGCGGGCCGTGACCTTGATGGCGAACATGGCCGCCTCGGCCGACCAGGACTTCGCCACCACGGTCATCACGATCGAGGAGCAAATGCGAGGCTGGCTGGCGGTCATCCATCGCTCGATCGCATTGGCCAACGGCGCTTTGCTGCTGTCGGCCAATCTGCGCGACTTCGAGCAGGTCCCCAACCTGCGCGTCGAGAATTGGCTCGTTTAACCGTTCCACCTGGACCTCGGCATCCGCGGCGTCCCCGGGTTCTTCTCGCGGATCGGAGCGACGAACCGTCGGCCGGCGTCCAAGATGCGTCGGTGTGTCGGACCGACGCGCAAGCGGGCCCGATCTGCTGCCCATGTATCGCGTTTCAGACGCTTTCGGATTTGCCTCCTTTGAGGCTGGCTGAACCTTGCGGAGGTCGGGGATGTCAGTAGAATTGGGAAATCGTGCGATGTCTTCTACCACAGATCCTTGAAGGGGTGCCGAACCTGCAGGATTCGGATACGAAGAATGCGGCCGACACAGCGGAAGGGTGAGCATGAGTGACGGGGCTGACGTTTGTTGTTTATGCGGCAAGCCCGCAACGGAAGAAGACCCCATTACGCGGGAACACGTCCCACCGAAGCAGTTCTACCCGAAGTCGCTGCGTAGCGGACTGAACCTTTGGGTCGTACCCACGCACAAGTCGTGCAACAACAAACACCAAGCAGATGAGGAATACTTCTACCAAACCTTGTACCTGTTAGTGGCCAATGCCAACCCGCGAACGGCCGACGTCATATTGGATGACCTGAAACGCCGAGCAAAGAAGCCACAAACGTCCACACTGCTACGAGGCATCCTGCAAACGCCACAAACGACTACTGGGGGCGGCATCGTCCTGCCGCCGGGCATGGTCCGATTGGACGTGGATGAGTATCGGTTGCAGCAAGTCGCCATCAAGATCGGACGTTGCTTGTTCTACCGCGACCACAAGCGGGTCATGCCGTATGAACACTGCAAAGACATCCGGCTATGCGATCGCGAGGAGGACGTACCCGAGTTCTACAGGCTGAGCTGGGAACTGAGCAAAGTGAACGTGAACTGTCTGGTTCCGTTGGAACCCGGTGGCGTCGTGGTTGTCGTCGACACGGAAGCAGGCCAAGCACGAGCCGCAGACCGACAGGTCTTTGACTACCGCTCAGCCTACATTGAGGAAAGACAACTGCACCTATATACATTGCGGTTTTGGGAGGCGTTTGTGTTTTGCATGGCGTTTGAAGACCCCTGACGCCTGCACGCACACCGGTGTCAATGCAGCAGATATTGACATCGCGATGGTACGTTCCTCATCCACCGCCCACAGACAGATTCCCATCCTTATCGATCACTATTCCGGCACGCTGCCTAACAACGTTGACGTGCCCGCCGACGTTCTCGATAGTCGCGCCGGCCGCCGTGACGATCTTGATCGCCCGATCCCCTTCGCGGGCGATGATTCTCGTCCCCTTGTAGACCATATTCATGCGCTCAACGACAAGAACACCTGGCGGCTCACTGCGCAACCCCAGTGCGATACTTCCCGGCTCTGTTCGGAATGTGAGCCGAGGTCCGACAGATTCAATATCCCATGTGCCGACGGGGGACCGCCATTCGTTACACTCGATTCTGAGTAATTGCTTCCCGCCAGAATCGCAAAACAAGGCGCTGAGGCGAAAAGGTCCACCCTCTTCCTCAGGGGGAGCTACCATCAAGAGCGGTGTGCCGGCGACTTCGAGAATGACGGGCGTCTCGATGGCTTCGTAGGAGCCGACGATAACGCGAGGAAAGACATTCCCAATATCGAATGCCCCGAACGAAAACCCGTCTTGCTTACAGCGAGGGTTGTGATCGTGCTCCTTCACTTTGTCCTTCGACCAAATCCCCCTGGTCACGGAATCGTGACAACGACCGCAAAGCAAGGTAATCTTCGTGAAGTCGTGCTCCTTCGCGTCCTTGAAGGCAGGATCAACGTGCTCGTAGTCATAAATGGCAAATCCACAAATGACACAACCGAAACCGCATCGCTGGCGAATGGCTCGGCGAACCGGAACTGGAACGTATCGAGAAAGTCCGTGTTCGTTCATGTCGTCCTTGCACATCGTTTCGTCCTATCCACGACTGGAGCATTACGATCCGTTCATAATGCCATGCAGTGCTTCTGCGAACGCTGGTAGTGAACACCCGAATATTGTCCTGCTCTTGTCGCGCCACCAACTTTGAAGGGCAATGACGTGGTAGAACCACTGGCCGGTTTCGGATTTCCGGAGACCGTAGATCGGCCCGCCGCTCATTCCCTTGATGTCCTGGATCTTGACCTCCGGTGGAATCCGTCCCACGAACCAAATGTCGGAAGGAACGCCTTCCACGTCGGTTGGATTCAGCGCGTCAACGGCGAACATAACGGGCTGAAATTCCGCAACCAACTCGTCGTCAGAACTCTTACTCGTCTGGACCAGGTGCGAGGGGAATCCCAATATCTTGAAATGGGTGAACGTGACCCGGGTTTGATGAATCCAGTTCTTCCGCGAAATGGCAATGATCCGGTTCTTCTCAAAAGCAATCCGGACCAAATCAGGGAGTGGTATGAGAGCGAAATCAAGTCCGAGGTCCTTTCGGTGGAGATGAATGGTACAGCCGGGCTCATAGGAAAAGGGTACGCAGTGCCGATGGGGCGCCTCCAAGCCGAAGTAGTCGGCGAACCCGGTGCTGATGAGCTTGATCCTGCCGGCAGCTAGCAGGTCGTCCAAGCCTTTTTCGTCTTCAGTAATTGCGTAGTTGTTCCTCAGACAATGTCCAGCGGTCACCCAGAACCATCGGTTATGAAGGGAAAGGACGAATCCCGAATAGACAATAACTCCATGGTGGAAGCTGCGTCCCTCGTCGTCGAACGTTTCGTACTGTGCGACGAGAGCCACCAAATGGCGGCTCATGAAAGCGAGACAATCCAGGCGATTCTGCTCCTCGGAATCCCTATATCCACCCTCCATAGTTACTTCCCCTCAGCCCATCTGGTTGTCCGATAACCGCGCCGGGACGGCGTCTGCATTCGGTTATTGTATGCCAAGTCTGTTACCCTTCCTAGTGGGGCTCCTCGCGACGGAAAGCCCGTGGCCTGGCATGCCAGATTGCAGCCAGCGTTGGCGTGTTGCACACGCAGTGACACAGTCCGCTCTGAAACGCCCGGCAGGTGTTTCGGGGACAGTAGCGTGCGTCGGTCACATCGATCAGTCCACTCGCGAGACAGCACCACCCAACCACCCTACCGATCGATCATCGCCACCGTGCGGTCCAGCGCGGCGATGGCCGTGGCTAGCGAGGCGTGGGCTTCCGGCAGACAGCCGTCGGCGGCGGCGGACCACACGCGGTTGAGATTCCGCTCGGCGGCGGCCAGGCCGAGCAGGATCTCCGCGCCGTGCTTCATGCCGTAACGACTGACCACCATCGCGCGGTTCTCGACCACAGGCTCGAAGTCCGCCAGCAACAGGTCGTCGATCCGCCGGCGCAGCGCGTCGCCGTCGAGCTTGCCAAGGTCCTCGCGGATCGCCCGGGCTTCGCTTTGCGCGTGGTCGAGATGGCGGAGGATCGCGTCAAGACCTTCGCCCGCGGCGTGCTTGGCCGATCGGGCCGCGCGATGGCCGGTCCACCAGCCGGCCAACCCGACGACGCACATCGCCGCCCCCACGGCGAACACCCAGAGCGTGTCGGGCCAGGTGCTGCCGGCCTCGGGCACCTTGGCGGCGCCGGAGATGGCGACCATCACGCCCAGGGCGAACAGGCCGAAAGAGACCTTGCCGAGCATCAGGAGCCTCCGCGGATCCAGGAAATCACCACGACGCCCAGTGCGTGCCCCATGCCGGTCAAGGCCTCGCCGACGATCAGTCCCGCGGCCAGCGGGACGAGCTTATGCTCGCAGAAGGCGGCGCCCTTGGCGCGTCGCACGGCCATCTCGGCGAGGCAGCCGAGGCCGTAGCCCAGAGTGATCGAGAACGGCAGGTACATGGCCAGCCCGATCAGCACGCCCAGGCCCGGCATCGGCGCGGCGCCCAACAGCGCGCCGATCGTGCCGCCCATCACGTACTTGTCGACCGGGACATTGCCCGAGTCCACCGCCTCGATGACGCCCACCAACACGGTGGCTTGCGGGGCGGGCAGGGCGGTTCCTTCGCCGAAGCCGCCTTGTCCACCCGGCCCGTTCGACCAGAGCGCGTAGATCGCGCCGACGGCCAGCAGCACGCCCGTCCACGCGCAGGCGAACTGGACGATCTGCTGCTTGATCGGCTTGGCGCCGAGCATGAAGCCGGTCTTGTAGTCCTGCATCATGTCGGCCGCCTGGCCGATCGCCACGCAGACGGCGACGCCGACGACCATGGCCGCCGCGACGTTGCCGCTGTAGAGGAGTTCCTCCTCTTCGAGCACGCCGGGTTTGTCCAACCACCCGGACAGCAGCAGGAGCTTCCAGACCATGCTGACGATGAAGCCGTAGGCGAGGAGCTTGGCCTTGTCGATGCCCGCCCGGCCCGAGCGGATGATCGTCGTGACCGCGACGCCCGAGGGAAACCGCAGGCGGTCGAGTTCGATCATCTGTTTTCGCAGCGGGATGATGAAGACGGTGCCGAGGATCGCGCCGGCAACCCCGCCGATGAGGATCGGCGTGATCGAAAAGTCCAAGCCCGTGCCGGTCTGAGCCTTCCGCTGGGCATTGAGGAGAAACAGCGCCGGCAGCGTGAAGACGACGCCGGTTCCGACGGTGTTGATGCCCGAGGCGATCGTCTGATTGATGTTGTTTTCGAGGCTGGTGCCGCGCCGCATCACGCCGGTCAACAGCGCGTAGCCCATGATGGCGGCCACCGCGGAGCCGCAGATCGAGAACCCCAGTTTCAAGGCGACGTAGACAAACGCCAGATTGAGGATTACGCCCTGGACAATCCCGAGCACCACTCCTGCCACGGTCAGCTCGCGGTAGGCCGTGGTGGTCGATGGCCCCACCTTGTCGGTATTCCGGGGACGTGCCAAGCCGGGCTCCTCGTGCCGGGGTAGGAAGATGGGCGACGGATTTTGTGCATTCTCTCCAGAATTACAGGAACGTCAAGGCGGGGGCATTCGCGTCGCGGGGACACGACGCCATGCCGGGAAGTGTGATTCTGGACGGCGTCCGGATTGCGGGTGGGGGTGGACCGCGTGCGGAATCCCTTACGGGCCCCCCAGTCTCTCTTGACTCCGCGTAACCCCGCCAGTATTGATTGCTCGATGATTTGCGGAACGCGATCTTGCCGGCGGCCCCTCCCCCCAGATCGGCTTTCTTCGACGTGTTTTCCAGAACTCGGGGCGAGTCTCCCATGGTGCTGAATCGTTGTCTCCGGGCCGTGATGGTCCTGTCGGTCGCATTCCAGGCCGCGAGCCTTTCGGCACAGCAGCTTGTCCAGCCGCAAGCCCAAACCACCCAGAGCCCCTGGATCGCCGAACGACTCCCGTCGGTCTCCGGCGAGTCGCCCCAGTACGACCCGTTGGGCCGTCTGACGGCGTCTTCTCCCGAGCCGCCCGATGAGTTGACGCAGTCCCGTGCGACAACGAACGGGGCGCAATTTCAACCGCTCCCCCCCGTCCTCGACGAGGCCCAACTCGACGACTCTCCGGTCGTCGACCTCGCCGCCCCGGCGGAGACACCCCGCGTCGTCGGGCTGAGCGACTTCTGGGGCTACCGCTATGGGACCAGTTCGCTCGACTGGATCATCGGCAGCGGCGATCAGTTCGGCATGTTCTCGTTGAACGACGACCACTATCAGCAAGCCGGCGTCGAATCGGGTCTGGGCATCGGCCTCGGCTTCCATTTTGTCGGCGGCCCGATTCAAACGGAGATGCCGCCGCGTCTCTACGACTTCAGCCTCGCCTACCAATGCCGCCAACAGTTCGGCGCATTCGCTTACGACGTGGCCGCGTCGGTGATGGCCTCGAGCGATTTCGAAGGAAGCGCCCGCCGGGGGATCCGCTACCCGGCGCACGCCGTCGGATTCCTTGAGATCCATCCTTCGGCCCAGCTCGTCTTCGGCGTCGACTACCTCGACCGTGGCGACATCAAACTCCTGCCCGTCGGCGGACTGATCTGGACTGCCCGCGACGACGTGCGACTCGAGTTCGTGTTCCCCCGCCCCCGGGCGACGTTCGCGTTGCCGATGTCGATCCGGCCCAAACGCGACTCCGAGGGAGACGTCGGTCGAATCGCGCCACACAACGCCAAACAGCGCCGGCTCTACATCGCCGGCGATCTGGGCGGCGGAAGTTGGGCGGTCGAACGGGCCGTGGTCCACAACGACCTGGCCACCTATCGCGACCTGCAATGTTGCATCGGACTCGAGTGTGTCGATCAGGACGGCTCCCGATCCGCGATCGAAGTCGGCTATTTGTTCGACCGCCGACTCGAATTCACCTCCGGCCACGACAACATGCGACTCGACGACACGGCCATGATCCGTTGGATCTACTGCCCGTAGGGCGCGTCGGGATGCGGTGTCGACGTCGCGGGACGCAGCGCCGCACTGGAGCGATGGCTCTGGCCGGCTTCTGATCCGCCTGTTTGGGGGGATCGAGTTCGGAATCCGTTGCCGTTGACTCCATCTCCGCGATGAGCTACCTTGTCGCCTTAGAAGGGGGTTCGGAGCGACGCGTCTTTCGGTGAAGGACGGTTCATCCCAGATCATGGAGGATATGCCATGCAGCGACCCACACTCACGCGCGAGTCGCGGTGTCTCGTTATTGCGGCCGGCTGGTGTCTTGAACGGCGAATTGAAGACCGTGCCCGTGCGATTGCGGCCAGTCGCTCGGCCGATGACATCTCGCCGGAGGACATCGAGCGAGCAACCGCGGAATTCTTCCGAGAGGAACTGTCCGACCTTCCGCGCCTCGTCCGACAAGCGATGAACGACTACCGGCATGCCTCGACGAAGGCGGCCTGATCCGCCATGCTCGGCTCCCCGCACGAAGATCGCCGCTTTCTTGCCCTTCGGGTGCAGTTCGAAGAGGCCGTGGACGAGTTGTTCGGCAAGTTCCAGTTTGATGGGCTCGGTCCAGAAGCGGCAGCAACCGAGGTTGTCGGGCGATTCGAAAGGAGCATTGAGGCCGCGAGCGGTCCGCTTTTCGACGACGACGGGTTCATTCCACCGATACAAGTCTGTACTGAAGCTGAGGTCACCCGTTGGTTTGGATTCACCGGCCGGCGTCAGCATCTCCTCGCGAGAGTCCGGGAGTGGATCGGCCTGGCGAGAGCCGTCAAAGCGGAAGGTCTTCTTCTGGACGGCAGCTTTGTCACGGGGAAGAACCAACCGGGTGACGTCGATGCCGTTGTTTTGCTGCCCCACGACTTCTACGACCGGCTTGGAGCCGGTGATCCGAGTGCGACGAGGTTGTCTGACATGATTCGTGCGCGTGAACCGAAGGAACTCTTCGCTGCCGAAGACGACGAGGACTGGTGGCGATGGTTCGGTTTCTTCAGCCGCACGCGCAAGGCCAATGGTCGTTACAGGGGTCTGATCGAGGTGATGCTTTGATCTCTTCCCAGATAGAGTACGCTAAAGCGCGTGAAGAGCTTCAGTATATGACCCTTTGGCTCTCACAGATCGAGAGTGGGGGAGCCACCGTCCGAAAGGGTCTTACGTCCGCAAGCGTCCGCAAGATGATCGCCCGCATTCAAGAAGAACTCGCGGAATACGAGGCCGCGAGCGCCGCCACCCCGCCGGGTTCGACGGATCGCTCGGAGGCAGGCGACCCTAGCGCCGAGACGTAGGACGCGTCTGGACGCACCATGAGGTTTCGTGGTGCGTCCAGACCCTACCGTCCCGGAGAGTCTTCTTGTCGATCACAGGGGACCGACCCGTGCGACGCCCGGAACAACGAGCCTCAGTAATCGTAATCACCAGGAGTCTATCATGGACAGGCGACAATTCTTCAAGACGGGCGCCAAGGCCGCCGCGGCGGGCGCCGCCATTTCCCTCCCCCTCAACACCATCCAGGCAGCCGACTCGCCCGCGGCGAAGACTGCCGCCGGCGCGTCGAAGACGTCGGCGATTCTCGCCAGCTACACGGCGGAGGACCACCGGAGGCGCCTCGCGAACGTCGGCGCCTGCACGCGGAAGATTCGCAAGTGCATGCGCAAGCACCTGATCACCGACTATCTCCCCGCTCAATGCGTCTACAACATGGGCGAGTATCCCAGTCGCAAGCCGTGGGAGCCCGGAGAATACGACGAACAGGAATTGGACCGGTTGAAGGGCCATGGAATCCAGTTGATTCACGTGATGGACGAATGGAACGATCGCTATGGACTGTTCGGAGGCAATAAGTTGACCGCGGTCAATCCGGAGGGATTTCGCCGTTTTGTGGCGATGGTCCACAATCGCGGCATGAAGATTCTTGCCTATGCGTCGAGCGGATATTTTGTCGGGAGCGATCCGGATTACCGCAAGGAGTGGTCGCGACCCGGTGATGCGTTTGGCGGCTGGTGGGACCTGACGCGATGCTCGCCGGCCAGCCCCGGTTGGCGCGCCTATTTCCTGCCGCGCATGGTGCAAATCCTCGAAGACTATGAGCTCGACGGCCTCTATAACGATTGGGGGTACGTTCCCAACGCGGAGAGACAAATCAAGGAACCCGCCCAAGACGAAATGGTCGTGTTTGAGGAAACGCCCCAGTATGACGGCGCGATGACCGATCTCTTGTGTCTCATCTACTCGGAGGTGAAGCGGCGCGGCGGCATCTATAAAATGCACGCGGATCGCACCAATGAGCCTCGGACGGGCGGGCTCAAGGTCTACGACTATCTCTGGGTGGGAGAGAACGTCGAAAACGCCGACGGCTTGCGCGAAGCGACAAAGAACCATACGCCTTACGTGGTTCCTTGCATCCAAGGGACCGCGGCCAAGGTTGAGGGCGCAAGCGATCACTTCTTGCACTCGATTCCCTACATGCAATTCCCGTTGCTGCAGGGCGGACGGCCTCTGACCGGCGAGCGGGCCGTGATTCCCATCCCTCGTTTGCCTGGGGTGCAGGAAAACGGGTTCTACGCGGAGGCGTGGAAATACTACCAGACGCATCCCAGCGGCCCCTACATCTACGGCGGTTGGGATCCGATTCCGCCTAGCACCGAGACGCGGCCGGCCCACGCTCGCTGGCTCAAGCAGTACCTGCCGCTGGTGGAAGACGGAACCTGGGCGTATCTGGAGATCGCCGACTCGGACCTGTTCGCCACGGCTCTGCCAGAAGATTGCGTGGCTTCGGCCTTTGCCAATCGTGACCTGCACCTGGTTTTGGCGAACTACGGCCAATCGTTCCAGCAGATCGAGACGGCCGATGCGTATGTTCCCGCGGATGACCTCGCGGCCGCGCCCGCGAAACAATGGCAGCTTCCCAAGCGGTCGCTGCGGATTTTGCGATTTTCCGCGTGAACGTTGCCGTGAGAACAGCGTCTCTCACGGGCCACTGGACCTTAACGTTGCCTGAGTTCACCCCGCAACCTACCGTCCTTCGACCATCGTGAGCACATCGTGAAACGGCTGCGACGCGAAAACGCCGAACTGCGGATGGTCGCGGAGCTTGGCACGCGTGGTTGCGGGGGAGGTCAGGCCGCATAAGAATCGGGCGAGTTGACGCGGAGAGGCCAGGGCGGCATGATGCTCGGCCGCGAGAAGTCGCGTCTGCTCGCGATCGGCGTCGGTCAACGCGGCGTGCCGGGCGGGTGGAAGCGGCCGGCGGGGTTGGCCCTCGCAACGGCCGCAGTGGCCGCACGGTTTCCGGTCCTCGCCAAAATACCCGAGCAGGTGCCGGGTCCAGCACTCCTCCGACTCGGCGTAGGCCAGCACGCGGCGAATCCGATCGATGTCGTGTCGCTCGCGGTCCTGAGATCGCCGGCCCAGTCGCTGGCACAGTCCGGGCAGATCGGCCGGGCGGCCGCGGACGCGGTAGCCCTGTCGCACGCCGGTCGCCTGGACCACGAGATCGCCGAGTTCCTCCAGGTATCCGATCGCGGCGACGATCCGCTCGCGAGGCTGCCCGATCGCCCGGCTGACGCGCTCGACGTCCAGCGAGAACCACGTTCGCGATTTCACGGCATGGCGGAACAGGCTCTGAAGGAAGTCGGCCCGGCCCGCGTCGAATTTGTCCAGGATCGCCCGGGAACTCTTTTGCGGCTGGAACTTGAACTCGGAGTAGAACGGGCCGGTCGCTTGCAGGATCTTTTCCAGTTCGAGGTAGGTGAGCAAGGTCTTGACCACGAGCGTGCGGACGTCGTGCGTCGCGGAGAGTTCGTACTCGGAGACGTCGAACCGCGCGCCGCGGCCGAGCACGTCGCGCACCAGCCCGGCCACGGCCTCGGGCGTGGGCGTGTCGCCGTAGGAGAAATTCTCGAGCGTCACGACGTCGTCGCGGCAGGCGAACATCTCGCAGATCGACGGCCGGCCGTCGCGGCCCGAGCGGCCGATCTCCTGGACGTAGCTCTCCAGGGCCTTGGGCAGATTGTAATGGTAGACGTAGCGGATGTCGGCCTTGTCGATGCCCATGCCGAACGCGATCGTCGCCACGACAATCATGCGGTCCGAGGCCATGAAGGCGTCCTGGGTCGCGTTGCGGTCCTCCGTTTCCATGCCGGCGTGATACGCCCGGGCGTCGAAGCCGTGCCGCACCAGCCGCGAGGCGACCTGCTCGGCGGTGCGTTGCAGGGTGACGTAGACGATGGTCGAGCCCGGCGGACGCTCCCCGAGACGGCTCAAGAGCAGATCGTCCCGCTCGGCAGCCTCGCACGGCGAGACGTAGAGCGTCAAATTCGGCCGGTAGAAGCCCGTGTTCACCACGTCGCCCGGGGCGATGTTGAAGCTCTGGGCGATGTCGCCGGCGACCTGGGGCGTGGCCGTCGCCGTGAGGGCCAGCACCCGTTCGACGCCGAGTTGCCGGGCGAGATCGGCGATTTTGAGGTAGTCGGGCCGGAAATTGTGCCCCCACTCGCTGATGCAATGCGCTTCGTCCACGGCCAGAAGCGAGATCTTCCGCCGCGCGAGCGATCGCAGAAACCGTTCGTTGCCGAGCCGCTCGGGCGAGACGTACAGCAGCTTGAGCCGGCCCGAGTTCATCGCGTCGTGAACCGCGAGCGTTTCCTCGCGCGAGAGGCTGGAATCGAGCCTCGCGGCCGGCGCGCCTCGCGACACGAGAAAGTCGAGTTGGTCCTTCATCAGCGCGATCAGCGGCGAGATGACCAAGGTCAGTCCGTCGAGCACCAGCGACGGCAGTTGGTAGCAGAGGCTTTTTCCGCCGCCGGTCGGAAAGATGGCCAGCACGGACCGGCCCGACAGAAGCCGCGTGACCACGGCTTCCTGCCCGTCGCGAAACGCCTCGAAGCCGAAGACCTCCTTGAGCGTTTTCCGGGCGAGTTCCGGCCGCGGGACGTCGTCGGCTGGCGATCGAGTTGGCATGAAGATGAGATCCGGCGCGGACAACGCCTTTTGGCAAATCGCCAGAAGACGCACCATGGTTCGGTTCGCACGACCAATATATACATTCGTACATATTTTCACAATCCCCCGAGTAAACTCCTTTTTTTGGGGTGGTGTCATATTCCCTGAAAGGCCATGGCTCGGTTGACAGATCCCCCTCGCCCCCGGCGAGAAACGGGGTCGCGAAGCCGCCCCGAGCATTTCGCGGTCTGAGCCACCCTGCGCGGTCAATTCGGGCTAGGATTAAGCCGGAGGTTGGTGGCGATGAAACTGCTCGTGCTCAACGGAAGTCCCCGAAAGCAAGGAACCGTGGCCACGCTGCTTCGGGCGGTCGCCGATGGTGCCCGGCAGCGGCACGATGTCGAGTGGATCGATGTCTACGATCTGACGATGAAACCCTGTCGGGCGTGCATGAAGTGCCGGCCCGACGGCGAGTGCTGCTTCCCGGAGGATGACGCCCATCTCGTCGGCGGGAAGCTCCTGGAGACGAGCGGCCTGATCGTGGGCACGCCGACCTATTGGGGCAACATGTCGTCGCCGCTCAAGGTGCTGTTCGACCGGATCGTGCCGGTGCTCATGGGCGAGCGACCCAGCGGAATTCCAACCCCACGGCACAAGGGCAAACCGGCGATCATTGCCACCGCCTGTACAACCCCCTGGCCATTGAGCCTCATCCCTTCCCAGGGCCGGGGAGCGATCCGAGCGGTCAGGGAAGTCCTCCACTACGGCGGCTACAAGACTCGTGGCACTCTCGTGATGCCGGGGACGCGTCGCGGGCCGAGCATCCCGAAGTCGCTTCTCGCCAAGGCAAGAGCTTTGGGGTCACGGTTGTAGGCCGTGATCGGCACACCGATTCCTGCCGCTGGGTGGCAATCGGCGTCGGGAAGTTCAGAACATTCTCCATGGGAACCTCGGGCGATTCTCCCCCGAAATAGCTGGTCTCGCGGCGATCTGACCGGATTGGCCGATGGGGGGTGGGACAGACTGTCTTTCCTCGGCGGACCCGCGTCCTATAATTCTGCGCGCCGGCTCGCGATTGCGCAAAGAGCGTCCCGATGAAAAACAGAGTTTGTCGGTGGCTTATGTCGTCTATCCCTTTCGCGTGAAGGAGAGAATCATGCCCGCCAAACGATTGAAAAAGTTCCTCGACGACCAACGCATCAAGTACACGACGGTCACCCATTCCGCGGCGTTTACGGCCCAGGAGATTGCTCATGCGGCGCACATTTCGGGCCGGGACATTGCCAAGACGGTGATCGCGAAGATCGACGGCAAGATGTCGATGCTCGTCCTGCCGGCGTCCGACCAGGTCGTCTTCGGTTTTCTGAAGGAGGCCGTCGGGGCGGACGAGGTCGAGCTTGCCACGGAACGGGAGTTTCAGAACCTGTTTCCCGAGTGCGAACTGGGCGCGATGCCGCCGTTTGGCAACCTTTTTGACATGGACGTCTACGTCTCGGAGAGCCTGACGCTGGACGACGAGATTGCGTTCAACGCCGGCTCGCACACCGAGCTGATCCGCATGGAGTACGAGGACTTCCAGCGGCTGGTCCGCCCTCGCGTGGTTCGTCTGTCGTACAGCGACACGGCATTGGCGTGAGCGGCCTCCGGCATCTCGGTCCAACACGCCTCGAGTGGCTCGTGCGCGACGGGCTTTGCGACACGCTTAGTGCCTGTCCAAGATCAACTCCGCGGTATTGTGGTGCAGCCGTCCCGGCTGCCTGGGCAGGCGAGACGCCTGCACCACAACTTATTCCTGGACAGGCACTTGGCCGTTCGATGTGAAGCTTGGCAATGGGTCTCGATGCCGTTGCGCTTCTGATCGCGGTGAGAGGAAGAGTTCGGAGTCTTCCTCCCCGGTGATGAGACGGCCTGTTTGAGCACGCTGGGCGACCCGAACGTCGCCCCAATTCACGGTGCGTCGAGACACACTACAAGGTTACAGGACTCAGTAGTACACCCCTTTGGGTGGCTGCATGAGTTATGCTTGCTTTTGCATGAACTCGGGGATATACTTGGGACGGCGCGCGCGAGATCAGGGAGCGTTTTCCATGGCAACACTGCAAGTCAAGGGGATGGACGACCGGCTTTACCGGGCTTTGGGCGCGCGGGCGGCCATGGACAGCCGATCGATCAGTCAAGAGGTCGTCAGCATCATTCGCGAGTTTCTCTCCCGGACCGCGAGCCACCCCGGCGAGGCGACTCGGGCGCTGCTGGAGCTGTCCGGCACGTGGCAGGATGATCGCTCGGCGCGGCAAATCGCGGCCGACGTGAGAAAAGCCCGGCGGACGGGCCGGCGCTTCGGAAAAGGCCGCGATGTATTTGCTTGACTCCGACATCTGGATTTTTTCGTTGCGCGGCCACGCCAAGGTGGCGGAGAACCTCGCCGCCCACGCGGCCGACCCGAAGGCGATGTCGGTGATCTCCTACGGGGAGCTTCTTTACGGGGCGATGAAATCGGCCCGACCGGTCGAGAACGCGGCCCGAGTCCGTCGCGTCGGCGAGCTGTTCCCGGTGATCGACGTAACGTGGCCGATTGTCGAGACGTTCGGCACGTTGAAAGTCGAGTTGGAGCGGCAAGGCGGCCGAGCGGACGATTTCGACCTGTTGATCGCCTCGACGGCGATCCATCTGAGTTACACGCTCGTGACCAACAACGAACGCCACTATCGGCCGATTCCCGGGCTGGCGATCGAGAATTGGGCGAAGTGATGGTGGAGCTTGCCAATGGGTCTGGATGCCGTTGAGCTTCTGATCGCGGTGGAGGAAGAGTTCGGAGTCTCGCTCCCTGATGACGAGGTGGCCTCTTTGCGCACGCTGGGCGACCTCCACGACTACCTTCTGGAAACATGCGAGGGTCGGAGAAGGCCGGATTGCCCCACGCGATCGGCCTTCTACCGTCTCCGTCGCGCGATAGGCGTTGTGTTGCACATCGACCCACGGTCGCTGCGGCCGACCACGCCGGTGCTGCCGCTGCTGGGGCGCTGGCGCCGCCATAGACAATGGAATCGCCTGAAACGGGAATTGGCGATGGAACTTCCGCCGCTCGAAAACCGGGCGGCAGCGGGCGTTTTCTGGGGCATGTGCGTGGCTGCAATGGTCTGCTTCGCCGTGGCGGCGGTTTTCACCCATGATCCCTTCGTCGCCTTCGCCGCGGCACTGTCCGCGCTGCTGCCCGGTGTTCTCCTCGGTTACATCGTCGGCGTCTGTTGGATACCAACGATTCGTGACTCGCATGGCACTCTGGGCGGACTGGCGCGAGCCCTGGCGGCGTTCAATGCCCCGGCGTTTCGTGTCTCGGAGGAGCCCTCCACCGAGAGCGATCCCATTTGGGATAGGCTTTCTGACGTGGTGGTCCGGCAGTTCGGCGTGCGGCGCGAGACGCTGCGACGCGAGACCCGTTTCGTTGAGGACCTGGGGGTTTGATCTTCGCCGCAAGAAGTCGGAGGTGCGTCTCTGCCCCCCCACTCCAAGAGACGTGGATCCCGCGTCCCGCCTTTTCTTGTCGCCCCATTATGGACACCACCGGGCG
This sequence comes from Planctomycetia bacterium, assembly GCA_026401055.1. Taxonomy (GTDB): domain Bacteria; phylum Planctomycetota; class Planctomycetia; order Pirellulales; family Thermoguttaceae; genus JAPLNP01. Next base: position 27,643 of record JAPLNP010000608.1, read on the forward strand.
GCAAAGGCTAGAATCGCCTGCGTGCGAGTTTCGTCCGTTGTTGGTGGGACTCGCTGCGCTCGGCCCACCCCTACTTGGCCCACCCTACTTGGAGTTTCCACAAACACGAAGGAGTCCCCATCATGCGGTCCGTTTGTTTCGCAAAGACAGTTGCTGTTTTCTGGGCTGTTTGCCGCCATCGCGGGCTTGCGGCGGCACTGGCCCTGCTGTTGGTCGCGGTGCCGCTGGCGGCGCGGGGCGTGACGGTCGCGCCCGGCGAGATGGCCGAAGCGCGGCGCTGGGCGGCGGCGATGTTCGAGGGCGCCGCAGTCTCCGGGGCGGTCGATCCCGGCCTGGAGGTCGTGGCCAACTACGATCTGGTTCAACGCGACGCCCGCTTCGGCAAACCGCTAAAACTCGCCGGCGCGAACCACGCCCGGGGGCTGTTCTGCCACGCCGACAGCAAGATCGTCGTCCGCCTGCCTTCGCCGGGCAAGACGTTCGAGGCCCTGGTGGGCGTGGACAGCAACGAGCAGACCGTCGGCGGCCGGGGAAGCGTCGTGTTCACCGTGCTGGTGGGCGGCAAGGAGGCGTTTCGATCCGAGGTGCTCCGCGAAGGGATGCCTCCGGTGCCGGTGAAGGTCGACCTGGCCGGCGCGAAGGAGTTCGTCATCGCGGTGAGCGATTCGGGCGACGGGTTCAGTTGCGACCAGGCGGACTGGGCAGACGCCCGGGTCGCGCTGGCCGATGGGAAAAGCGTCTGGATTTCCGATCTACCGATGGCCGGTGGGCCCGCGGTGATCGACCCGGCCGGCCCGCCGCTTTCGTTCGTCTACGACGGGCGGCCTTCCTCGGAGTTCCTGAAGGACTGGAAGCTCGAACGGACATCGAAGCCGCTCGACGAGCAACGGACCCAGCGGACGCTCACGTACACCGATCCGAAGACCGGGCTGGTGGTCCGCGTCGTCGGCGTCGAGTATCGCGACTTCCCGACCGTCGAGTGGACCGTGTACTTTAAGAACCCCGGCAAGGAGGCCACGCCGATCCTGGAGAACATCCAGGCCCTGGACGTGAGGTTTGCTCGCGGGCATTACGGTGAATTCCTGCTGCACCACGCGGTGGGCGGCCCTTGCGCCCAGAACGACTACGCCCCGTTGGAATCGTCGCTCGCGCCCGGCTCGGAGACGAAGATCGGCGCCACGGGCGGCCGGCCCACCAACTCCGATATGTCCTATTTCAACCTCGAGGTGCCGACCGGACACGGCGTGATCGTCGTCGTCGGTTGGCCGGGCCAGTGGTCGTCGATGTGGACCCGCGACGGCGACACGGGCCTGCGCGTGCGGGCGGGGCAGGAGCTGACGCACTTCAAGCTGCTGCCCGGCGAGGAAGTCCGCGGCCCGCTGGTCGTGTTGCAGTTTTGGGCCGGCGACTGGATCCGCTCGCAGAACGTCTGGCGACGCTGGATGTTCGCGCACAACGTGCCCAAGCCCGGCGGAAAGATCCCGCAGCCCGAATTGTTCGGCTGTAGCTCCCACCTGTTCAACGAAATGGAGAAAGCCAACGAGGAGAACCAGAAGGCGTGCATCGACCGCTACCTGGCCGAACGCATCCCGATCGGCCACTGGTGGATGGACGCCGGCTGGTACAAGTGCC
>JAPLNP010000524.1 GCA_026401055.1 Planctomycetia bacterium
TTTTCTTCGGAAATTCAGCACTGCTGGCAATGCTATCAGGAGCCGCACACCTTTGAAAAGAAACAACATGCGTCAACGCACGACGCAACTGCTTATTTCCAGTAGTGTTATGCCGATTGCGTTTGAGATTTGAGACCACCCAACGGAAAACAACAACGTACAGCAACTCCCAGTGTAAGCGTTCCTGTCGGAATATCAAGCACAATCCGCCTGTTTTCGTCTTTCCGTGGCAGCCCCAGGGTCACCCATCCCACTCATCAGTGGGCACATCGCGGGGCCAAATCCAACGGGTTTGTATGCCTCGATAGAGGCAATCAACGCCATAGGGGGCACATTGAGCGGCCGGCGGGCGGCACTTACAATGGGGCGAAGCGAGCAACTGTTCACGGACTGGCTGGTCCCCTTCCGCGGCGCCGACTGGAGAGACAAACCGATGACGACCCGACGTGTGACCATTGCGATCTTCTTCGTTCTCCTCTGTCTGATGCTTTCGGCAGCCTCGCTGCCGGCCGAGGAGGCGGCGAACCGGGCTGCCCCGGAGATTCCCGACGATTTCCCGCGTTTCAGCGTGCCCGGCCACGAACGGGAAATGACGCTGCTGCGAGAGTTGTACTGGCTGCATTATCAGAATGCCGGCCCGTTGATCCCGCTCTGGGACGAATGGATGCCGATGAGCACGCTCTGGCCCGCCCGCGGCGACGGCGCCGCGCTGGGGGCGATGCGACAGCGTTGGGCCCAAGCGCTGGCCGGTCGGGTAATCAACGCCGAGGGCTACGTCCACACGCAGCAGCACGACGGGCCCGCGCACGCCGAAGGGTGGCCCTTCCCGCTTTGGACCCAGGCGGGCGGCATCGGCTGGCACTTCGCGCCGCTGGGGGTGAGCGGCTACGAAGCGCCGCGAGCCACGCCGGACGGCTGGAAACTCCTCGGCGCCACCGCCGGCGCTCTTGTCGAGCAAGGCTGGCCGCTGGAGCTATCGACCCCGGGCGCGAGCATCCAATCGCCGCCGTTTGCGGTCGAGTCGCGGATCGCCCCCTGGCTCCGGCTGAACTGGTGGGCCGAAGGCATGGACGGAGCGAACTGCTACGTCGAGTGGACCACGACCGACTCGCCGGAGTTCGGCGCCGACCGCCGGGCGTATTTCTCGCCGGCGGTGGCCGGCGGTGACGCCCACGCCTCGCTTCCGATGGGCGGCAACGACGGCAAGATGGCCCTGTCCGCCGCCGAAACCCGCACGATGATTCCGCTCTACCGTCTGCCGGGCTGGAAGGGCACGATCACCGGTCTGCGGATCGGGTTCGACAACGCGGGACCGGGCCGGGTCGTCATCAAGTCGCTGCACACCGCCTGCGACACCCGGCACAACATCAACAACGTCAACTTCATCCGCGGCTGCCACGACTACTTTGTCTGGTCGGGCGACCTGACGTTCCTGCGGGTCCAAACCGCCCGCCTCCGCGCGGCCATGCGTTTCGTGATGCGCGAGTTCGACACGCGCAAGCGCAAGTGCGTATACACCACCTGGCCCGGCCACGAAGGACGCAGCGGCGTCCGCCGCGTCGACGGCAAGAAAGTGATCGTGCCCGGCGAAGGCATCGGCAGCAATTACTGGGACCTGCTTCCCTTCGGCGGAGAAGACGCCCTGGCCACGATTTACTACTACGACGCCTTGCTCGATCTGGCGGAGTTGGAGGAGCAGATTGCGGCGCATCCGGAGTGGATGATCGCGGCCGGCTCGGACGCCTTCGATCCGGCCGACCTGCGGCGCCATGCCGGCGAGGTGAAGGACTACGGCACGAAGCGTTTCTGGAACGAGAAGACCGGCCGGTTGGGCACCGTCGATCTTGACGGCAACCTGCACGACTACGGCTTCACGTTCCTCAACAACGAAGCCGTGTATTACGACTTCGCCACGCCCGAGCAGGCCGGATCGATCCACGCCTGGTTGAGTGGTCAGCGGACCGTCGAGGGCGACACCTCGACCGGCGAGGACATCTACCACTGGCGTTTCGGCCCGCGCTCGACCACCCTGCGCAACCTCGACTATTACTTCTGGGGATGGTCCGGTCCGGAGACGGTTCCGTGGGGCTACCAGGTTCAAGACGGCGGGGCGGTGTTGGGCTTCTCGTATCACGGCCTCATGGCCCGGCTCAAGATGGCCGGCCCCGACGATGCCTGGCGGCGGCTGGCGGCGATTCTCGCCTGGTTCTCGGAGGTGCAGGCGGCCGGCGGATACCGGGAATACTACAAAGACCCTTCCCGCGGCACGATGCAGGGCGGCAACGTGGCCGGCGGTCTTGGACTCGACAAGGAGTTCTTCGAGTCCATCCTCGTTCCGCAAGTGATGCTTTACGGCTTCCTCGGGCTGCGGCCCACGGCGGACGGCTTGCGGATCGACCCTCGGCTGCCTTCGGAGTGGCCGGAGCTATCGATCACGAGAGTCCATCTCCATGATCACGTGCTGGACATCCGGGTCACCGCCGAGGCGATCGAGATCACGGATCACACGCCCGCCGGCCGGCGTCTGGTCATAGAGCCCGCGGCGCCGCGGAAGCTGAAACTCGTCCCAGTCGGCGCGGCTGCCCCCCCGGGCTAGGTTGGCAGTCGCGGAAGGGGACGGGTCCAAGTTTTCGG
>JAPLNP010000079.1 GCA_026401055.1 Planctomycetia bacterium
AGCTTCGGCGATCCGGCTGTCGCTCCAAGCAGGGCCGTCCGCGTCCGCCTTCAACAAAATCTGGGCGCGCCTCACCTTCTCGCTGCCGCCTTTGAGCTTCTTGACCACCTCCCGCAACGTGTTGCGTTCCTGTTTCGACAAGCGCACAATGTACTTCTTCTGCATGGGACACCTCCGTGTTCCACGCAGCTTCCCAAAAAACCGCCCTACGACCAATCACAATATATAGCTGAGACAAAGCACTAGACGTCCGCTCGATCTTATTACAGCCCCAACCCGACCACATCATCGTGCTGTACAGCCCGTAGGGGTCCGATGTCGTCGCCACGGCGTTGAGGAACTAGGTGTACTGTGCGCCCGTCACCTCATACTTGCCAATGTTGTTGGCGTAGTCCACCGCGCCGCAGATGCGGTCCGGGCCGTAGCCGCCATAGCTTTCGCCAGACCATTCGCCAGTGTTGCCGAGGTTTCCCACCGGCACGGTCTCCAGGCTCGTCTGGCCGTCGGGCATGTTGAACACGTCCGCTTGCGCCGCCGTGCCCAACGCCAGGACAGCCAAAGCCGCCGCCAGAGTGGCGATCGATCGAAACAAGAGCTTCTCAATCATGGCTTTCCTCCCGGTGTGAATGAACCCGGGTTGACAAGTCTGGTTCAGCAGTCGCCCCTCCCAGCGCAAAAGGGAGGCGGCGCATAGCGCGTATTCTTGGCTCCCGAAAAGGTGCTTGTCAATAGTCTGGGTGTCGCGCCCCCCCAAAGAAACAGGAAGAAAGATCGCCGGACCTACCCGCCGCAAGAAACACGCTTTGCGATGGGCCTACAACCCAAACAGGTTTTGTTGGCCGGGCGAACACCGCCGAGGGCGGTCGCGCCACATTGCGCCCTGGCACTTCGGCCAATCGGGGCTACAATAGTAGAATTCGCCGCTGGCCGACTCTCCGCGCGGGGAGCGGACACGTGCGTCGGATCGCGACGTCGTACCCTATTCGGGAGGTGACCCATCGGTGCCCGACACGCCAGAAAAACAACCCTCTGTCGAGCCGCTCGCCCTGAAAGACCCGGCGTCGGCGGCCCTACTGGCCTTCCTTATCCCGGGCTTGGGGCACCTGTACCAGGGGCGAACGGCCAAGGCGGTCCTCTTTTTCGTCTGCATCATGGGCACGTTCGTTTACGGGCTGTACCTGGGCAGCGGTCCGGAGGTGGGCTGGGGGAGAGTGGTCTATTGGTCCTGGCAGCCCTCTGACAAGCGGCTCTACTACTTCTGCCAGGTGGGCGTCGGCCTGCCGGCCATGCCGGCTATCGTCCAATCCATTCGGGCTCGGCACGGGCGTGAGCCGTTTGGGCAGTTCATGGCCCCTCCGCGGATTGAGAACGACCCGAATGCCGCGCCGGGTGGCATCACGCTCAGCGAGCTGAATCGCCAGTTGGGACGCTATTTCGAGTTGGGAACGATCTACACGGCGATTGCCGGCCTGTTGAACCTTCTGGCGGTGTTCGACGCCTGGGCCGGCCCCTTTGTCCCTCATCCCGAACAAGAGAAAGAGGATAAAGAGGGGACACAGGATAAAAAGGAGGAAGAAGAGAAGGAGCAGAAGGATGAGACGGGCCCCTGACCAACTGACCCATCGGTCGGCGGATTTCGCCGGGGAGAACACCTTGTCGTGAACCACTTTCTATTGGCAGCGCTCGGGCTTGAGGACATGTGGTACGCCGTGCCGCTGGTGATCGTCGTCAGCCTCGTTTACGCGGCAACCCGATTCGAGGCGACCGGCCTCATCCTCGAACACGCCGTGCGGACGGCCGGCTGGATCGTGGCGTTCATGGCCGTGGTGTTCGCCGTGTTGTTGCTGGTCAACTGGTGGCTCTGAGGCAGGTAGGGTGCGTGCTCGCACCGATCGTTCGCGCCGGTCGAGTCGAATACCTCGGTGCGCGCGAGCACGCACCTTACTCGACTGGGCGACGGACCTGCAACAACACGCTCTGGGCGCCCGTGTCGGGCGCGGCATAGGCGTCGAGCTTGCGCAGCGCCAGTCCTTTGAGCGACCCGAGATGCCGGGCTTCGCCGCGTTCCTCGACCCACGAAGGCCCCTTGAGGATGAGCAGGCGATCGAATCGATCCACGTGGGGCTTGAACCAGCCCAAGAGCTTGTGCAATCGCGCCACCGCCCGGATCACGAGCGTGTCGAATCGCTCCCGGGCAAGGAGGTCCTCGGCGCGGCCGTGAAAGACCTTGCTCGGCAGCCCCAGACGCGCGACGATGTCCTCCAACGCCCGGGCCTTCTTGCCCACCGACTCGCTCAGCGTCACCTTCAAGTCCGGCCGGACGATGGCCAGCACGACGCCTGGCACGCCGCCGCCGCTGCCAACGTCGAGAATCTCCTCGCCCTGAGCGAGGTGCTTGGCGAACACCAGGCTGTCGACCAGATCGCGGCCGACGAACTTGCGATAGTCGGTGTGCCGCGTGAGGTTGATCTTGGCGTTCCACTCCCACAGCAGCGCGCAGTATCGCTCAAGCGAAGCCACCTGAGCCGCGGGCATCTCGATCCCGAACTCGGCCAAGACCTCGGTCAGTCGCTGCGATGCTGGATCCATCGTCTTCCCATTGCTCGAAACGCGCGCCGACGGCGTCGGCGCTTCGTGAACTCAAACGCCCGCCGACTGCATCGGCGGGGTTGGTTGCGGTCGTAGCTGTCCGAGCGGGGGGGTGGGAGAAGGGGCATCGTCGGTCCGCGGGCTTCCGCCGCGCGGCTATTCGCCCCCCGTCAGCTTACAACCTGCCACACACCA
>JAPLNP010000302.1 GCA_026401055.1 Planctomycetia bacterium
TGTCTTGTGGCGGTGGTTTGCGGCCGGGGCCTCGTCGCCTCGGCCGAGGACGCGCCGAAGCCAGCGGCCAAAAGCGAGCGGCCGTGGGTGTTGTACCTGTTGCCCCACTCGCACATCGACATCGGTTACACGCACGTTCAGACCGACGTCGAGCGGCGTCAGTGGCAGAACATCGAAGACGCCTTGGAACTTTGCCGTAAGACAGCCGACTATCCGCCGGAAGCCCGATTCAAGTGGAACATGGAGGTCCTCTGGCCGGCCGAAAGCTACCTGAATCAGGCGTCGCCCGAGAAGCGGGCCGCGTTTATCGAGGCGGTCAAGCGGGGGCAGATCGGGTTGGACGGGCTGTTCGGCAACGAGTTGACCGGGCTGTGCCGGCCCGAGGAACTGATGCACCTGACGGACTACGCCCGGCGGCTGGAGCGGGAGCACGGCGTGGTGATCGACTCGGCGATGATCAGCGACGTGCCGGGCTACACGTGGGGTCTGGTGCCCGCCATGGCTCAAAACGGCATCAAGTATTTCTCGATCGGCCCGAACCATGGCCACCGCATCGGCTTCACGCTGGCGGATTGGGGCGATCGGGCGTTTTATTGGGTTTCGCCGTCGGGCGACGAGCGGGTGCTGTGCTGGGTGGCGGGCAAGGCGTACTCGTGGTTTCACGACGGGCGGATCGGCACGCTGGCGAAGGCCGGCCCGGAGCCGATCCTCAAGTACCTCGACGAGTTGGCCGCGGCGAATTACCCCTATGACATGGTCCAACTCCGCTACAGCATCGGCGGCGACAACGGCCCGCCCGACCCGACCATGTCCGATTACGTGAAGAATTGGAACGCCTCGCACGCATCCATCAAGATGGTGATCGCCACGACGGGCGAGATGTTTCGCGAATTCGAGCGGCGCTACGGCGACAAGGTGCCCGAGGTCCGCGGCGATTTCACGCCCTACTGGGAAGACGGGGCGGCGTCGTCCGCTCGGGAGACCGCCCTGACGCGAGTCGCCTCCGACCGCCTGGTCCAGGCGGCGACCCTCTGGACGATGCTCCGGCCGGAGGCGTACCCCGCCGAGCCGTTTTATCAAGCGTGGCGAAACGTGCTCTTGTACAACGAGCACACATGGGGAGCCCATTGCAGCATCAGCCAGCCGGATGATCCCTTTACGAAGAGCCAATGGGCGATCAAGCAGAAGTTCGCCCTGGACGCCGACGCACAATCCCGGGCGTTGGTCGACGCGGCGGTTTCCGAGCGTCGCGCGGCGGCCGCGCCGGCTCGCGCAATCGACGTCTTCAACACCGAGTCGTGGCCGCGGACCGACCTGGTTCTGCTGCCGGTTGATCTGGCCGTGGCCGGCGACGTCGTCACCACGGCCGACGGCAAGCCGGTCGTAGCGCAGCGCCTCGCCTCGGGCGAATTGGCCGTGCTGGCCGAGAACGTCCCGCCGTTGGGCGCGAAGCGTTTCCTGCTCCGCGCCGGCGACGTCAAGCCCTCGGGACATGCCAAAGCCGACGGCGCGACGCTCGACAACGGGCGGCTCCGCCTGGCGGTGGACACGACCACGGGCGCAATCGCCAGCCTCCGCGTCGCAGGGCGGGACGAGGAGTTGGTCGACCACGGCGCGGGCCTGGGGCTCAACGAATACGTTTACGTGCCCAGCCGCAACGCCAAGGACGCGGTTCGGGTCAAGGCGGTCGCGATTCGCGTCGAGGACCCCGGCCCGTTGGTCGCGACGCTCGTGGTCGAGGGCGATGCGCCGGGCTGCCGCAAGCTGACCCGGCGGCTTCGCGTCGTCGACGGTCTCGATCGCGTGGACATCGCAAACGTGCTCGACAAGAAAGACGTCCGCGACAAGGAGGCGGTCCACTTGGGCTTCGCCTTCAACGTGCCCGAGGGAACGATGCGAGTCGAGACGCCCTGGGCGGTCGTTCGGCCCGAGGCCGACCAGTTGCCCGGCTCGTGCAAGAACTACCTGTCGGTCGGCCGCTGGGTCGACGTGTCGAACGAGGGGTCGGGCGTGACCTGGGCGACAGTCGACGCGCCATTGGTCGAGGTGGGCGCGATCACCGTTGACGTGCCGAGCCACCTGGGCACGGCCGGTTGGATCCGGCGGCTCGAACCGACGCGGACGTTCTATTCGTACCTGATGAACAACTACTGGGAGACGAACTACAAGGCGAGCCAGGACGGCCCGACCCAGTTCCGCTACGCGATTTGCCCGCACGGCAAGTTCGATTCGGCCGCAGCGGCCCGATTCGGCATCGAGCGGAGCCGGCCGATGGTCGTCGTGCCGGTCGACGAGAAAACGCCCGAGGTCGCTTCGCTCGCGCGGGTCGAGCCGCCGGAAGTGATCGTCACGTCGCTTGCGCCCAGCGCGGATGGCCGCGCGTGGATGCTCCGCCTGTTCAACCCGACCGGCGAGCCGCGCCAGGCGACCGTGCGGTGGTCGTCGCCGCCCAAGCGGGTCTCGCTGAGCAGCCCGTTGGAGCCGTCGGGCAAGGAAGTCGCCGGGCCGGTCGAGCTGCCCGGCCGAGGAATCGTTACGCTGCGATGCGAGAGATAACCCATGTCCGAAGAGCAACTCCGGCGGCAACTGTACGATTCGTACAAGAATCGAGCGATCCTTTACTATCGGATCTTCGACGAGCTTCGCCGGGAACTCGGCGCGGAGAAGGCGACGGAGATCCTCGGGCGGGCGATCTACCAGCGGGGCGCCGAGATCGGCGGGAAGAAGTACGCTTCGTTCGGCCCGAACGATCTCGCGGGCTTGAAGGAGGCGTTTCTCGGCGGCATCCCCGACGACGGCCGGATGTTCTCGCCCGAGGTGCTCCGCTGCGACGCCGAGGGTCTGGACATCAAGTTCCGGCGCTGCCCGCTGAAGGAAGCCTGGCTTGAGTCGGGCCTGCCGGAGGAGGAGGTCGCGGCGATCTGCCGCATCGCGGCGGTGATCGACAACGGAACGTTCGAGGCGGCGGGCTTCCGGTTCTCGTCCGACACGTTCCAGCCCGGCGGCGACGGCTGCTGCTACCTGCACATTCGGCCGGGCTAGAACCAGATTCGCACGCCGCCGATGAGGCCGTTGAAGTGGAAGCGGTCGACGTCGTAATACTCGTAGCCGGTGTAGGCCTCGATGCCGCGGAACAAGATGCCCACGGTCGTGCGGAAGTGGAATAGTTCGGCGCTGCCCAGGGTGCCCCAGTCGAGCGCCGAGGAGAGGACCCACGGCCGGACGGGGAAGACGTCGACGCCGTAGGTGAAGTTGACTCCGAAGTCCGAGTCGTTCGGATCGGCCAGCCAGTTCATTCCGACGCCGGCCCGCCACTGCATCCGCTCGGACTGGGCGAAGCGGTAGACGACGTTGGCATCGCCCAGCCAAAGGTCGTCGTAGCGCCGTCCGAAGTGCCGCTCCTCGAAATGGTCCATCTCGACGTCCAGGCCGAATCGCGAGGTGGTGCTCAAGAGCAGATGCCCGCCGACGCGGCTGAGGTCGTCGAAGTCGGTGGCATAGTCGGAGCGGACGCGGCCGGACCAGCGCCGGGGCTTGCTCGTCCAGTCGTCGATCATCATGTAGCCCGGCGCGTCGTTCTCGTAGGGAAACCGCGGGAAGAAGCCGTCGATCGAGTTGTCGTCGCTGAGAATCGCCCGCGGCACCCAGACGGGCGCGGTGACGACGGCGCCGAGCAGCCAGAGGCCGGGCAGTTGCCAATCGTCATCATCGTCGTCCTGCCCGTCGTAGCTGTCGTCGTCGTAGTCATGGTGCCGCTCGTGCGACTTCGACGCCCGCGGCGCGTCGACGTCCTCGCGGAGTTCCTGCAACTGGCCTTCTTGGGCGGTCGTAGCGGGCGGCAACAGGAGCACGGCGAGCGCGGAGAACATGCCGAGCATGGCGGCGCGGCGGAGCGGCAAGCAGTGCATGATCGCGAGCCTCCCGATGGGCGAGCGAACGACCCCCGTTGAAAGAGGGGGCGGAAGGATAGCCGGATCCGCCGGGCGTGTCAAGACGGATCGCACCGCATCGCGCCCTCCTGGTCGGCCTGCCAGAGTTGGCCGGTGTCGACGTCCATCATCGTGAGCCAGCCGTCGCCATAGACCCAGGTGTCGATGCACACGGCGTAGCCCAAGTCGAGAATCTCGCCGTTCTTCTGCGACGTATGCCCAACAACGGCCTTCTTGCCCGAGCAGTGTTGGCCCGGCAGCCGGTACCGCAGCGAGTCCCAGAGGAGCACTTCCTCCGGTTGCTCGGCCAGCGGCAGCTCCTTGATGTAGCTGGCGTGGACGAAGAAATGATGCTCCGTCTCGTGGAACATGCGGCAGCGGCGGAGGAAATCGAGGTGCGCGGCGGGGAACTCCCTGGGCGACGCGCGGTCATAGGAGGCCAGCGTCGCGTCGCCGCCGAAGCGGAGCCAGTCGCCGAAGGCGGCATCGCCCCCGGAGGCCAGGTCGAGGACGATGCGGTCGTGGTTACCCAGCAGGGGAACCAAGCGGCATCGCGAGGCCAGATCGATCAGCCGCTCGATCGTGCCCTTGCTGTCGGGTCCGCGGTCGACGTAATCGCCGAGGGCGACGACGGTATCCTCGGGCCGGGGCTCGGCGGCCGCCAGGACCGCGTCCAGCGCCGGCGTGCAGCCGTGGATGTCGCCGATGGCCAGGAGTCGCGGCATGGCGGTCGGTCACGGGTCCTTCGTGACGATCTCCTTGCGTTGGGCGTCGGAGAATCGTTTGCCGGCGGGCGGCCCGGGCGCCCAACACTGCTCGAGCTTGCCCGGCTTGGGTTCGACCACTCCGATGACCATCACCTCGCGGCCGTCGGCGTCCCGCTCGATCCGCCCGCCCGCGCGGACGACCGCCTCGCGCGCGAGTTTCTCGCAAACGGCCAGGAGCCGCTCGAAGTTGTACGCCGTGTGGCTGAAGATCGGCTTGGGGTCCAGCGCGGAGGTGAATCGCTCGGGCAGGCCGCGGCGTCCGATCGTCGTGAAGAGGATGCCGGCGGCGTTGGACGGGTTGCAGTCGGAGTCCTGCCCGCAGCGGCACGCGATGACCGGCGTCAAGTCGGGGTCGCCCTTGCCGTGGAGCAGGCCCATGAGGACATACGCGCCGTTGAGCTTCACATCAATGCTGCTCTCGCCGCCCTGGCCGGGCGGGTAGCGGCGGTAGTTGAGGTCCTTGAGGTACCTGTCGTTCACGCGTGTCCAGGTTTTGAGCCAGTCGTCGGGG
>JAPLNP010000589.1 GCA_026401055.1 Planctomycetia bacterium
CCTCCTTGCCGGTTTTCAAGGGTCTTGTGACGCAAACAAAACACCCTTGTAGGCAAGGTAGGCCGTTTTTGCTATGTCATTTTCAACAAATCACTTACGACCCAGGAAGTGCCATTAGGGCGTTGCCCTGGGCTGGGTGAACGAGGCCCCTTCGGGGCGAAGTCAGCGCCGCGTGGCATGGCGCAGAATCCACCAACAACTCACCGCCCATAACATGCGGCTTTTCAGGTACTCGCGATCGCATCAGCAAATAGCACACGACGGCAACCCCTCGCGTCGCATGTTCCTGCTTCTGAGAAAGCACTTCGTTCCATTTGCCGCCCTTCCTTGACACCGTGGCACGGGTTGGCTACGATGAGCGGCGGTACGAACTGAGATCCATTTACACAGCAGTTCCGAACCTTTGCCAGTCAAGCAAGCCGTGTCTTCCATGACAGTGGAATACCATGTTCAGAGCAAGTGTGTTGGTCATTCTTGTCACTCTGATCCTCTCGGGGTGCGGCAAACCAGAGTCGGATTCGGAACAACGGCTACGGCATGTGGCCGATGTCAGTGCTGCGCAGACCCAGATTTCTGCTTTGAACGGGGCGCTTGAACTCTACCAGTTGGACATCGGTGGCTTTCCGACCACGCAGCAGGGATTGGAGATTCTCCATACCCGTCCGGCCGATTTGCCGAACCCGAGTAAATGGGACGGGCCCTAATCTTCTCCGGCGAGAACTGCTGATTGATCCATGGGGCAATCCATTCCAGTATAGCTCGCCGGGAGTTCATCGCCCTGAGAGCTACGACATCTGGTCGTTCGGACCCGATGGCATCCATGGTACCCAAGACGACATCGGCAATTGGCGAAAGGAAACCCCGGGTAACTGATGGTCTTCCTTCTCCGCGCACCTCCGTGTCCCCCGTGGTGAAATCATCGGACGATGGATTTACCACGGAGGTCGCGGAGGATCACGGAGGTGGCGTCAAGAGCGAGAGTCTCAGGATTCGCCTACGGCAATTCCTGGACTTCGATGTCCTTGAACAGGACCAGCATCTCGTTGCCGGCGTGCATCTGGAGGATGAGGTGGCCGGCGGCTTGGACGGGATCGTTCTTGAGTTCGGCGGCCTTCACGCCGTTGACCTTCACGACGACGTCGCCGCCGTGGGCCGTGATCAGCATCTCGTTCCACTCGTCGAGCTTGTAGTAGCTCTTGACCAACTCGTCGCTGGGCTGCGAGATCCAGGCGCGTTTGTAGCTCTCGTAGATGCCGCCGGTGCTGCCGCGCGGATCGACCTCGATCTGCAAGCCGTTGGCGCGGTCCGGCTCCTCGATGTAGCCGCGGATGTAGAAGCCGCTGTTGCCCTTGAGCGACTTGAACTTGAAGCGGACGTTGAGGTTCTTGTACTTCTTGTCGCTGACCAAGAGGCCGTAGAGCTTGGCGGCGGTGGCGGTCTTGCCGACGATCGCGCCGTCCTCGACGACCCAGTTGCCGTCGCCCACCTTGTGCCAGCCGTTGAGCGTCTTGCCGTCAAAGAGGGACGTCCAGCCCGGTTCCTTTGCGGGCTTGTCGGCGGCGGTCAACGGACCGGTCAGAAGGCAGCACAGCAGGGCGACCACGAGACCGAGTGTCAGAACATGCGAAGACTTCATGAGAAGCTCCTTGCGGAAAAAGAAGATTCGGGTTGGGAATCGTACAACGAACCGGGACTGTCCACGAACATAGTCCCGCGGCGGCTTGGAGTCAACGCGGCGGCGGAAAAAGCGACCTACGAGGGGGTTTGTTACCACCTACGATGCTAGTGGGAACCACGAAATACGCGAAACACACGGAAGAAAGGAACGGAAGGAGGGAGAACGAGATGCATGGGCAGCGAGGCAAAACCCTGATCCTTATCTGCATCCTTTTCTATCTCTACCAGTTGCGTTTTCTATCAACGTTTTCGCGTATTTCGTGGTTCGCCATTGTCTCGGCCATTTGCGTCATCCGGGTAAGGACCGACGAATCAATAACTGTCGCATTGTCGCCTTTCGCTCCGCGAAAGTGGCGTTCTCGCCTTCTCGCTCGTCGAAGGAACGCTACTTTCGCGGAGCGAAAGGCGACATTCTTTTCCACGCCAATCCTAAGGTAGATTTGCGGGGCGCGTCTGGAGTCCCCTCGGTGGTGTGGCATACATCCGCGCGGCACGAACGCCCGCAAGAACCGAGCCTACGATTCCAAAGGGTGCAGGACAGGGTTCGCTAGATTGAGGGACGGGATTTGCGAAAGCCTTGTTGCCTGGCGGCACGACGCTTCCAGAAGCCCGTCAGGGGGGTAGTATCGCTCAGGTAGTCGCAGCAGAGCTGCAATTGCGGTTCGCCG
>JAPLNP010000293.1 GCA_026401055.1 Planctomycetia bacterium
AGCCCACCCATTTCGAATCGCGCGACGGACGGTTCTGACCGACCACCCTCTCCCAAAGGGAGAGGGAGCTTTTGGAGACCCCTCATGGCCCGACCGCTGAAAACCGCCATCCTCGGCTTGGCACACTTGCACCCGCGGAGCTACATGCCGCATTTCGCGGCGGCTGACACGCCCGTGGTGGCCGTGAGCGAGGCCGACGACGCATTGCGCGAGGCGTTCGCGCGGGATTTCGGCGTCCGCGGTTATGCCGACTGGAAGCGGCTGCTGGCCGAGGAGGAAGTCGACCTGGCCTACGTCTTTCTGCCGCACGACGAGTGCCCGGCCGCGGCGGTCGCCTGCGCGAAGCGGAAGGTCCACGTCGTGGTCGAGAAGCCCGTGGCGAACACGGCCGCGCGATGTCGCCGCGCGGTCGAGGCGTGCCGGGAGAACGACGTATTGTTCAGCACGCCCTACCTCTGGCGATACCACCCGGTTTGCCGCGAGATGAAGTCCCTCGTGGACTCCGGCGTCTTGGGCCGGATCGTCGGCTGCGAGGGCCGTTGTGCCGCGGGCGGACTGCACCGCTACGTCGAGGGCCACGCCGCCTGGATGCTCGATCGTAAGAAAAGCGGCGGCGGACCGATGCTCAACCTCGGCGTCCACTGGATCGATTTGTTCCGCTGGCTCCTGGGCGGCGAGATCACCGAAGTGATCGGCAAGAACGTCCGAGTGAATGAAACCTACGACATCGAAGACAACTCGTTCGCCCTGTGTACGTTCGACTCCGGCGCGACGCTCGCGATGGACATCAGCTACACCGTGCCGGACAGCTATCCTCACGGGCGCGACCTCTACCTGGCGATCCGCGGCACCGAGGGCTGCCTGAGCTACGCCCCGGCGTTCGACTCGGCCAGCCAGACGCTCTTCGTGTGCAGCAACGACCCGCGATTCGGCGGCGCGCCGCGGAAGACGATCGCGATGGAGTTGGAGGACGTGCCCGGCTACTGCGGGTCGCTCGGGCGGGAGTACGTCGCCGAGATCGCCGAGGACGTCCGCCGCCGCCGGACGCCCAAGATCGGCGGCACGGACGCCATCAAGGCGTTGGAGGTCGTGGAAGCGATCTACCGATCGAGCGAGACGGGCCGGGCCGTGCGCCTGAAGTTGTAGATGCGTCCAGAGGGACTCCAGCGTCGGAGCGCGGGCGTCTCGCCCGCCTTCTCCGAAGCGGGCGAGACGCCCGCGCTCCGCGATTTGCCCAAGCCTGTTGGTGCATCCTACACCCGATACGCCCGGACCTTCTCCATGCACCGGTTCGCCGACTCGACGTCCGGGACGTTCTGGACTTCGTAGAGGATTCCGCCGGGCAGCTCGTGCCGGTCGAGTTTCTCGACGAACGGGCCGAACTCGGCGCGGATCGAAAGCGGCGTGTCGCCGGCCCGGGCGCGCAGTTGGTCGACCACGTCGAACGCCGCGGGGAAGCCCTTGTCGTCGCCCATCATGATCGCCTTGGCTCCCCGGATCGAGCAGGCGGCTTCCACGAGATGCCGGCCGTTGCCGTGGATGTGCAGCACGCCGCCGTCGTACCGACCGAGGATCCGCTCGACCGGCTCGCGACCCCAACGCTCGAAGTAAGCCACCGAGGTCATGTGGTACGGGTCGATGCTCTCGGACACGATCCGGCCGGGCACCCAACTGACCATGTTGCTGCACGTCCCGCCGTCCACGAGCGACACGCGGCGGAAGAAGTGGTCTTGCACCGCCGTGTTCAGCGTGAACGCGAAGTCGATCGCCTTGCGAACCACTTCGGGCTGGGTTTCGAGACTCATGTACGTCTCGGTCGCCCCGACCAACTCGAAGGCGAAATTCAAGGCGTCGATCAGGATGAAATGGCTGACGCCGAAGCGGCCCTTGGCCCGAGCGACGAAAAGATCGAGCTGCCGCGCGTAGCGTTCGAACCAGGGGTGGCCCGTGTCGAAGCGGAGCGAATCGAACCGCGACCAGTCCTTCCACAAGGGAACGACCATCGAGGAGATCCAACCGTTGCCGGTGTCGCACTGGAACCGGACTTCGCCGTCGACCAGTCCGCCGTAGAGCCCCTGGTCCATCTCGGTCAGATAGGCCGACGGAATCGCGTCGTCCTCGACCGCGGCGCCCTCGGCCAGAATCGCGTCCCAGAACGCGATCCGCTCGGCCGGATCGGGATACTCGCAGGGCCCGGACACGTGCTCCCGGCGGAAGCGGTCCAGGGTTTTGCTCGGGACGTGCATTCGGGCGAAAACCCGGTCGCCCGAGCGACGTTCGTACAAGTCGCGAAGTCGGGCCGTGATCTCGGCCGCGCCGGGTTTGTATGCAAGTGGGTTCATTGTCGCTGCCAGTAGTCCATGAGGTGAACGAATTCGTCGAACATCACGCGAGCCATTTCGTCCTTCACGCCGAGCGCTTCGCCGTCGCCATAGTGAAACGCGATGAGCCCTCCGTCGGGCGTGCTCCAGTGCCGCACGAGCAGCCGGGCCTCTTCGCGGACGGCCTCTTCGACGCCGCCGGGCAACGTGGTCTGCACGTCGACGGTTGCCAGAAAGCAAACCTTGCCGCGGCATTGCTCGCCGAACTCGACCAGCCCGTATGCCCGGGGCTGCTGCATGTTCAACACGTCGACGCCCAACTCAATCAGTCGCGGCACCACCGCGTTGATCCGCCCGCAACTGTGCAGAACAACGTGCCAACCGCGGGCGTGGATCGCGTCGAACAGGGTCCTGTACCGCGGCGCAAAGAACCGCTCGAAGGTGTCCTGGCTGACGAAGACGCCTTGCTGGGTCCCCCAGTCGTCGGTCAGGAACAGCCCATCGACGCGGTCGCCGAATCGCCTGGCCAACTCGTCGAACTGGGCGAGCTTGAACTCGACGATCATGTCCAGGAGCCGCTCGGCCCGATCGGGCTCGGCGGCCAGGTCCATCATCGTCTCGGCGAAGCCCCGGAGCATGTGCAGCCGCTCGATCAGATTGAAATGGCTCGTGAGGGTCACGTAGCGGTCGCCCGCCTGGTCCAAGAGCGGCTCCAGCCGGGCGTAGTAGTAGGAATTGGCCGCGTCGGGCGGGCGGTAGTCGCTGATCGCCGAGGGGTCGGCCAGCGGATGCCCGACGACCTGGCCCATGTTCTTCCGCTCGGTGTGCCGCCAGAGGCATCCCCAGTCGTCGTAGCCGGCCTGGTCGAAGAACCAGCCGGCCTCGGCGCGATCCATCTCGCGGATCTCCCACAGGTCGTTCGGCGCCCAGGAAAACACCTGCTGGCAAAACGGCAGCCGGGGCGGGCTTTCGAACTCGATCGCGCGGCGGACGATTTCACGGGATTGCATGGCGCTCACTCCAGCGGCAGCTTCACCACCGCGCCACCGCGTTCGAGCGAGCGGTCGATCGCGATGCACAATTCGTGCGTGTGATAAGCGTCGGCGATGTTGCAGTGCGACTCGCGGTCCTCGAGAATGCACTGGACAAAGTGGTTGATCTGGGCGTCGAACGGGTGGTGGTGGACGTCGCCGCTGTCGGGCAGGATCGTCGGCACCGTCGCCCAGCTCGTCTGGCCGGGAAAGCACTTGGGCGACCAGATGCGGTTCTCGCGCATCGTGCCCTCGGTGCCGGCCAGGTCGATGTTGAAAGCGTAGGGCATCTCGGCGTCGAACAGGGCCGACGATTTGCCGATCGTGCCGTTGCGGAACTTCATCGTGGCCACGACGTTGGCGTCGTACTCGTAAAGGCCCTTCTTGTTGTTCGACATCGCCGAGACCTCCGCCACCTCGTCGCCGACAAACCACCGGATGGCGTCCAGGGCGTGGCACCCGCCCAGGAGCATCGTGCTGCCGGCGGTGTCCTTGCGGCGGAACCACGGGTACTGATGCCGCTCGGGTCCCAGGCCGTGCCAGTAATCCACTTCGGCGTAGAACAACTCGCCGATCGTGCCGGCGGCCAGTTGGGCCTTGAGGATGTCGAACAGCGGGTTCCAGCGGAGCACGAAGCTCACAATGCTCTTGACGCCCGCCTTGGCCACCGCGTCGCGCAGCCGCCGGTTTTCGTCCATCGACAGCACCATCGGCTTCTCGACCAGGACGTGCTTTCCGGCTGCGGCGGCGGCGATCCCCTGCTCGGCGTGGACGTGGTTCGGGCCGCTGACGTTGACGATGTCCACCCGATCGTCGGCGAGCACCTCTTCGTACCGCTCCGGGATGGCGCAATCGAGGCCGACGCGGGCCGCCAGTCGCCGGGCCGTGTCCGGATTGCGGCTGCTGATCGAGACGATCCGCACGTGGGGATTCTTCATCCAGCTCAACGCATGCGCGTGCGCAACGTCGCCGGCGCCGTGAATGGCGACTCCGAGCTTTCCATCGATCATGAGAGTTCTCCTTGACGGTTTCGACGGGGTGGCACGTCCCTGAGCGCAGCGAAGGGCGTGGTTCGCCGATTCACCACGCCCTTCGCCGGGGGCTCAGGGACGTGCCACCCCATGGGCAGAGTGTTTTGCAGGGATGCTACAGCGGTTCGCCTCCTTGTTTCACGTTGTCGGCCGTGAACAGTCGCGAGCCGAGGACGATCTTCTTGGGCACCTCTTCGCCGGCGAGGATCCGGAGCGCCGTGTCGATCGCCTCGGCGCCGCCGGTGGGGTATTGAAACGTCGCGCTCAGGATTCCTTGCGCGACGTAGGCGACCCCTTCCTGCGGCAGGGCGTCGATGCCGACGAAAACAATGTCCTTCTCCCGGCCGGCCGCCTTGGCCGCCAGGTACGCGCCGTGGGCGCCGGGATCGTTATGGGCGTAGACGGCGTCGATCGTGTCGAATCGGGCCAGGGCGGAATCCATTTCCTTCCTCGCGTCGGGCTCCAGCCACTTCATGTCGGCCTCGAAGATCACCTCGAGGCCGCTGCCGGCGATGCCCTCCAGAAAGCCCGAGTGGCGGTCATGGCCCGGGATCGACGTCATCAGGCCCTTCAGTTCGACCACCTTTCCCTTGTCGCCGAGCTTCTTGGCCAACCATGCTCCGGCGGCCTTGCCGATGAGCTTGTTGTCGGCCCCGATGAAGCAGGTGTAATTGTCTCCTTGCACGGCCCGATCGAGCACGATGACGGGGATTCCCGCGTCGACGGCCTTGGCCACGGGCTCGGTCAGCGGCGCGGCTTCCTTGGGGCTGATGATCAAGAGATCGACGCCCGCGCTGACGAATTCCTCGACGTGGGCACGTTGTTTGAGCGTGTCGTTCTGCGCGTCCTTGAAGACGATCTCGATGTTGGGGTGTTTGTCGGCGGCGGCCTTGAGGTCGGCGTTCATCTGCACCCGCCACGGCTCGCCCAGATTGCACTGGCTCATGCCGATCGTGTAGAAGTCTCTCGCTTTGCCCGCGGCACGGGTCGCGTCCTTGTCGCCCGACGAGCACCCGACGAACAGTGCGATCGCAAGAATCCATAGGAAAGTGAAATGACGCCTGACCATCACGCGGTTCCTCCAGCCGATAACGACGAATTTCGGAAAACGGGACCCCCCGGACGCAGTCCGGGGGCGTTTTCACTGACAACTGACAACTGACAACTACCCTACCATCTCCGTCGTTTCTGCGTAAGGACGGCGGCGACGATGATGATGCCGGTCAGGACGAGTCGGCCGGCCTCGGGGACGGCGTTGACGCTGAGGATTTTGTCGAGGTAGCCGATCGTCAGGGTGCCGATGAGCGTCAGGCCGATGCCGCCGCGTCCGCCCATCAGGTTGGTGCCGCCGATCACGACGATGGCGATGGCCGTCAGTTCGTAGCCCATGCCCGCCTCGGGGTCGCCCTGCTGCTCCTGGGCGGCCTGGCAGATGCCCGCCACGGCGACCAGGACGCCGCAGACGACGTAGGCGAGGGTTTTTGCCCACACGACCGGCACGCCGGAGAGCCTCGCGGCCTCCTCGTTGCCGCCGATGGCGTACAGTTCGCGTCCCCAGCGATGCCGCGCCAAGGCGATCCACGTCAGCGCCGCGCACGCCAGGAAGATCAGCGTCACCACCGACAGGTTGTCGCCGAAGATCCGGGAGTCGATCGCTCGGAACACCCCGGGCACGTCCACGTAGCGATACGTCCCGTCGGCGTTTTGCACCGCGGTCGAAATCTTCTGGCCCCCGCTGACCCATTTGGCCATTCCCCGGGCGAAGACCATCATGGCCAGCGTGGCGATGAACGGCTGGAGCCGCAGCCGGGCGGCGAGCGTTCCGGACACGCCGCCGCAGGCCGCCCCGATCGCCAGCGCCAGTGGCGCCGCCAGCCACGCGGACCAGGCCCAGTGGATCGTCATCAGCGAGAACGAGACCGCCACCAGGGCCAGGACGCTGCCCACCGCCAGGTCGATCCCGCCGGTGATGATCACCAGCGTCATGCCGCAGGCGCGGATGCCACACACCGCCGCCTGGCGGAGCATGCCGCGGTGGGGGCCCAGCTTGAAACACGCTCCCTCCGCATTGACCACCCCGCCCAAGACGAGCACCAGCAGCAGAGCGACGAGCGCCCGGCCGGCGGGGCTGCCCAGGCTCGTGGCGATCGCGCGTAGCGGGGTGCGCTCCGAGGTGTTCACGTCGCGAGATTCTCCATCTGCTTGCCCATGGCCGCCTCGAGCACCCGGTCAGCCGTCGCCTCCTCGCGGGAAAGCTGCGACGTGACCCGGCCGCGGTGCATCACCACGATCCGGTCGCTCATGGCCAGTAACTCCGGCATTTCCGAAGTAATCAGGATAATGCCGATTCCCCGCGAAGTCCACTGGTTCATCAACTCGTAGATTTCGTGCTTCGCGCCGACGTCGACGCCCCGGGTGGGCTCGTCGAGCAACAGCAGCCGGGGGTCGGTCTGAAGCCACTTGGCCAGGGCCACCTTCTGCTGGTTGCCGCCCGAAAGCTCGCCGGCTTCCATCCCGAGCGACGCCGCCCGAAGGTTCAACGCCCGGCCGAGCCGCGCGGCGGCTGCCCATTCGCCACGGGGGCGTCGCCAGCCGCCGGGCGAGAGGCGAGCGAGGTCGGCCATCGTCGCGTTGGCCACGATCGACATCGAGAGCACCAGGCCGGTCGCCTTCCGGTCGTTGGTCAACAGTGCAATGCCGCGGCGGATGGCGTGGCGCGGTGACCGGATCGCCAGCGGCGTTTCGTCGAGCCACGCCCGGCCTTGGGCCAACCGGCCGTAGCCGCCGAAAAGTCCCATCAATAGTTCGCTCGCCCCCGAGCCCTGCAAGCCGCCAATCCCCAGGATTTCGCCCGAGCGGACACTGAGCGAAACGCGGTCCACAAGTGGCCGCCCCCGCCGCGAGCCGTCGAACACGGAGAAATCTTCAACCCGCAATAGCACCGGCCCGGGCCGCGGCTGATGCCGGGGGAACTGGCTCTCGACTTCGCGGCCGATCATCCATTGGATGAGTTTGGGCGTGGGGAGTTCCCGAGCCGGGGCCGTGCCGACCCACAGGCCATCGCGCAACACGGTGATGCGGTCGGCGATCCGCTCGATCTCCTCCATCTTGTGCGTGATGTAGACGATCGCGCGGCCCTGCGCCTTCAGACACTGGATCAGGGCGAACAGCCGTTCGACCTCCGGGGCCGTGAGCGCGCTGGTCGGCTCGTCCATCACGATCACGCGGGCGTCGTGACGCAGGGCCTTGGCGATCTCTACCAGTTGCCGTGTTCCGATGGGTAAGTCTTCGACCGCGCGGTTGACGTCCGGCTCGATGCCCAACTGGCCCAACAGCGTCCGGGCCTGGCGACGATGCTCGCCGTCGCGCACGAGTCCCCGGTTGGTGAGCGGTTGGCCGAGAAAGAGATTGTCAGCCACGCTCATCGAGGGCACGAGCGAGAGTTCCTGGTGGATCACGGCGACGCCCATCGCCCGGGCTTCGATCGGCGAGCGGGGGCGAACCCGGCGGCCGTCGATCTCAATCGTGCCCTGGAAATCGCAGTAGACGCCCGCGAGAATCTTTATGAGCGTGCTCTTGCCGGCGCCGTTTTCACCGGCTAGCACGTGTACCTCGCCGCCAAACACCTCGAACCGGACGTCGCGCAGGACCTCGACGCCGCCGAAGTGCTTGTGGATTCCGGCCATCGCGGCCAGCGGCTTGTCCGGAGGCATCGTCGATCCTGTTCGTTGTCATCGCGCCGGCTTGAAAATGACGTAGTCCAGGCCGAACATGTAGCTCTTGATCGCCTTGTCGTTGGCGCCGACGATCTCGACGGTGAGCTTGTGCTCGCCCTCGGTCAGGTCGTGCCGGCCAAGCGGGATCGGCTCGGTCGGAACCACATCGGGGTTGTAGAGATCGATCGGATCGCCGACCTTCTTGCCGTCAAGGTATAGTTGGACGATGCCGTAGTCCTGGGCCTTGGTCAAGACGACGCTCAGGTCGCACGGGCCGGTGGACTTCACCGGCACGACGAGGTCGAGCTTGTCGCCCGGCTGCGCGCCGGTCCACCAGAGCTGGTCGTCGCGCTGCCACTTGCCCTCGCCGAACCCGGCCATTCCCTGAGTATCGACGGCGCCCCGGGGACGGCCCAGGATCTTGAATCCGGCGGCGGTCCGCGGCGGACTAACGTAGTATCCGTCCCGCTCTTCGACCGGGACCGGCCCGAAGGGGTCGACGCCGTCGGGCGAGAGATACCAACAGGCAACCAGGGCGTAGAGGGTTCCCCGTTCCTGGTTTGTGTAGTACTTCTCGATGCATCCCTCGAACGATTCCTGGAAGGGCACGTTGTCGGCCACCTGCCACCGCAGCACCGACTGATGGCCCGCGTTGCGCTCGTCGTGCGTTTGGCAATGGAACGGCCGCTGGAACAGGTTGGGGTCGCACCAGGCGTAGCCGAAGTAGTCCTCGCTGCCGGTGCCGAACGTCGAGGGGAACTTCTCGCCGTCGACGAAGAATTTCTCGTCGCCTTCGCCCCACCAGCCGCCCAGCGGATTCCAGACGTGCAACATCACGCCGCAGAACCGCCCGCGGCCTTGCGTCCGCAGCATCACCCAGTCGGGCCAGCGATCCTTCGGCAGCTCAAAGACGTCGCGGTGCCACTTGGCGTGGAAATGGCCCAGGCCCTCGAACGGGCGTCCGAGCGGCGCGTGGACGATCTCGTAGTCGATCTCGTGGTCGCGACCGTCTTCGTTCACCAGTTCGACTTTGGCATTCTTGGCAAATGGCATGTACCAATAAGCGTAGCCGCCGCGGCCTTCGGTGATGCCCGTCGCGAGCGATTTGTAGTAATTGATGCCGGGGGCCGTGCCGAAGAAGTCGCCCAGCGGACACCAGACCGCCGGCTCCTTCTGGTCGTCCCAAGTGATCCGCAGGACGAGTTTCCGGGCGGCCTCCATTTCTTCCTCTTGAGTGCCGCGCGCGGACGAAACGCGAATGGCGGTGATCGCCCGGGCGCCGGTCAATTCGAGCACGCTGGCGGTGTCCCCCGAGGCGACCCGGACCGTGTCGCGGAAGGTGTCTTGTCCCTCGCGAGGCGCGGCCGGGTCGGTTCCCTGTCGATCGCGGAGGAAATCGTTCACCGCGGCCAGCGCGGCGGCGTTTTCCTTGGCCACGGCGGCGCTGAACGTGGGCACGTTTGTTCCCTTGGGGAACGTCGCGTAGGTGAACTGATAGTATTGTCCCCAGTCCGGCTCGGCCACGATCTTGCAGGACTTCTGGTACGGGATCGGGTAGTAGAGGTCAAAACCCTTGCAACCCTGATCGGACAGGTTGTACGAGAGCATCGGATAGTCAAACGGGGCGTGCTTGCCGTCGAAGTAGTGCTCGAACGGCATGTCCACGGCGGGTGTTTCTTGGCCGTCGACGTAGATCTTCACACGGCCCGACTTTGCCAGCGCCGACCATGTCCGAAAG
Source organism: Planctomycetia bacterium (assembly GCA_026401055.1). Classification (GTDB taxonomy): domain Bacteria; phylum Planctomycetota; class Planctomycetia; order Pirellulales; family Thermoguttaceae; genus JAPLNP01. Next base: position 9,838 of record JAPLNP010000293.1, read on the forward strand.
ATGCAGCCCGGGCCTTCCATCTCGGCCATCACGACCCGGTCGCCTTCGCGGCGGATGAAATGGCCGCCGTCGCCGTTGGCGTCCCAGGCGACGTACTTGCCCGCCGCCGCGTCGTACTTGCTCGCACGGTCCCAACTGGACCACTGCTTGCACGTTTCACCTTTGGCGGGCAATACGGCCAGGTGCTCAAGCCCCGTGAGCCGCCGGACCAGGTCCGGGTACGTCAGCGTCTCCTGGGCCGGCGCGGCGTCGAGGAGAATCAGCCCGGCCGCCAGCGTCAGGATCGACATCGTTACGAAACGTCGCATGGGAAGGTCTCCTTGTCCTGGGAGGATGGTTGTTTCACGGCGCCGGGTGGCACCGACGATTCTCCGGAACAGGTTCTCCCATCAGAGAAAGCGCCTTCGGAGAATCGTCGGTGGTGCGTAGCACCGGGAGGATTGGGGCAGTTCGGCATTCGATAGGGCTCGGTGTTCTGCGGTCCTCTTATTGCTCCGCAACACCGACGATCTTCCGAAGGTGTCCTTTCAACTGGACCGCCTGCTCCGGAAAATCGTCGGTGCCACCCGTGCTACACCACGATCTCAATCTCGACGTGTTCATTCTTGTCGACCACGATCGGCTGCGAGAGCTTGACGGTCAACCGACGGCCGTCCTGCTTGTATTCGACCTCAACCTTCTTTCCCGCCGCCGTGGCCGTGACGCCGCCGGCTTTTGCTCCCTCGGGCAACTCGAACGCGAGGCTCGCCAACCGCAGCTTGCCCCACTTGACTTCGACTCGGTTCGTTTGCCGCGTGCCGTCTCGCTTCTGCACCAGGGTACCACAGCCCTCGGCCGATGTAAAGGCGGCGCGGAAATCCTTCGGCGCGAGCCGCGGGGCGAAGCCCAGATGAGCCTTCGGCCCGTGGTACTCGAACCCGCACAGGCCCAGGAACACGCCGTGCGAGGCCATCGCCCGGGCGTAGTGGTCGCCACACTCGATCTCATTCCACGGGTTGCGATTGGCGGGGTGGTAACGTTCGTGGACGCCGCGGCAGATGGCCAGCGCTTCGGTAATCATGCCCTCCCATATCATGTGGCCGGCGACCTGGTACTCGATCCCGGTCCAGACTTCGTTCTTATACAGCACCGGCTCGGCGATCCGGTCGCCCGCCGGCCACGTACACGTGAACAAACCTGCCTCGCCGGGGCTGGCGAACCACCGGTCGGGCTTGTAGGCGTCGTTTTGCGGGCCGACGTCGGGCGCCCAGTTGTACTTCCAAATCGCTCCGAGCGCCTTGTCCACCGCCGGCTTGGGATAGAGGTATCCCAGGGCGACCTGATGGGCCCAGCCTTGCCCGAAAAGCTGATCGGACAAGCAGCCGTTGCCGTACTGGTGCTTGGGATGGGCCGCCAGGTCCACCTTCTGGATGAAGTACTCGCCGTTGAAAAGCTTCTCGAGCGTCGCCTTGCGCCCGGCCTCGAAAATCCCCCGGCAGCGATCGGCAAACGCCTTATCGCCGACGTCCCGGGCCATCTCCTCGGCCGCGCGAAGCGCCCCGAGGTAGAGCGAGCCGACCATCGTGTTCGGGCCGAAGAAATTGATGTCGTACGTGTTGTGCTGCGAACCCGGAGGAAGGCATCGTCGGCGGACACCTGGTATTCGCGGTACGCCTTGAGGATCGTGCCGCACTGGCCATCGGCCGCCCAGTTCTGATGGGCTTCGCCGCGGAAACCGATCATGCCGGTTGCCGGATCGAAACCGACGCCGAAGTCCTGCATTTCCCGCGCGGAGCGTTCGAGTTGGGGGAACAACCGGGCCATGGCGTGCTCGTAGTTCCAGACGTGGGTACAGGTGCCCTCGCAGCAGC
>JAPLNP010000422.1 GCA_026401055.1 Planctomycetia bacterium
ACGGGCGGATCGTCACCGCCGAGAAAGGCATCCCCCGCGTCAAAATCTACTCCGGCGACGGCCGGTTCGAATGCGTCGTGGCTGGGCCCGGGCAATTGGCTCCGACCGAAACCATCACCGAGGAAACTCGGGAGGAGTACAAGCTGCTGGCCATGGACCTGGCGGTCGACAGCCGGCAGCGCGTGCTCGTGCTCGATCCGGCGACTCACTCGGTGCGGATTTTCCAGCACAAGGACAAACCATCGGAAGCGACTCCATGAACGAAACGCAACCGGAACGCGAGAACCGGCGACGGTGGCTTCGCCGTGTCCTGCGCGGGGCCGCGCTGACGGCACTGGCGACGCTGTCCGCGGTGTTGTGGTCGCGGCGCGCCGACTCGACGGTTCGCTGCCCCGTCGCCGCCTGCGGCGAGTGCCCCTTGCTGGCCCGATGCGATCGCCCGCGAGAGTTGAAAAGGTAACACCCATGGCCACACCCAATCCGAACATCGACCGCCGGGCGTTTGTCGGCGACGGGCTGCGGATGGCCGGCGTGATCGGCCTGACCGGCCTCGGGGCGTTCTTGGCCGGACGTCGCGGCCAGACCGATGACTCCCGCTGGCAGATCGACCCCAACACGTGCGTCGCCTGCGGCAACTGCGCCACCCGCTGCGTCAAGGACAAGTCGGCCGTGGTCTGCGTTCATAGTTTTTCGATGTGTGGCTACTGCAAGCTTTGCACGGGCTATTTCGAGCCGGACCCGAACGCTCTGAACTCGGGGGCCGAGAACCAGCTTTGCCCGACCGGCGCGATCCGCCGCATGTTCGTCGAGGACCCCTACCACGAGTACACCATCGACGACGCGCTGTGCATCGGCTGCGGCAAGTGCGTCAAGGGCTGCAACGCTTTCGGCAACGGGTCGCTCTACCTGCAGGTCGATCAGGACGCTTGCGACAACTGCAACGAGTGCGCCATCGCGGCGGCGTGTCCCTCCCGGGCGTTCGTCCGCGTGCCGGCCGCCGATCCCTATTTGCTCAAAGACAGGAAACCGACGGCGTGACGCGGATTGCCAGAGCCTTGCTTCCGATGATGGGCCTTGTCGTGGTCGCGGCGATTCTCGCGCCGGGCATGGCCTGGGGCATCGAGCGGTTTCCCCCGCCCGACTTCACCGACCACGCGCTGCCGGAAACTCAAGTCAAGCCGCCGCGGCCGGCGGTGATGGAATACGTCGACCTGGGCGTGCTCGTGTTGGGGCTCGTGCTGGCCAGCTACTTCGCGCTGGGCTCGCGGTCGCGACGGGGGCTCGTGGCCGTCGCGATCGGCTCGATCGTCTGGCTCGGCTTCGTTCGCGAGGGCTGCGTCTGCCCGATCGGCGCCATCCAGAACGTGACGCTCGCGCTGGCCGATCCGACGTACGCGATTCCCGTTGTGGTCATCGCGTTTTTCGGGCTGCCGATCCTCTTTACGCTGTTCTTCGGCCGCACGTTCTGCGCGGCGGTCTGCCCGCTGGGCGCGGTCCAGGAACTCGCCGCCGTCCGGCCGGTTCGCGTGCCGCGGTGGCTGGAGCAGGCGTTGGGGCTTCTGCCATACGTGTACCTTGGGGCGGGCGTGGCGCTGGCGGCCACCGGCTCGGCGTTTCTCATCTGCCGGTACGATCCGTTCGTCGGTTTCTTCCGTCTCGGCGGCACGGTGAACATGCTCGTCGCGGGCGGCTGCCTCCTGGTGATCGGCGTCTTCATCGGCCGGCCCTACTGCCGGTTCCTTTGCCCGTACGGGGCGATCCTCGGGCTCGTGTCGAAGGTGTCGAAGTGGCACGCCAGGGTCACGCCCGACGAGTGCATTCAATGCCGGTTGTGCGAAGACGCTTGTCCCTACGGGGCGATTGACCCGCCGACCGTGGACCAGCGGCCCGAGGCGCGGCCGGTGGCGCGGCGGCGACTGGGGTTGCTCTTGGCGCTGCTGCCGGTGCTGGTGATCGGCGGCGGGATGCTGGGAAGGCAACTGGCGGTGCCGCTATCGCGGCTGGATCCGACCGTCGCGTTGGCCGAGCGGGTTCGCTCCGAGAACCTCGGGCTGGTCGAGGGCACGACCGACGCCAGCGACGCCTTCCGCAACACCGGCCGTCCGCTTGGGGACCTGTACGCCGCCGCGCTGGCCCAGCGGCACAAGCTCGCCTTGGCCGGCATGGCCCTGGGGGCGTGGATCGGCTTGGTCGTCGGCGTGAAGCTGATCCACTTGTCGATCCGGCGGCGGCGAGCGGATTACGATCCCAACCCGGCCAACTGCGTCTCTTGCGGACGGTGTTTCTGGTACTGCCCCCAGGAGCAAGCACGGCTGGGGTTGATCGAAGTGGAGGAGAAAGCGGAAGGCGGAAGGCGGAAAGCGGAGGAGCGGTACCCGATCGCGGCGCGGACGGCGTGGGTGGCGGGCGTGTTCTCGGTGATCGTCAGCGCGATGCTACTGGTCGACTACGCCCGGCGGCAGGTCAAGGACCCGTTGGACTCGCCGGAGTTCCTCGAACTCAAGGCTGAATTGGTCGAGCATCCTCGCGACGAGGCGCTGAAGGAAGAGATTCGCGCGATGGACTTCTCGCTGCGCGAGGCGTACTATCGGCAGCGGCAATTCGCCCACGCCGGCGGCCACCTGCTGTTGCTCGGCGTGTTCGTGTTCCTCGCGGCGGCTCGGACGGCGGCGACGCTGCGGCGAAAGCCCTCGATGCCCGAGCCGGCCGCGGCCCCGCTGGACACCGAGGCTCGGACCCATCGCATCGCCCGGGCGTCGGTCGCCGCGTTGGCCCTGGTCCTGGTCGCGGCGGCGACGGCGCTGACGCTCTCGTCGCGGAGCGAACTGCCGGGCAGTGACGAAGCGCTGGCGGAGATGCGCGAACCGGCTCCGAGTGGAGCTTCCATGACATCTCCATCCGCCGAGGGCACCACGACCACGACCACGACGACCGCTGCCGTCGCGCCGGCGTCCGATCTTCCCACCGACGCCGATGTCCACAAGTACTGGCCTCGATTCCGCGGGCCAGGCGGCTCGGGCGTTTCGGCCTATACGAACCTGCCGACGGCGTGGAACGGCGCCTCCGGCGAGGGCATCGTCTGGAAGACGAAGGTGCCATTGCCGGGCAACAACTCGCCGGTGGTCTGGGGCGATCGCGTGTTCTTGACTGGGGCGACCGACCGGCAACGCGAGGTCTACGCTTTCGACGCCAAAGACGGCAAGCTGCTCTGGAGCCAACCGATTCCCGGCACGCCCCAGAGCACCGCCGAGCCGCCCAAGGTGATGGAGGACACCGGCTACGCCGCGCCGACGGTCACCACGGACGGCCGCCGCGTCTACGCCATGTTCGCCAACGGCGACGTCGCCGCGCTGGGTTTCGACGGCAAGATCGTCTGGACGCGAAGTCTCGGCGTGCCCGAGAACATGTACGGCCACGCTTCGTCGCCGGTGATGTACAAAAACCTAGTCCTGATCCAGTTCGACCAAGCGTCGGTGAAGGACGGCAAGTCCAAGCTCTTGGCCCTGGAGGGCACGACGGGCAAGACGGTTTGGGAAATGCCGCGCGAGGTGCCCAACTCCTGGGCCACCCCGATCGTTTTCCGCCACGCCGACCGCGACCAGATTGTCGCCGCGGCTTGGCCCTGGGTGATCTCCTACTCGCCGGCCGACGGCAAGGAGCTTTGGCGGGCGAGACTCTTGAGCGGTGACCACGGCGTCTCGCCGGTGTTTGCCGACGGGCTGGTTCAAATCGGCAACGAGTACTGCAAGTGGTTCGCGCTGCGCGCCGACGGCCAAGGGGACGTGACAAAAACGCACGTCGCGTGGAAGGGCGAGGACGGGCTGCCCGACCTGGTGAGTCCCTTGGCCACCGGCGAGTTCCTGCTGCTATCGACCAGCACCGGAACCGTGACGTGCTACGACGCGAAGAAGGGCGGAATGCTCTGGGAAGAGGACTTCGAGACCGACTTCTCGTCGTCGCCCAGCCTGGTCGGAAACCGGGTGTACCTGTTCCGCAAGGACGGCAAGGGCTGGATCGTCGAGCCGACACGCGAAGCGTGCAAGCGGATCGCCG